>CAVPSS010000003.1:0-142044 GCA_963708495.1 Candidatus Bathyarchaeota archaeon
ACTGCATCTGAACCACACGGCAATCCTCACACCAAAACCTGCGCAGGCTCTTATTTTGAAGATCGCGCAATATCAAATGCTAACCATGAATCCTTTGAAATCTTCCAGAGCATCTTCTGGCTCTCGGTTGCTTTAACGTGCTCTTGTCTGTGAAACACCAAGACAATCATTAAGCTATGAATGAAACGGATATAGAATCAGTTTACAGACATCTTTTTTCGGTTAGGTATCCACCGCAACTTAGGGTTAGACCCTTTCGGCTTGTCTGCTTGATAACCGCATGCATAGCATTTTCCATCATGCACCGAAACGACATCGCCACAGCCGGGACATCGATACTTCTCAGCCTGACTCCTAAGGAACTCATCAATACCTTTTTGTTGAATCATTTTTTGGTTTTCAACCATGCTCATACCATGTGCTCTTTATAGTGATCCAATTTGGCTCATTGCTTACAGGGCATGTCTTCACATTCGTAGCAGAACCTGAGGTTTTTGCCTACTTTTCTGGGGCAGTCCCGTTTGATGAATGCACAATTCTTGTCTCCTGACCAAGCAACCATTGCAATGCGAAACTTTACCTTTCTTGTAGGGCACTCCCCGCGAATATGCAAGATAAGATTTGCATATGCCGCAGTTCATGCCACACGGTGCAATTAGATCAGAAGTAAACGCTTTAGCCATGCCTCTATAGTGATTGGAAAAACTAATTAGGCTTTACCCAATTAAAGAGAATTTGTAGAAAGAGGACTCCCGGCTTGGGTTCATTTAACGAAAACATGATTGAATATAGAAAACAGTTAGAGAGGGAACCATAAAAGAGGCATATAGAGAATTAATAAGTTTCATTATGGAGTTGAGATCATATTTTGAAAAAAAATACCCTGATTATTTTGTTTCTGGGAGCGTTTACTTTGGATATATGGATATGACGTATTTTTCCTTCTTCCAGAATTCATTAAAACTTCGAAAATTGAAAGTGGCGATAGTTTTTGTCCATGACACATTCAGATTTGAAGTTTGGTTAGCAGGATACAACAAACAAGTTCAGACAAAATTTTGGAAATTGTTTAGAGAAAGCGGTTGGAATCAATACTGCATTCCATCAACGACAAAAGGCGTTGATTCTATTATAGAGGGCATTCTGTTGACAACCCAGACTTTAGTGATTTAGATACTTTAGCAAAGCAAATAGAAACAGGGACATTGAAGTTTATCGAGGATATTGAGAACTTTTTATCTAAACAATAACGTAGAGAGTTATGCTAAACCTGGGTTTAACTGCTTGTGGCGCCCAATCCTATCAGGATTTAATAAATCGAAAAGTTCAATTAGAATTTCGTTTAATTATTCTCTGGTGATTTTTTGTCAGTTAAAGGAAATGGAACAAAAGACAAACCCTGGGTGCTCAAAACCCCAAGCGGAACCTCCGAGTACACCGCATACAAAGATGAAACAGCTAACCCTCCAGCTGTAGTTGTCTGGGTTGGTAAAACAGAACTCAAATACCAGCTCCGTTGCATAGACGATCTACATAAAATGTTAAAAGCAAAAAGCGACTGGATGCCACTTGGCAGCGCAGACGAACAGAAGCCTGCTCAGGAAGGAACTGTTGAAGCTTGGGGAAGGTCTACCAAAAACCCCGTGGGAGGTTGGTATGGACTCAAAAATGGCCTACGAGGTCGCTTTGCAAACTACATACCGCCAATCTTGGAAGCTTTAGGAATGGCAGAAGTTGAACATAACCCAAGAAACAATCGAATGCGGTCGCTATAACCCTTATTCTTGAATTCCCTGTTTCTTCTTTTCTTATCCAGTTTGTTAGCTATCTCCACATGCTAACCCTGTCGTAGCTTTGACGTAAGCTGAAGCTTCTTCAAATGTCTTGAAAGGTCCATAAAAGAAGTCATATTGAGGGTGGCTTTTAGCTGTGGGTTGAATGTCAGACTCTACAATTTCAGGTCGTTTTCCTTCCTTAAACCCTAAGTAGATTTTCAAGTCTTAACCCTCTTTAACTACTTGAAACGAAGATGTGATTGGAACGGCTTGTTTTAGCATTCCACCTACCGAGCAATATTTCTCTTCAGATAGTTTGATTGCGCTTTCCACTGCCTCAGAAGTGATGTTCAAGCCTTTAACGATGTATTTCAGGTGGATTTTGGTGAAGACTCTGGGCGGTTCTTCTCTTCTCTCTGCGGTAGCTTCAACAGAGTAACCAGTAACATTGAGTCTTTTCTTCTTCAGAATAGTTAAGACATGGAAACTGCTACAGGAAGCTAAACTCGCTAACACATTCTCCATGGGGATAATGCAGTTTCTTCTCCACCATGCTCCAAAGGAGCATCAAACTTCACTGTCAGTCCTTTCTCGTTCTTTGCTTCTAAACGGAGATTGCCTTTCCACTCAACAACCATCTTTTTAGTTGATGACAAGGCTTTCAATTGTCCCTCGCTTTTTCACTCAATCAGATGTCTTTGCAAGGGATTTAACCCATTCGCGTTTTTCCCAAAGAGCGCAACCTTGGATTTCTTTGAGTTCAGCGTGGTTTTCTCTAATTGTTTTTAGCATCTTGGATTGAAGTGCTTCTCTAAGTGTGAGATTTTTAAGGTTGGTGTCAGAATAAGCGATGAAGGGACACGGTTCAACATTTCCTTCTGCGCTTACGTGTATGAATCCACGTCCTGCCGAGAGGCAACCACCGATTTCGTCTTCATCCCAAGGTAAGGCAATAAACATCGCACGGTATTTCTTGCGGAAGTTGTTGCGAATCGCAATAACCCTTGATTTTTGTTCTTCACTCAGCACCCAATTTTCCGTTCCTGCAATAACTGGCGTGTATTCGACCAGCATGAATAGTTTGCATCCACTATCAATGAGTTGCTTAATGAATGCCTCATCGGTGACTTCGTCAAAGTTGGTTCTCGTCATGGTGAGTGAAGCTCCCCAGAACAAACCCTTGTCCTTTAGTTTGCTTATCGACTTTAAGAGCTGATCATACACCCCTGTGCCTCGCCTGCCATCAGTATCAATCTGGTAACCTTCCAAACTCAGAAGCGGAGCAAGGTTCTTGTTATTTGAAATGCGCTTCAGAATATCATCATTCAACAACAAACCGTTAGTGAACATCAAAAACATTATTTCAGGTGTCCTTTTAGAGATGTCAAGAATGTTCGATCGCATAAGTGGTTCACCACCTGCCAATACGATAAATGAAATGCCCAGTTCCTTAGCCTCATCAACCAAACGCTCAAGACGCTCATCGCTCATTTCAGCGTCAGTTTTCGCTCTTAACGCTTGATGATAGCACCCTTCACAGTGCAGATTACACTTGCTTGTAACGCTTATCACAAGGACAGGTGGAACATGAAGCCCTTCAACTTCTAACTTGTGCCTCATTTTATTAGCCTTTTTTTTGCCAGCCAAGTGTGCGCAAAAAGAAAACCGATTGTGATGGACTTGTGAGCGCAATTCTGACAGCGTCTTTGAAGAAAACTCCTAAAGCATCGTTAACTATTTTGTTAATACTAAAATTTAGCTGTTGGTCTGGTTTAGCAGGTTTAGTCATTGACATCATTGCGAGAACCCCTTTGCAGACATTTATAGTTTTACTCTTTAGACTACATAGTTAATCCGAAGAGAAACGCATTATCTGAAAATCACTTCTGGATTTTTTGTCTAATGCCCAACAAAGATAATTGTATTTTATACCGTTCACTGTTGTTTCATGTAATTCAAGCATTTTATTCACACAAGCAGATGCATTGGTTGACGCTGATTCGGATACGCTGTGACTTCTTTATCATCCGCTTGATTTCGTCTATGCCCTCCTCTGGCGTTGCGTAGGTTGTGGATAGTTTTGCCTCGTATTGTCCATCGAAAACTCTTCGTTTTTATCTAAATATAGACGTTGACTCCATTATCGGCTCGTTCTTTGCAAGCTCGTTTTCCACTGATAGGGCTCTTTTTTCAGCTTCTTGTTTTTCTCTTAGCGTTTCTAATCCTAACAATGTTACTAGCCGATCGGTTATGTCTACCATTTTTGATAAATACGTTGGTTTCTGGGGTTCGCCTGCTGTTTGGAACTGAAAGCTTGCCATACGATAGAGATACTCATACCGATTAACAAGGATAAGCCGGGCCTTGTCTAGTTCGAACAGTTGAGTTAGGACCGGTTGCCAGCTATCGCGGGTTTCAGCGTCATAATAGATATTTCTCTCTGAAGTATGGTATTTTTCGCTCAGCACCTTCACTATTTCGCACAGGGTAAAGCCTTTAGCTTCAAGCTTTAGGAATTCTAAGCGTCTTTCAAGGATATCGTTCATGGTATTCCTTCCAAAATTGAAATGCGGATTTCATTTTCGCTATAATCGGTTGTTCGCTTTATCATATCGCCTTCCAGTTTGATGTCTCGGCGCTTCTGTTCTGATAGGAAGTAATAGGGTTCTTCGAAGGTTGGCTCATGGTATTTTCTGCAGATTTTAAAGTAAGCATCTACCGTTTCAAAGATGTCTGTGTCGTTGGCTGTGGCTCTGAAGGCGTCTATATTTGGTGCCCGATTCCAGTTCCAAGTTAGATGCCAGTAGACTCGTAGGCAGACTTTCTCATAATCGGTAGCTTGAGTCTGCAGAACCTGCAGTTTATCATAGATTACTTTCATCTGCAGCATTGCATTATAGAAAATTGGTGCTTTGGGGTCGTATCGTGCTTTAGCTATATTGATTTGTTTAATTTCGCCAGGCCTCTTGCTCCCATGCTTGTCCCGACATTTTTACGTCTTGTTGCGTTTGTGGATATTTTTCAACTAAGTACTTGCGGGTGGTCACGTAAGTTATCAGGGTTTCCCATTCTGCACCAGATAGTAAAGATAGGTCACTTCCATCCTCATCTAAAACTTCGGGCCATAATTGCTTAAGCGTAAAATTGTCGGGATCTATGCCCTCTTTTTTGAGCTTCTCAAGGATCTCGGGAGATAACGAGGCACTCAATGGTTGTTCATTTTGGCTGGGCTCAAAAACCTTATCCTTGAAGTCTTCAAACATTACGCTTGCTTACCTCCAAAATTCTCGTTCTGCTGGTTTTAACATCCTTGACACCTCTAGGTCGGGCTCTTTGGTTACGCTTCATTAGTCGCCAATATTCGCGGATTTCAGCCGAATGCTTGTATGCTCTTACTGTGTCCATGACAGTATTGTTAGCGCTGGTTGGGTTAAAACTTAAATTGACATCAGTTTGTCCATGACAAACTAAATTCCAGCTTTTACGCTGCTTAGGATAACTATGCTTCTTTCCCTTATCGCTGCGAAAAATAGGCTTAGACTTGAAAGACTCTATAGTAAAGTCTCGGTTAACTTGCACAAAGAGCCTCCGTGCACTCAATAAAAGCAAGAAAGGAAAAAAGAGGAGTTTTGCGTTTCACTGAGAGAAAACTTGAAGGTGAGGTCACCATTTCGAAGTTATGCCGTGCTAGGCTACGAGCCCCTTATTCTGACAACCAAAGTAATGGTGTAGCATTAAAAGATTTATGACAATTCTTATAAACCCACATAATATTAAACTTGTGTCGCTTCAAAAAAATGTGGGCCGGTAGCTCAGCTTGGCTTGAGCGTTCGACTGATAATCGAAAGGTCGCCAGTTCAAATCCGGCTCGGCCCACCATTCTCTATCTTCTTCAGAAGAATTTTTGCAAAAAGTTTTATTGAGAGAAAAATATTTCATTATATAGGTGTTTTTATGAGTAAAAATAGCTTAATTAAAGAAAAAATTATTGGTACCAATTGTTTTAACTGTAAATTTATAGCCAACAACAATGAACATGTAGTTTCATTGGAACTAAATAATGAAGGCGGGATTAACCCAAAAAACGATGAAGAAATGAGTCGAGCCGAGACTGCTGACTTAATTACGTTATCTGGTGGCTCTAAAGCTGATGTATCAATCAAGAGATTTTGTTTCAATAAAAAAATAGAAATGTACGTCACCGATCGCATGTGCTGCGCATTCTGGGATAATGAAAACGTTAATAGACCCTGGAAAAAACAATAAAGAAAAGAACCAACTCGATTTTGAACAGGTGCTTTTAATGACGGAGAAAAAAAGTAAAAATCAAGATAGCCACGACGCTTGCGTTATGGCAGTAGCCGAAGAGTTGAAACAGGATAACTGGACAGTTAAGGCAGATTTAAAAGGTTACGAGAAGCCTTCAATTATAGGCAAAGGGTACCTTCCAGATGTCCAAGCAGAAAAGAAAGGTTGTTTAACGCGTATTTGTGAAGTGGCAACCCCTGAAATGTTTGAAGGCAACAAAGAAAAGTATGTTGAATTCAAAAACTACTGTGATGAATACGACTTTCACATGTATGTGGTAGATAAAGATGGCACGCGCAGACAGATTGATCCACAATCTTTCGGAAAAAAATAGCACAACCAGAAGTTAAATTTAAAGTTTATAAAGCGTGGATTTGAATTTTTTGCACGATTCAGTTTGAATTTTATGCAAA
The DNA here is from genome assembly GCA_963708495.1 of Candidatus Bathyarchaeota archaeon. Classification (GTDB taxonomy): domain Archaea; phylum Thermoproteota; class Bathyarchaeia; order Bathyarchaeales; family Bathycorpusculaceae; genus Bathycorpusculum. The sequence continues at coordinate 6,497 of CAVPSS010000003.1, forward strand.
ACAAAGAATACTCAATTTCGTCGTTTTTATGAGATTGACATGAATTCTCCTTCTGCTTTTTCCAGATGTGTATAGTCTGATTCTCCAAAGAACCTGCTCATTAGAACCAACCTAAGTTGGTAACCTCGAAAACAATCTTATTTTTTTCGGTGTTCTCAAAATTTTCTGATTTATTCCCAATAGTATTTTTAGCTGCCAGGCGTTTCAATTGTTGAGAATCATGCAAGACCTCGAAATAGCCAAAAAACAACTCTATGACAAAAACCTAACACTCACCATTGTCAAAAATGGCATAATACTATTCCAAACCGATTCCCACAGAATCTCCGGTTTCATTGGAGCAATAGAGAAATTCGGAGTCCTGCTAAATGGTGCCTCAGTAGCTGATCGAGTTGCTGGGAAAGCATTAGCGCTGTTGTGTGTTTACGCTGGGATAAGGCAGATTTACGCAGAAGTTTTAAGCAGAAAAGCGCAGGCAGTTTTTGATGATAACAAAATATTGTTCGAGTGGAAAGAAATCATCGACAACGTTTTAGACCTGGACAAAGCAGGTGTTTGCCCCTTCGAAAAAGTCGCCGCCGACGTCTCTGACCCTAAAGAATCTTATTCCACATTCAAAACATTGCAAGCAAAAATGAAGCCCTGCAGGTAACCTTCGGTCACGAACTGTTTATATCAAACAATCCGCTAGTTTCTATTAATTATTAATGGAGAGAGATAAAATGAGCACTGAACCTTTTCATGTAACCGACTCAAATTTTGAAGAAACACTCAAAAACAACAAGCTGATTTTTGTTGATTTCTGGGCTAACTGGTGTGGACCATGCCGAGCTTTAGCACCTACCATCGTGGAACTCGCAAAAGAGTACTATGGCAAAGTTCTAATCGGTAAACTTGATGTTGACGAGAACCCTGTTACAGCAGAAAAATTCCAAGTCTTCAGCATACCCACAATGATAGTTTTCAAAAATGGAAAAGAAGCAGAAAGACTAGTGGGTTTATGTCCCAAGAACAAAATTGGCGACACGCTACAGAAACATTTACTGTAGTTTAAATGCCACTTTTTATTTTTTCATACATTTTCTCAAAAGTCCAGCGGATGCTCGATTTGAGCTCTTTTAAACGTTCATCATCGGCATTCTTAATTATTATTTCGCGTATTAAGTCGCCTTCACGAACTATGTTGTAGGAAAACATTTTATCCGTCGATAATTGCCCTAACCTCACAAGCTCTTTATCTTTTTCCTGCATTTTAGCGAAGACTTTCTCAACTAAGAAATTAGCGAATGGAGTAGTATTAACGCTGAATTTTTTTGTTTCGTCAGGCAACACGTGAATAGATTGTTTTTCAAAGTAAATAAGAGCCAAGGGCTCATCCGCCATAGTTTTAAGGGGTATAACGCTTTCTGGTTCCGTATGCTGGTTTGCTGGGGCAGTTTTTGGCGGTTCGGGTTCATGTTTTGGCAGAACCACTTCTTTAGGAATAGCCGTTTGGGCAGTGACTTCGTTTATGTCTCCGCGTTTGAATCCTTTTTCAAGAAGAATCTGGTTAACTGTGCCGAGGGTATCTTGAATCTCTTTGGTTTCAGCCTCTAACTTTTCCAACTGCTCTTCAAGCCTTTTTTTTAGGGCTATCATTGATTTCAATTTTTCTGAGTCTTGAGCCAAACCAACCGCACTCGCAACTACTTAGGCAATTGTTACTTATCAGTTTTAGCTTTTTGAAGTTTCACCAATTTTCTTTAGTTGCCCACGATACATTTCTACGATTTCTTTGGAAGAAGTCGCATCTTGGGGACTTTTGTCAGTGCGGTATTTACCTGTGAACCGGGGAAAACGAATTGCTAAACCAGCCCCTTTGCGGATCGAATTCATTGCTGCCAAGTGAATGGGACTCAAAGTAACTTCTGCGCCTAAAATCTCTAAAACTACAGCTGGTTCAAACCAGACATCTGCCACCAACATCGATAGAACTCTACTGTTTTTACGTGGAACCACATGTTTCTGGAGCATTTCATGAAGCTGCGCTAAATCTTTGTCGGTGAAGCCTGTGCCACACTTTGTTACAGTTTCAAAAGTGTCCGTTTCCTCGTTATAGGTAGCTAAGAGCAAAGCACCGTAGGTTCCAACTCGTTTACCTCTACCGTGAAAAGCGCCGACCACAACCAAGTCTACAGTGTCTTTCATTTCACTCTTATAGTCACGCTTGTATTTTATCCAAAGCCAACCGCGACTTCCAGCTTGATAAACGGAGTCTTTAGCGAGGGATTTGCAAATTAAACCTTCACAGCCTTCCGCTATAGCTTGTTCAAAGAAATCCTCCAGTTCCTTTGGACTCCTGACCAATTTTTGCGTTGCTGGCTTCATCCGATCGCTCTGCTTGATTATTTTCTCCAGTTTTTTGCGTCTTTGCAGGAACGGTTCTTCTGTTAGATCTTTTTCGTCAACATAAAGGACGTCGAAGGCGAAAAGTGAAATTGGATAATCCTTTATTGCTGCTTCCACACCATATTTTCGTCTACGATGCATAAGTTCTTGAAACGGACGCATATCTCCTGTTTCGAGATCCATAGCTACGCACTCAGCTTCTAAAATAACTTCTTTTGCATCTATTTTTTCCTTAATTAAATCTACGGCGTCTGGGTACTGATCAGAAATATTTTCCAGTCGTCTGGAAAATAGCGCGACTTCACCGTCTTTCTTGTGCGCTTGAATTCTCTCTCCATCATACTTGTATTCTGCTATACATTTCCCGCCGAATTTCTCTAAAATTTCTTCTGGAGATCCAAGACGCTCAGCCAACATGGGTCTTATGGGTTCAAAAACCATAACTTGGAATTCTTTGATACCCTCTATCCCTTTCTCGACCACAATGTTCGCTACTCTTCCCAAGTCAGAGGAAATGTTATATGCACGTTCAATGAGTTCTCGGGCTTCTTTTCCGCCTCCATAAGCTATCGCTAACGCATCAAGTACCGACATGTCTGCAATACCCAAACGCAAATTGCCAGTTACAGTGCGGATTATCCATTTTGCCTCTTTAGATGATGCATCAGTCAGAAGCCCACAAAGAAGCGCCATTTTAGAGTCTACCGCACCAGAACCTGAGGTTTTTGCGAGTTTATCAAGGGTCTCGTAAACCCACTCAACAGTGAGTTTTTTGGTGAAGAAAGTGGATTGTTTCCGTTTCAGTAATTGTTTTTCCGAGGTTTCACCGATGTCGCCGCTCTTTTGCAAATCAGCCTGGATTACATTTTCACTTTGCCCTGACGCTCGGGATAGAGCTTTTATGGCGAGTTTCTCTGCCACACCCATCTCAACACCAATAAAATCTGGGTACAATTTGCCCTGAGTTAAATAAACGACTTTAGCTATGACATCTTTGGGAGTTTTCTTTAAAAGTTCAACTAGTAAATCAGTCATTTCTAAACGTTTGGTGGTTGCCTCTATTTTTTCGTACGAATCGGCGATTATAGCGTAATCCATGTTTTTAACTCTCAAGAAATACTGCCTGGCTAAACTTTTAAACTTAACACACATAGCAGCCGGAAGATTTTATTAACCGAGACAGTGCTAATTGAAACCATGAATACATGCGTAGTTTATTTTTCTAGAACCGGCAATACAAAACGTCTTGCTCAAGCAATAGCAGACGTAGCAAAAGCAGCCATCTATGATTTGAGCTCAATTGTGCCGTCAACCATCCAAACCTGCGACCCGTTAATCTTGGGTACACCAGTTGAAGGTTCCAGCCCAGCAAAAGAAACAATGACGTTCATAGATTCCCTGCCTAAAGTGGAAGGCAAAAAAGCAATCCTGTTCTGTACCTTCCGCATCTTCGGAAACAAAAGAACCATGAATACAATGGAGAAAGCATTAGCTGCCAAAGGCTACGAGACCGTGCTGAAGGTTTCGAAGAAGGGCTTGAAATCTGAAAAAGAAGCGGATTTCTCGGATATACTTAGCGAAGTTAGGAAAGGATTAGAAAAACTGAGCCCTCAACAAAAATAGGTAAATATAAAATTAAAAAAAATAAAAAGAAAATGAAAAAATTGTTGAGTCAAAATTAACAATTTATTTGTTTGTTGTTTTAGGCGCCGTCAATTAAATGGGCTGTTCCGTCTGGGCAATAAACACAATTACCTTTTTCAGCGATATCGAATCGTTTACTGCACGATTTCATTTGGGAGCATCCGTCGCAATCTCGTGATAACATTTCTTTTCCTCCTTTGTTATTATGATTTTTTCAGCGGCTATCTCGTGTATGTTTCTTGAACTGGCGTTCTACCGATTCACACATGTACTTTTAGCCATTGAAGTTCATACGTAAATGCAAAGGACTCTTTTAAAGCTTATCATGCTTAAAACAATGGCTTCTGAAACAGCCTTTTTCCAAAGCTCTAGTAAAATCCAAAGAATTTTTAAGAACAAAAATAGTCCCTAACAAAAAATGGGTTTGGAGCGTAACAGTCTTAAGCGCTGATGTTAAAGTTATGTTTGGATGATGAGCACTAGAGTCTGAGCTTAAGCAGTGAGATGGACTCGACGGGCGAACTGACAAAAGTTCAAGCGGAAAACTTATCAATAGAGTAGCTATGAGAAAGTAAGCTAAATCATCAGTTAATTGGCGTAACAAGAATCGAGGTGAACAATAAATGGTTGAAATGAAAGTTAATGCTTCAGAGCTTAAAGGCGAAGAAAGCAAATTAATCGAGAAGCTATCAGATTTCCTCAAGGAGAAAACGGGTGGAGACGTATCGACAGACTCAAAAACTGTAACTGTGAAAGGCGAAGGTGAGGCGCTCGCAAAAAAATATGTGCGCATTATCGTTAAGAAATTCCTGCACAAACACGAGCTATCTGAAACCTTCAAAGTTATCGGTGACGAAGAGGCATTAAAAATTAAGGAAAGAAAACTTGACGAAGAAGATTAACTCTTTTTTTTTCAAAATAAATAATTTTTATTTTTGGTTTAAGCTTTAGTATGCTGTCCTAAAACCTGAACAACCTGTTCCAGAGCTTAGCATTAAATCAAAACAACCCTAATTGTACACACAAAAGGTTGTTACGATAATGAGCCACAAAAACTTAGCCGTCAGAACAGCAGCAATTCTGGTTTTCGTAATAACTTTAACAGCGTTACTAACGACTTCTTACTCAGCAATAAAAACCATTAACCCCATAGCAGCCTTGACAGCAATAACCGTAGCTATAATAGGCGTAGTTTGGTTCAAAAAAACGCATTAACAGGCAAAAGGCTCTACATTATTTTTAATGGAAGATTCTTCGATTAAACTACCGCTCATTTGAGAATGTTTGTTTAGACATAAATGACAGTCGATAACTTGAGAGAAACAGTTAAAGTCAAAAAACATAAATTGTTATTGACGTGAGAAATACAGAGCAATTCAAGGGAACTAAAGTGATCAGAAACCAACTTAACGACAACGAATTCGTCACTCTTCACAATCTTACAAAAACTTATGGTGCCTTTCGTGCATTAGACAACATATCTGTGGGAATAAAAGAGGGAGAAATCTTTGGTTACATAGGACCAAACGGTGCAGGAAAAACAACTACTATGAAAATTCTCGTTGGATTAATCACTGATTTCCAAGGAGAAGTATCAATAGGAGGTCTCCAAGTTCCCAAAAGAAAAGACGAAATCCATAAATTACTAGGTTATCTTCCTCAGAACGTTGCCTTCCAAGAATGGCGCACCATAAACCAAGCGCTTAAAACATTTGGAAAACTCTCGGGATTAAGCGACTCAAATGTCGAGGAAAGAATTCCCGAGATTTTGGGGTTGCTCGGTTTAAGCGATGCACGGCACAAGAAAGTTTCGTATTTGTCGGGGGGTATGATCCAGAAAGTTGGGTTAGCACAGGCGCTTCTTCATGAACCTAAATTGTTGGTTTTGGATGAACCATTAGGCGGATTGGATCCACTGAGTCGTTTTCAGTTTAAAGATATTGTTTTGAAACTTGCAAAAAAAGGCACCACCATCCTGTTTTCTTCACATATCCTTAGTGACGTTCAAGATGTTGCAGATAGAATTGGAATAATCAGTCATGGAAAAATCAGGCAAATCGGTACATTAAACGAGTTAAAGTCTCGTTTATCAACTCAAAAAAGTGTTCAAGTCATGCTTTCTTATGCCAGCGAAAGATGGCGAGAATTTGGCGCAATCAGAAACGTGGAGACCGTTGAGCAACCTTCACCGGGCAGAGTTTTGGTTCATCTTGAATCGAGAGCAGATGAAGACCAAGTTGTTAACGACATAGTTCAAAGCATAGTCAAAATGGGCATTCGCGTGCGAGGCATTAATTTGCTTGAGCCTTCACTTGATGAAATTTACCTCAAATACGTTTCGGAAGCTGATAGTTGATGAAAACAGGCTTACTCTTTGTAGATGAGTTGCGTGGATTCTACAAGTCCAAAGTCATGATTTTCCTATGGATAGGTTTACCTATAATTTCATTGTTGTTTCGCTTCATTTCTGCAGGCAGTTCTGAGCAGAACATCTCATTCACTCTTATTTCTGCACTTATAGTTTCCAGTATCGGCGGCACTCTCGCTTCAGTTATGCTCGCCGTCTTCATCATCAACGAAAAAAATAGGCATGTCTATGACTTATTCCTAATTAGGCCACTTAAACGAAGAGACATTATCTTGGCTAAATTCTTCTCGGTTTACACCTGCATCGCCATCGCAAGCTCCATTGCTGTTTTGGCAGGAATGGTAACGGATTACATTACCACGGGATCTTTGTCAACAACAATTTTAAGCAATGCGGGGCAGTCTTTGGTAACGAGTTTATCAATGATTGCAGTGTCATGTGCAGTGGGTGTACTAATTGGAGTCGCTTCGCCCTCGGTGCTCGTCGGAGCAATATTGGTCATTTACGGAGGAAACCAGATTTCAGTTATTCCTCTGATACCAACCCTATTGAATATACAAGAAGCAACAATATTTACGATCCTTCTTGCAGGAGCTGTGGCTTCAGGATTACTTTTCGCAGCAATTGCTATGTTTGAAAACAAACAGTTCTAAAAGCAAAAGGCTCCTGCGCCTAATTCAATTTTTTATGAATCAACAGAAAGGTTTGGAAAAAAAAGATTTTATTTTCGCTTCAGCATGTTCTCCAAAACTGGCTTAAGCTTCGCATTTTCCAATTGAATTTTTTCTTTACCCAAGGCTTTCATGTCTGCGTCTATTTCTTGAATGACTTCAGCGTAATGTATACCTTCTGCTGCTGAAACATATTCTACCCTGAACCGTTCTGGGCTCAATCCAAGTTTTGTAAACATGCCTTTAAGCGCATCGGTTCGGGCTTTCATCTTGTAGTTTCCGTTAATATAGTGGCAATCAAAGGGTAAGTGACATGCACCGATCAAAACCGTTCCAGCTCCCAGTCTGAAGGCTTCAAGGATGAATTCTCGAGCAACTCTACCGCTGCACATGACACGGATGGCTCTTACACTTGCTGGATAATCACATCGACTGATGCCTGCAAGGTCTGCACCTGCGTAACTGCACCAGTTGCATAGGATAGCAAGGATTTTTTCTTCTGGTTTATCCTCAAGCGCCGCTCGGATTTGAGCCATGATTTGGGCGTCCGTGAAGTGCATTTGTGTGATGGCACGTTGGGGGCATTCGGCAACGCATGTTCCACAACCGTGACAGCTAGCAGTGATTATTTGTGCTGGCGTGCCTGGTTCAATGCGGATAGCGCCATATGGGCATTTGTCTTGGCAAATGCCGCATTTGGCGGTTTTGTTTCTGCATTTGGTTTCATCTACGATCGAGATAATTGGTTCAATCTTCCACTTGGATTTGCTAATGACAGTGGCTGCTCTTGCTGCGGCTCCGCTACCTTGGGAAACGCTAGCGGGAATATCTTTTAGACCAACGCATGAGCCAGCGTAGAAGACACCGTCTGATGGGGCATCCATGGGTTTAAGTTTGGGGTGTGCTTCCATAAAGAAACCGTCTGAACCACGCGACAAGTTGAGTATTCGTGCTATCTCTTCTGAGCCTTTTTTGGGTATTGCGGCAGTTGCAAGCACAACCATGTCTGTTTCAACCTCCACTGGAGTGCCTAGAAGTGAATCCTCTGAGTGGACAGTTAGATTGTGGGTTTTTGGATCTTCGTCAATACGACTTACTCTTCCACGAATAAAGTTTACGCCTCTTTCCCGTGCACGATCATAGAACTCTTCATAGCCTTTGCCTGGGCTTCGGATATCCATGTAGAAAACGTAGACTTCTATGTCTTCCTTGTACTTCTCTTTAAGCTGAACCACATGTTTTAGCGTGTACATGCAACCGAAATTGCAGCAGTATGGATATTTTTGTTTGTCTCTGCTTCCAACACATTGGATGAAAACTATTCTGTGTGGTTTTTGACCATCTGATTGCCTGATTACTTTGCCGCCTGTTGGACCAGCTGCTAAAATGAGTCTTTCAAACTCCATACTCGTGATGACGTTTGGGTATTTCCCATAGCCAAGCAACGGCATATCATAGGGTAAATAAACATCAAAGCCTGTGGAAACTATAATTGCTCCAACATCAAAGTCTACTTCTTCAGGCTTCTGATTAAAATCGATGGCTTGGCGTTCACCGCAAGCCTCGGTACATTTGAAGCATTCAATACAGTAATCTTTGTTGATAGAGTAAATAAGCGGCACTGTCTGGTCGAAAGGCACTGAAATTGCTTTGCGTGTTCCAAGGTTCATATCCCATTCATTTGGGTACTCAATTGGGCAAGCTTCTTTGCATTCACCGCAACCAGTGCATTTTTCTGGAATAACATATCTGGGGTTTTTGCGGATTTTCACTTTAAAGTTGCCGATATAACCGTCAACTTTCACAAGTTCTGAACTAGCGAAAATTGTAATGTTTGGGTGGCGTGCGCAATCTACCATTTTTGGTCCTTCAATGCAAATGCTGCAGTCCAAGGTTGGAAACGTTTTGTCTAATGCGGCCATGTGTCCACCTATGCTCTGAGAGTTTTCAAGCATGTAGACTTTATAGCCCATTTCTGCAAGGTCTAAGGCCGCGTTCATACCTGCGATTCCACCGCCTATAATGAGCGCTTTGTTTGTGACTGGAACTTCGAGCGTTTGGAGCGGTTGCATTAAACGTACTTTTGCAACTGCCATTCGGACGCTGTCTTTGGCTCGTTCTGTTGCTGCCTTAGGATCGCTTTGGTGGCACCAAGAGGCGAATTCTCGAATGTTTGCCATTTCGTAGAGAAATGGGTTTAAGCCTGCTTCGGAAACAGTGCGTCGAAAAGTTGGTTCATGCATTCTGGGTGAACATGCAGCAATGACTACGCGGTTTAGGTTTTGTTCTTTGATGGCTTTGCGGATTTCTGCTTGCCCAGGGTCTGCGCAAGTATAACGATTTTCTTTAACAAACACAACATCTGGAATTGTTTTAGCGTATTCAGCTACAACTTTAATGTCTACTGTGCCTGCAATGTTTAAGCCGCAGTGGCAAACGAAAACGCCAACTCTTAGCGGTTCAATTTTGCTAGCGCATGTTTCAGGTTTGTTAGGTGAAGCTTGTGAACTACTCATTTGTGTTCCCTCGATTTAAGTGCCTCAGAGAGAAAACGCATCTCAACAACTTTGCGTCTGCTCTGGGCAGCTTGAGATTTCAATTCTTTAATAGCGTCCTGCGGACTGGTTATACGCTCTAAAGCCTTATTCCATGTACCCGAATGGATGGGTGTATGGTTAACTTTTGTGCGTTTAACACTTAAAGCGTCGTCTACTGGGCAAACATTTTTACATGCCCCGCAGTATGTACAAAATTGTTCGTTAACGTGAACTTTCTTATCTTCGCCAATCAGGAGCGCTCCGGGAATTGGGCAAACGTCTAAGCAGTCTTTGCAACCTTCAGGACATTTCGAAAGATTTATACTGATTTTCCCTTCGAATGTTTTATTGACTTTTAATGCTCCTTGATTGCATTTGAACTCGCATAATTTGCAGGTTGGACATTGATCTTTTTTGATGTCAAGGTTTACTTGCACACGTTTTTTTTCATTTGACGACAGAGTGGCCATGTCTTGGATAGGTTTACCGTCAAACCCAACTTTCGAGATTTTTATTAGCGAGAGCGGACAGGTATTTTCGCATTCAATACATTCTTTTTCGCATTTGCTGGTATCTATAGATATGTCGCGAATTAACTGTGGGTAACTGTTTTTCGCCAAAATAGAGAGGTCATGTTCACCGTTTAATTCTACTTTGATTGCGCCATAGGGACAGGTGACATCGCAGATTCCACAAAAGTTGCATTTTGCCAAATCTACGTCTATTTTGGCTTTTTTCGCTTTTTCACCCTGAACTTTAGGTTGCTTTTGGGTTTTTATGGCTTCTTTAGGACAAGCCAGTGAGCATACTTGGCAGCCGACACATCGGTTCTTGTCAAGGGTTAACTTGTAATTTTTAACTTGCAAAACCCATTCTAATGTTAAAGCATCTGCGGTATCGATCTTTACAGTTTTTAACGGCATTGATCATTCACCAAGAGATTTACATACTCATGATACTAATTTTGTCCGACTTCCAACATTAGCTAGACTGTTTGAATACGGTGCTTTCGTTATAAATATTGCTCGGAAAAACCAACCTTCAAACGTAACAAAACTGATAAACTAAGCAAGCCACCCAAAATATAGTTAAAAGTTGACCAATTCTTAATTGAAAGCTATTTCGCTTATGCGAAAATTCATCTTTTTTGGTGATTCCTCTCTATCATTTTATGAAGTGGCAATACTGGTTAAGGTGCATGGTTATGCTCTTGAGTTACTAAATTTGAATTAGAGTTTATTGATTGCGGTTTTTCTATGGAATGATGAAAATTTTTAGTATACGAGTTAAATAGCGTTTTTAGGATAGCGATGGTGAAGAGCACAAGGTAGAACAGGTGCGCTATAGCTAAAGGTGGCTCTGTCAAGAGCAAGGGTGAACTAAAGGGATAACCAATAGTGCTTGGTAGCAAAACTGTAGCTATAGGAATAATTAGCACCAGGTTTGTCTTGTTACTTTTGAAGAAAACCTTCCAATCGCCACTTTTGCATAAGACAATTGTTGCTATTACAAACAGACTAAGTTCAAGTGCAATATTCACCGGATCAGTAATTCCAATATAATAAGAGCCTAACTCATGAAGACCATACTGAGTTGTTGAAAAAGGCCAGAATAGTTGAACTCTGCCACCTATTAAGAAGTCACCTATTAGCGGATGGGAAATTAAAGCTAAGAAGTAGGGAATTGCCGTTTTTCGGTAAATAATAAAGAGCGGGATAAAAGCGATTAATGCAACCACGATCGAATGGGTGGGACCTCTATGTAAACCTGATCCCATCAAAAAATCGTAGATTATATCCCCATCAGGAAGTATTGAGAGTACGAGCAAAATCGGTATATTAAGGTTGATGCGAAGCGCGTTTGATGAGCCTTTCCCTAAAAGGTAGGCTATTGCCATGTGTCCTACAGCAAACAAAACGGTTTTTCTCCTTTAAATTCAGACAATTCAGTTTGCTTGTCTATTAAGCATATAGGTTATTTTCTATTTTTAATGATCAAGTTTAGATTAGGTTACCTTCAACCATTGCTAAAAGAATAACTAACTTGTCATTTTTTTTAAGCTTGATTAATTCATTTATGTTTTTTGATAAAATAAGGAGTCTTTGTTAGTGCCATATTGATGTGGAGCTTTGCAACCTTTAAATTCTTCTGTTCACTATAAGTTTTAAGTGATTATTTATGTCCATGTCTGTTACTGCCAAGGATATTTGTTCCAAGGAATTAAATTCTGTTAAAGACACTGATACACTTTCAAAATGTCTGGAAGGGTTCAAAAAGGGAATGCCCCCAGTTCTTGCTGTTTTAGATGAAAAAGGCAAATATGTGGGTATGATTACTCGACGAGCAATTTTGCGTTCGCGTCTTGATTTTACAATGGCTAAAGTTCGGCCTTTAATGCAGGCTGCGCCCCAAGTTTCACCTGATATGCCGTTGGGTGAGTTGGCTAAATTAATGATTGGAAGTGGCATGCGTCAGCTTCCCTTGTTTGATAAAGGCAAGCTACTGGGATTTGTTACTGACGAAGATGTTATTCACGCGGCCGTTGGTGATGAATGGGGTCGCGGGGCGGTTGAGAAGGTTATGACTCGAGCACCTCACACTATTGAAGCAGGTCGCAGTGTCGGAGCAGTTTTTGGTTTGATGCGTGACTACGGCATCTCGCACGTTCCAGTAATTGAAGGCGGTCTACTTCTGGGGATGGTTAGCATTGAAGATATTTTAGAGAATATCTATTGGCCACAACGTCGCCAGACCAAAGGAGATATAGTTGGCGAAAAAATCGAAACCTTAGGCATTGCCGTAAAAGGAATAATGGCTTCCCCAGTAATTACAGTGGACAGCAAAACGAGTTTACGCAATGCAGAAAAAAAAATGCGCGACCACGATGTATCTTGTTTGTGCGTAGTGACTGGCGATCGATTAGTCGGAATTTTAACTAAACTTGATTTCTTGGAGCCAATCTCGCAAATTGCAGCTCAAGCACGAAAATTAACGATTCAATTCGGCGTCAAAGACATAGAAATCGATGAATCGCAAGAGGGCTTCATGATGAATGAATTCGATTCGTTTTCCCATAAATACCAAGAAGCATTCCAGCTTGGCACACTTTTTGTCTACATGAAAAGCCACGGGGACACAACAATGCGTGGAACACCTATGATCCATTGCCGTTTACAATTTCGAACAACACGAGGCACATTCTTTGCTGCAAGTGAAGGCTGGGGTGTTGAACCGACTTTTCGTGTTGCATTGGACCGCCTTGAACGCCGTTTGCTACGTAGCAAAGAACTTCTTGCTTACAACCCAAGGTTTGCAAGAGACTACATGCGAAAAATGGGTCTGCCATCAGAAGAAGAATAAACTTCTTTCTTCTTTTCTTTGCGTTATATTTTCTTTTTAAAAGCACTGTTTTTCAACATTACCCCTTTGTTTTCAAACTGACTATCCTTATGGAGTTTTGCAACGAATTCGTAAACCCTAATTCCTATTTCGTTTTTACAGTGTAGGATGTTTGAATAGCGTGCGGGTTTGTTTGTATGGTTTTGTTTTGTTTTAGCTCTGTTTTGCCTTGGCTAAGTAATTTTGTTAGGTCTACGAGAGCTTCGGTAATTTCCATCGTGCCGCAACCCGTGCAAAAGCCACCACTAAACTGAACAATGATTAAAGTTGGCGAGAAAGAAATTAGTTTGGCAATGGCATTTGGGCTGTGTGTGCGGTTGTAAAAAGAGATTGCTCTTTGTATTAGAGCTTCTAAATCTGTGTCGGAGAGCATCAAATTGGTATCCTTGAGCCGTCAAAGCCAAGCTTTGAAATTCCAAGTTCCTCTTGGACTTCTCGAAGTTGCGCAGCGTTGAAGACTGGTCCGTCGCGACAAACGCGGTATTTGCCTATCATGCAGCTTCCACATAAACCAATTCCGCACCGCATTAGACGTTCAAGGCTGGCTTCTAATGGGAGTTTGCGTTTTTCGGTCATTTCAAAGATTTTTTTAACCATGACTTCGGGTCCACAGGTGTAGATCATGTCGAATTTTTCTTTATCAAAAAGCTCAGCTAGTGGTTTTGTGACGAGGCATTGGAGACCGGCGGTGCCGTCTTCTGTGGTGGTTATGAGGTTTTTTTCGTTACAGACTCCGCGAAGCTCCTCAACAAATAATAGTTCACTCTTGGTTTTGGCGCCCTCTACAAAAGAGAGCCGCTCGGTTTTAGCTGACAATTGTTTTGCCAAGAATAGCAATGGTGCGGTGCCTGTTCCGCCGCCGACTAAGAGAACTCTGCCGCGGCTCTCAGTGAAATTATTTCCAAATGGTCCGCGTACGCCAATAGTTGCTCCTGCCTCCAGCGAGTGCAGGTGCCTTGTGGCGTCACCAACCGCTTTGACTGAGACCGAAACCAAGTTGTCACCTGCATCCAAAATGCTAAGCGGAATTTCATCTATACCGGGTATCCAAAGCATCAAAAACTGTCCCGGCTTAGCTTTGCTACACAATTTATCGGTAAATGTGAAGGTTTTAACTGTCGGACTCTCATTTCGAATCCGAACAATCTGAGTTGTTCGTAGCGAATTATTTGTGGTGTGCAAGACCGACAATGTCTTTTACGCTCCCAAAATGTTTACGTCTCAAATATGTTTCTACTCCTTTGTTTATGGTTTGGAAAACTTCTGTGTCAATGGCAACCGCCGTGCCGATTTGAACTGCAGATGCTCCGGCTAAGAAAAACTCGACAGCATCACGCCAATCCGATATTCCACCGCAACCTATGATGGGCACGTCGTTATAGGCTTCATGAATGTCATAAACGCAACGTAGGGCTACGGGTTTAAGTGCTGGACCTGACAAGCCGCCTTTAACATTGCTAAGTATCGGCAACATCGTTTCTGTGTCAATCGCTATCGCTTTAAGGGTATTTACCACCGTTAAAGCGTCGGCGCCAGCTTCAACAGCGGCTTGAGCCAGAACCGTAATATCTGTAACATTTGGCGATAACTTTACAATCAACGGCTTACTAACCGTGGCCTTCACCATCTGCACAACATCACTGAGAAGTTTTGGGTTCTGACCGATTTCTGCGCCTGTTTGCTTAACGTGGGGACATGAAACATTGAGTTCCACAGCGTCGGCACCTGCATCAACTGCCCTCTTCGCCACCAAAGCGTACTCTTCTGCGGAGTAACCAAAAACACTCACAATTAATGGAACCCGCAAGATGGTTTTAGAAAACTTGATTTCCTGAGCGTAAACGTCTATTCCAGGGTTGGGCAGTCCCATGGCATTGATTAATCCGGCCTCTACCTGGACGACAGTCGGGTTTGAATAGCCAATTCGGGGATCTAAGCCCACAGATTTTGTTACTACTGCTCCGGCGCCCGCCTTTTGCTACGCGACAAGGGATTCAGCGGAGTACCCAAGGATTCCTGAAGCCAGAATCGTCGGGTTCGCCAGCGTCAAGCCAGCAAAGCTTATGCTTAGGGGATTTGCTTTCCAAATAAATTCACCATTCGAATCTAGGTTAATGCTTTTAATTAGATAAAGCTTCTTTTGCAGATTGCAATTAGGAATAATTCTGATTGTAAGTCTTTTTTATGTCTATTTTGACTGGGCAAATAAACAAAACTGGTTTTGAGGTGAAAAAAGAAAAGTGAGGGTTTAGCCCAACTTTAAAGCGGCTTATTTCTTCTTTTTAGCTTTTTTATCGTCTTTCTTTGGAGCTTTCGCCACGCTAATAACCTCAAAGCATTATTTGACGTCAATTCGTATTTAAAATTTGCTAAACACTAAGCACCCTGCCTCAACCAACAAAATAGCCCAAAAATAGGCGCTATAAGCAAAATAAGCCCAAAAACAAGGAACTATAAATGAGGCTTATTTACGTGGTTTGGTAGACGTGCATTTTTTACATTTATTTGTTAATAGCGAGGGACTGTTTAGCATGGTTAAAAGCCATCAGAAAGTTATTTATAGCAGTCAGATGTAAAAAATTACACAGCAATGAAAACATTTACAGTGGAGATGAAAGAAAATGGAAACATCAACCCCACAAACAAATAAGAAACTAACATCAACCATCTACATTGCACTAGTCGCAACTTGGACAGCACTTCTCCTTGCAGTATCCGTAATTCCAGCATACCCTATTCTGGGAACACCAGCCTCAATTACCTTCTCAAGCGTATTACTATCCAGTCTAACAGCGCCCCTTCTTGGGCCGTTATATGGTATGTCATCAGGGCTAATTTTCGGTTTACTAGTCCCTTATGTTAATCCTGCTACATCAGTAGGAATACTAACGTTCCTTGCACCTACCCTTTCAGCTCTAATGGGTGGTTTGCTCTTGTTCAACCGCTGGAAAGGAGCTACAATAATACTGGTTATACAAATTGCAGTATGGCTAGCAACCCATTTGCATTCTATCAACTTATGCCAATCGTCTTATGGGAATTTGTACCTGTATTTCTCTTCCTACTTATTCCCCCAGTACGAAAATGGATCATAAACACAATAGTAACACTTGACAAGAAATATCTTCCACTTGCGCTCTGGTGCATAGCTTGGACCGCACGTATTGGTGGAGATGTAGCAACCGGAAACAACATTGCCGTTTGGGTATAGGTTGGGGAACACCAGAAATGTATCCGTATTGGGCACCAATGACACTTTACTATGCTATAGCTGATTCACTGAATTGTTTGACGGGAGCGATAATAGGTAGTGCAGTGTTAATCGCATTACAAAAAAGTGGAATAAGGGTAACTGCAATAGACCGTTTGCATGCCAAATTGAATTCTAAATTGAGATAAAATCAGGTTCTATGTTTTTGAAGTTTTTTAGCGGACGCCCGAAGTGCCATGGACAAAACCGTTCAGAAACGGTAATAGAACAATCATTAAATCCTTAAGCGGCTTTCAGAAGATATTACAACCTCGAGATGCAAGGAGAGGGAAGCAAAATAATACCTTAAAGTGCAACTATGAAAAAACAAGCCTAATTCCCACTTTCACAAGTTCTCTGCGAATTGCAGCCTTACCTCTCTTCTTTCTCCTCTTCAACATAGGAAACATAACCTTATGTTTAATTCTTCTTGCTTTTTGTGCAGCCACAGATTTTTTCGACGGTTACCTTGCGCGAAAACTAGGAGCAACTTCAAAGTTTGGCGCCTACTACGATGCAACAACAGACTTCATCTTCATAATTGGCATATTTGCAATTTTTCATGCTGTTGGATTTTACCCGATTTGGCTACTTCTTCTTATCGCTGCATCGTTCATTCAGTTCTTAGCAACAAGTTACATATCTAAAAAAATGTACGATCCTGTGGGTAGGTACCTTGGAAGCGCTCTCTACATAGGCGTTGTTTTAACCTTGCTTTGGCCAACTCTAGCAATTTTCATTTTTGTGCAGTATGCCTTTGCAGTATTCTTCTTAGTCTCGATCGCAAGCCGGACAATCAGCTTAACAAGAAAACGGGTCAAAACAACCCCAAACTAATATACTGTTTGCTTATTACTTCTCTTAAATTCGGTGCAGCCTTTGTCGGAAAAATCATACTCCAGCCAAACGGACTTGCCAAACCATATTCGTGTTTCAGTGGGAACTGCAATGGTTCTTGGTCTTTTAGAGGGCAAATTGGACGCTGAGCCAACAACGGCTTACTTGATGACTTATAGATTGGGTAAGTGTACCGCGAACTGCGGCTTCTGCCCTCAGGCCCGCGATAGCAAGGGCAACACTGAACTGCTCTCCCGAGTCTCATGGCCATCCTTGCCCACCCCAAACGTTCTAACTGCACTAACTGAGAAGGCGAAAGATGGAAAAATCAAGCGCATCTGCATCCAAGCCTTAAACTACACAGACGTTTTTGGGCATATTGAAGCTATCGTAAAAGAAATAAAAAAGCGCTCTGCGATTGCTGTTTCGGTTTCTTGCCAACCGCTAAATATCCAAAATATTGAGCGTTTAAAAAAATCTGGCGTTGACAGGTTAGGCATTGCTTTGGACGCAGCAACCGAAGCGTTGTTCATTGAAGTCAAAGGTTCAGGTGTAGGTAGCTTGTACACTTGGGATAATCAATTCAAACAGTTAAATGAGGCTATAGGGGTTTTTGGGAAGGGAAATGTTAGTACACATGTGATTGTTGGTTTGGGCGAAACAGAGAAGGAAGCAGTGGACGTTATTCAAAGGTGCTTTGACTTGGGTGTTTTGCCAGCGCTTTTCGCGTTTACGCCTGTCCGAGGCACATCTTTGGAAGCTAAATCTCCTCCAAAACTTGAATCTTATAGGCGTGTTCAACTTGCCAGATATCTAATCGTCAATGGTAAAGTAAGAAGTGAAGACATTCAGTTTGATGATGAAGGAATAATCTGCAGTTTTGGAGTTACCAATTTTGCGTTAGAACAAATAATTGCCAGTGGCTTGCCGTTTCGTACTTCAGGCTGCCCAGATTGCAACCGACCCTTCTACAACGAAAAACCAAGCGGACCCATCTACAACTACCCAAAACATCCAAATCAAGAAGAAATAAAAGAAGTAAAAAAACAACTAAGGTATTAGTTGATCAGCAGTCTGTTCAGATGTCTTTTTGAGGGTTTTTGGCACCTTAGGTTTTTGCCTTGTTACTTGCTCAACTAAACGCCAGAACTCATCCATTGTGTAGCCTTTCAGCAGTTCTTTCAATGAGTTTTTTGACTTGGTAGTAAGTCATTTGGGCTTCGCCTTTATCTAGGCTTTCTTGCGGTCCTTTGATTCGTCTGAAGAGCTCATCCATTTGTCTTGGCGATGCACGAATTCCAGCTTTCTCAAGGAGTTTTTGAATAAGGGTTTGGCCGGTGTTTCTGCCTATGAATATCATAGTTTCTCTGCCAACGATTTCAGGTGGAAAAGGCTCAAAGACTAGTGGGTTAGCCATCATTTCTTCTACTTCTTCTTCCACTTCGTGTGTGAATATGTTTTCGCCAATTATGGGTTTGTGGAATTGTATTGGGAGCGCGAATGCTTTTTCTGCTGATTGAGCTATTCTGTAGATTTTTCCCATGTCTATACCTGTTTCAACGTTGTATAGTAGTTCGGCTGCTGTAACAACTTCTTCGAAGGGCGCTATTCCAGCGCGTTCACCAAAGCCTGCAATACATGTGTGCAGGTATGATACACCTTCTTCCATTGCCGCTAATGTGTTTGCTGAGCCTAACCCGAAATCGTTGTGACAATGGATTGACAGCGGAGCTTTCTTTCTAATGGCGTCAGGTAAACCATCTCGGATATGTGAAATTAAGTAACGCATCGAAAGCGGCCTGATGAAGCCTACACTGTCGGCTACGCCTAATCTGCTAGCACCCGCTTTGACTGCTGCCTCAAAAACCTGTAGAATGTCTTCAAGAGGTGTTCTTGTTGCATCCACTAGGACGAAGTTTACGTTTGTGCCGTGTTTTTTGGCGTATTCTATACTTTCAACTATTCGTAGAAGCGCTTGCTCCTTAGTTATTTTTAACTTATATTGTAAATTTAATCCGTTGATTGGGGATTCGATTGTTATGTCTTTTACGCCGCTTTCCAAGCAGGCGTTTATGCTGTTTTTTGTTGCTTCGGCTGATGCAGTAAGCTTGGAATATGCAAAAGTCTCGTTAACAATGCGTTTTACGGTTCGTTTTTCTTCTTCAGATAATCCGGGAAAGCCCACGTTTATGATGGCGACGCCTGCTTCATCCATTAATTTCGCAAGTCTAACTTGCTCAACATATGTTAAGTAAACCGTTGGTGCTTTGATGCCCTCCCTGAAGGTTTCATCCCAAATGAACACGCGCTCGGGAAGCTTAGGCGGTAAATTCTTCCGCAAACGGTTGTAGTTGGCGATTAACCCCTGGGCTTCAAGTTTTTTGAAGATAGTCTTCCTCATTTAGATACAATCCAACAATACGAACTAAATTATCATCTTTAATTTGCCAATACTTATATAAAACTGCATCTGTTTGGCATTTATTCTTGTTTTTCGTTTTGTGTGGTTGTGGGTTTTTGACGTGCCACTTATTGAGAATTATGTAGATTTTTGCTTTTTTTGGTTTGGGTTGTTTTTTGTTTGCTGTTTGTTTGTGGTGTAAGAGGTTTTGGTTTCACATGGGTGTTGGTTTTTCTGGTTGTGGATGTGGATATGTTGGTGTTGAGCTGGTTGTGGGGAAGAATCAAGTTTGGGTGGGTATAATCATCTTTCGTAGAGGCTTAGAAACCTAAATTCAGATGCTCTTAATCCCAAGGTTGTCTTCAAGAGAGTATCTCTGCTTTTCAAACAAAAAAGTAAAAAATATTGTCTTGATACTTTTGATTGAAAAAGTCTTAAGTGTAAAAAGAACAATCTAACTTCAAGAAAAGTAACCCAAATTGAGCAGCAGCCTAGAAAACACCATTGAAAAAATAAAGACCTTAGAAGCTAAGAAAAGAGTCTTTTAGCCGAAATCTAAGGACACAAAAAAAATAGCTGATGCAAAAGTTGTTTAACTTGAAAGTGAAGTTGGCGCATTATGAGATGAAGTGAAATCGCTAAAGATTCTTGTTGGACCAGAATCGAGTAACATAGCAAAATGTAAATCTATTGATTTGTCTATTTTTAAATGGTTGGTCCGGATGTTCTTTTCAGCAGAGAGTTAATTGTGCACGTCAATGCATTACATGCTGTTTGCCTTGCACTAGTTGATGTGTCGGTTTCAAGTTTCTCTAGTTCCTTATGAAGGCGGTCAGAGTTATCATTAAGGTCCTGTTTACGTTTCTCATAGTTGTCATGGAGTTTTTCTTGTTCAGTTGTAAAAGTCTGCAATGTCACTTCTAACTCGTTTTTGGCTGTTTTGAGATTATGCATTGTCTGCGCAAGTTGCTGCGTAGCTTTCTTCTTTGCATTAAACTTGTAGAAGCTTATTTTGATTTCTTGTTCGCGTGTTAATTGGTCTTCTAACTCGCGGATTTTTGAGGATAACCGCTGTACGTCTGCGTTTCTTTTGTTGTTGTGTTCTCTTGTTTCTTCAGCATATTGTTTGTCGGCTTCGGCGATTTGGTGGTTGATGTCGGCTAATGCTTTTGCTTCATGAGTTAAGTTTGATTCTTGAAGCCTATTTTGTGTTAGTGCGGATTCGACGTCTAGGAAAACTTGGGTGTACTCTTTAACGAATTGGTCGTCGACAGCTATTGCAGGGTTGGATTCGAACTCGAAAATTACCTGTCGAACATTTACAAGCCAATCATCAAAGTACTGACTGAATGGTGAGAGAGCAAAAATTTGGTTTCCAAGTTTCCCCAACCCATTAAGAGTCCTCTGTGCAATTTCCGTTGCGGAAACCTGAGGGACTTCTTCCTGCAGGTATTTAGCGCCTGAACGCTGTTTCTTTTCTTTTGCTTTTTTGTCGTGTGCACTCTTTGATAATTGTTTGCCGCTGCCTCGGCGTGAACCAGTTTGAGGTCTGAAACTCATAAAATACCCTTAGCGTAAGAAATATTTAAAGAATGGCACACTTACCCCTGGTTGAATTGTGGTTGGCGGAGAAATGTGCCGTCGACGGGTTTTGCTATTTTGATTTGCGTTTACTAAGTACTAACAAACCCGCAGCAACTGCTACAATTGCTATTACAATTATGACTGCATAGTTCCATGTGGGGGTTATTTGGGAACCAGTCGAGCCGGAGCCGGATTGTGAAGCTGTTGGAGTAGGAGAAGAATTTGTAGAGGTTGAGCTTGGTGAAGGATTAATTAAGGCGCTAGGAGAGGCAGTGGGAACAGTAACCGGTGCAGTTCCCTTAAGAATTGGAGATTGGACATTGATTAGAAGCGAGTAATCAGTGATTTTTCTAGATGCAGGTATCCCTGTCTGGTTTAAGTCGAATGCGCCAAGTTTAAAAGAACCTGAACCCGAAGGCGACAACGAAGCAATAGTGTTGCCGTAACCTACTGCAACTGTGGCTCCTGTAGAGTTGTAAAATGTTCCAAACACGGTAATTCTGCTTGCTGTTTGGCTACCGATGTTTTGGATGTTTCCGTTTACCCAGAAAACTCCTTTGTCATCTGTTGTGCTGCCTATTGATGATTGTTTGCTTGTGATTGTCAAATCGGGGTATTGATAATTCGCGGTGGCATTTGCTTGAGCAACTTGTAAGCTGACGCTGGCGATGTCAATGGAAGTCCAGCTTCCGTCTGGAGAATTTTGCGGTGGATAAAATTCCAAGTAGAACGGTGCTTTCTGCATTGAATTTAGGTAAGTTATTTCGGCGGGGGGTATTCCAATTATAGTGTAGGAGCTTGATTGGTAAATGCCATCTCGGGAGACAATTGAACCAGTTATAATAACAGATGTAAGAGTATTAGTACCTTGATTCTGAACTTCGCCGACTAAAACTATTAGCCCAAGCGAGTCAAGGTAATAACTGTAATCTAAGACTTTGACGTATCCTTTTTGATCTTGGCTAAATGCACCTGGAATCGTGGTTAATATTAAAGAACAGATTGCAAGTATAATTAAGAAGATTGTAACATTTTTTTTCATTTGGAATTGTCCCGCTCTAATCGCACCAAACAGCATTGCAGTATAAAACCGTTTTCAAAATTGGACATTAATCAAAAACATCAGGGGTGCTGCAAGTTTTAGGTGTATAGTGTAATAGGGTTTTTTGGGGTAATTCTTAAATGCAAAAACGTTGGATAAGACATTAGAGCGGGCTCATTTGATCGAGAAATTACATCCTTATGTAGTGTTTCTTCCAACGGAGAAAAAAGATAAAATACTATCCGCTATATTCGGCAGTAAAGCAGGTGTCGACATACTCCGTTTCAGTCTAAAACAAGGGATTAAAAAAAACATCTACCAAAAAGATCTCGTTAGAACTCTAAACTATTCAAACAAAACCATCATAGAAAACCTAAAAACTCTAACAACCCTTGGTGTGCTAAATGAATCCATGGAAAAAAACGACAAAGACGGTCGAACTATCTGGATTAAAATCTACCAACTTACCAACCTAGGCAGATGGTTTGCACTACTGCTGGCTGAGGAAAAAGAGTTAAGCGAAACTGAAAAAGCCGAAATCCTCCAATCTCTATTCCGCACCTATGTAAAACAGGTTAAACGCTTGGCAGAGGAAATTGGCATAAACAAAAAGATGCTTGAGGAAACATTCAGGGAAGAAATGAAGAGCCTTCCTTAAGTTTCCAAATCAAAAACCTTCCCTTAGAAGTTTTAAATGTCTGTTTTCCTGCCCAATAGTGGTGGGAAATATAGAGCAGTAAGTCATCGTTAAAATAGACTCAAAAGGCAGAATCTACATTTCAGTAGAGATAAGAGAATTCCTCGAGCCTTAAGAATTATCAAGTTTGACTCTGCTGTCACATCTTTTGAGCCAAGTCGGTTCATAATTCTGCCCTTGTCTTTTGGTGTTTCACAGAAACGCATTATTCCCAATCGGTTGCCAAGAGCCATTTTACTCACGCGCATGTACCCGTTTGGTGGCAATTAAGGCTGTGTGATTGCACGTGTGTTGTAATAAGTCTGAGAAATTGAAAATGGGTTGGTTTTGGTTTGTGGGGTTTGGAGATTTGTTTGAGGGGAGAAGAGAGAGGGAACTAAAAATTAATAGTTCTCCAAACCTTTCCACCCAACCCATTTATTTGTTTTTTGTTTTTTGCCCTCCAAGATTATAGTGCTTTGAACGCTTCGAACCATCTGTTATACTGCGATAGCATATCGAGTGAAACGCTTGGTTTGCGGTCTTCGAAGATCTGTTGGAAATCAGCCATTGTTAACGCCCTTGGCTTGGCTTCCTTATCCATTGCTTTACCTGATTCGAAGAATTCTCCGATAAGGCTGAGTTGCGCTGATTGACAGACATCGCGTATGTCGCTTCCTGAGAAGCCCTCTGAAATCCGAGCTAATTCCTGCAAATCCACATTCGCTTCAATTTGCAGATTGCTTGAGTAGAGTTTAAGCATGTTAAGTCTTGTCGCATTATCAGCTAAAGGCACCAAAATACGTTTCTGGAATCGTCTGATGAAAGCCCAATCTAAATCCCAAGGCTTATTCGTTGCGCCAATCACATAAACGTGCAACGGTTTGCCCTTGTCAACGATGCCGTCCATTTCTTTGAGGAACTGGTTTTTAACGCGGATTTCACCGCCGACCTCGTTAGAATGGTTACCCATAAGCGAATCTAGTTCGTCTACAAACACGATTGCTGGTCTACCGTCAGTAGCTGATTTGCGTGCGGAACCGAACAGTTTAGCCACGTTCTGTTCAGCTTCACCCAACCACTTTGACATAATTGAAGCTGCGTCAATTGAGTAGAAGTTTGCATCAATTTCTGTTGCAACCGCCGCTGCCAACAAAGTTTTACCGCAGCCAGGAGGACCAAAAAGTAAGATGCCGCGTGGCCAACCAAGTGGGAACAGATCGGGTCTCTGCACTGGGTAAACGATGGCTTCTTTAACTGCTTTTTTAGCGGTATCCAAACCTATAACTTCAGCCCAATTAACTTTAGGTTTCTCAGTCATCACGAGTTCCTCATTTGGCTTACCATTACTGCCGCCATTTCCGTTTCCATCCATCGTTGCGCCCCGCCGCCTCCTCGAGCATCATCGTTAGCGGCTTGATTCATCTCATTTGACGAAACAGTCCCTTGAAGGGCTTTGATTCTTTCTTGATAAGCGATTGCCCGCTGAACGTAAACTTTGTTCAAACCGTACTCTGGGTAAAGCTGCACAAGTTGCAGGAGGCTTTCAATTGCTTTTTGGTATAGGGTAATGGCTCTTCCTTTTTGCCCTTGCTTATCTAAACGTACAGCATCCAGGGCGTAAGCTGTCGCTCCTTTTTCAAGTTCATTTGATGCGCTCATACTATTTTCTCTCCTTCTCTCAATTATTCAGGCGAACGTAACTCAATTCTTATTTTACCCTTAGTTCCTAAGTTCTCAAGGGCTCGCTCTATTTCCTCATTAGAAGTCTTCAGTTCATTTGAACAACGTCCTAAATCAATCTCGCCGTTTGTTTTGCGGACGTATTCGAGAAGTACATCTTCTAAACAAGGCTTGTCAACTTTAAGCGTGAACTCTTTAATTTCAGATTTTTTGTAAGAAAACAATGTTTTTTCGGGGTCAAACCCAGATTCCTCCACTGTTTTACGAGAAAACACCTGTGAAGAACTTGCTGTTAAAGCAACAAGCTCCTTAATTGGGGTTTTCTCTTTAACAGGAGCAGAAGTTGGTGGTTCTGGGAGGGTGTCGGCTAGTTTCTGTTCAATGAAACAGGAGACTTCTTTTAGGATTTCTTCGCCTGCCTCTGTCTTTTTTCCAACTGGAATAATATTTTCATCGCCGGAAAGTTTTGTGGCGTGGAGAGTGTCTTGGATTGTTTGATTAACGGTATTTAGTTCTGAGCTGACGTCCGGTAGCACCTGGAATAATTCTTGGGAAACACCTTGAAGCAACCGTAGGGCAGGTTTTAAATCGGCGACTATATCGCCTAATTCTTTTATTGTTTCAAGGCGCATAACTACGCGTTCAATTGCTAACTGAACGTTGTAGAGAAACTTTATGATTTTTCGGACTTCCGCAATCTCGGTAGCGCACATTGCGGCTTTATCTTTATTGTTCTTTTTTAATGCAAACATGCAGGTTTCAAAAAGAATTCGATCGCGCTCTTTTAAGCGAAAACTTGCTTGTTCCAGCTTATTCTGCTGGACCTTTAAAGTAAAAATAGATTTTGTGGCGACTTCACGTATAGGGGAGGGGGTTTGATTAGTTAAGCTTTTAATTCTTTAGCCCTCCACACCTATCGTTTCAATTTTTAAGCTTTATTAAATTCCAGCTTTTCCTATCTCTTTAACGTAAACAACTACTGGGGGCTCTGGAAGTTTTGATGCGTTTGATACTTGTTCAGCGTAGATTTTGTTGCTTTTCAGCTGTGAAGTCATTGACTGGTCACCTAGTAGTACGCTTGAGAGTTTGCTTTTTGTCAATTCGAAGTCTGTTTTTTCTGTGGTGGCTCTTCTAAGTGTGTCTTGTAATAGTGCGAAGGCGCCTCGGTAGTTTTCTTCATCGACTTTTCCGATTTCGTGTTCAATTTCAAGGTTTGCAATTGCGTAGCTGAGTGACGATATTTCGTCTGTGCAACGTTCGATTTCTATTACAGATTCATCGATTATGATTTGAGCGTCTTTTTTAAGTTGTGTTAGCACACTGGTGAAGCTGTTGTGCAGGTCTTGGCAGACTTCTGGTGTAATTTTCTTTTTATCTAAGAGTTCTTTGAGAGCCTCGTCTTTGCGCCAGATTAAGGGGATGTGGTCACAAAGGGTGCTTGCTTGATTTTTGATTTTTGAAATGAATGTGATGTCAGCGCCATTGAATTTTAGGCTTTCCATGGGCTGTTTAGAGAATTGGCCGTCGCCAAATTCGATGTATACGGCATCAAATTTTCCACTTGGAGTTAATGCGAAGGAAGCTACTTTTCCGATGACTCGTCCATATTCATTCTTTATTGGTTTGCCAATAGAAAGAAAAAGATTGGAGTTAGACATTTTGTGTTTTTCTCCTTATCTCAGAATGTTGTTTTTTCAGCTTGGGATGCTGGGGATGATGATGGCATTCCTGGGGGTAGATCTGGGAACTTGTCTTTGATCTTTTGCTCTGCAACTGTGGCTGCTTCTGTTAATATCTTTGATGCGTCTTCGTTAACTGTGTCGAAGTTTAGTGTCATTCCGCTGCCTTGACCTGCTTCAATCATGATTCCACTTAACATGTTACCGATTTCGCCTAGTTCACTTTCTGCTTCTGGAAATACGCTGACTAAGCCTGCTTTGACTGAACGTAGAACACCCACGGCTGGACCGAGAGTCGATACAACATCGCCTAGTTCGGAGACTGTTCGTAATCTTAATGTGATTTGCTCGAGAGCAAGTTTAGCGTTCATAATTAACTTTGACATTTTTCTAACTTCAGCTAGCTCATTGGCGAAAACGTTTGCGCGTGCACTGTCATGTTTTGTGTAAGCGTCAACTATTCTTGCAAAAATTGCTTTGTCTCTTTGACCGAATCTATCAGTTGCTTGGTCAAGCTTCTGCACTTGAAGCTCTATGCGTCTGACTGCGAAGTCGAGTCGTGGTTTTAGTGGTCCTGGTGGTTTTACTGCGTCTTTAATGCGGTTTGCGAATGGTTCATCTTCCCGTTTACTTTCCCACTTTTTAGCGAATCTTTCTGACAATTTGATTACCTCTGCAAGCACAACATACAGAAAATAATCTTATACGTTGTTAATATGATCGAAATATGGACGTATATCTGTACAGCTATATGTAATAGCAATATTGCTATATACCTTTAACTATAAACGTTAAACAAGAAGCGAGTACCCAGGATATTATACATAAATGTGTAGGTTAGACTAAAATGAAGCGCCAACTGAATGCTAAAATAAAAAGGTGAATTGAATGAATAGCAGATTAAAAGTATTCGGTTTAATAGCTGTTTTAGGTTTCGTAGCAGGCGTTATTGCACAGGTCACAGCAACATACCTGATTCCATGGCTGATAATAGTTTTGCCATCTTTAGCCGGTTTAACTAGCTTCATGGTTGCAGGATTTGCAGGTGCAGTTCTAACAGTTGCAATCGTTGGCGCTTGGGCTTATATGACTGGTAAGAAAGATCCATACTAAAACAAATCCAACATCCCCAATCTCTTTCTTTAACCCAAAACATAGTTTATTTTTTCTCATTTTTTAGCCAAACCATGAATGGTTGTTTTGGAGTCTTTTGAGATTTCTAATATGGTTTGTGAAGCAAGTTGTTCAAGCAATAGCGGCAAAATAATTGTTTAAGCTGTCCTGTCTAATAGAAGAAAAGCTGCTGTTAAATTTGCAGAAAATGAGGCAACCTGTTTTGATCTTGATGAGCTTTGTTTCTGTGTTTTTTGTTTGGTTTTTGTTGTTAGCGCGTCTTTCAACATGTTTGTGTCCTTACCCCCAACACTGTTTGTGAATCTAAAATTGAAAAAACAATATCAAATCAGTTTTTTTCCAAAACAACTCTACTAAAATCCAAAAAGTTATAGATTCAGCATATTTTTCAAGCCACTTTCCCTTCATATCACAGTTTGGCGCTTCAAACTAGCGGTGACTTAGTTCAAAAGCTGGAACACCAACTTGTAGTAAAGTCTACTTGATTAGATGGTGGGTATACACAAGCGTGTGAAAAGGTCATGATTTGAGTTAGAGGTTTTTCTATACCCTCTATAAAGCAAAAGAGATACGATAACTACCAAGATAGTGCAAAATAAGGCTATGATATCAATTAATATCGCTTCGTTGCCAAGGGGTTGCTTTGAAGAAACATTAGATTCTAAGTGAATACTTATTTGATGTGTACTGTGAGAATAATTGAAAGTAACCACCCATGAATTCAAAGTTGAAGCAACCGAATAGGTGAGTTGTTTGCCATCCATATACACTTGCAGGTTTTCTCCATTGGCAAGCAAATTTTTTGATATTGTAGCTATAACGTAACCTGTAGTTCCTGAAGGACCTGCCACGTTGAAACTCAAAGTAGATGTTTGATTGTTAAACGCTAAATCGTGGAGCGTGCTGTTGGATTCGAATAAGAAAACTTGTTTGTTTTCATAAGGTAAGAAACTCAATGTTGTGGTGTTGCTTACACCTATGGAAGTTGATTCTCCTTTCCACTCTGTTTTTAACGTGAATTTTCCTGAGGCACTGTTTATCCATTGGATATTATAATTGCCCTGTTCGTCAGTGAGTCCTGAACTAATCGGAATCCAAGAATCTACTCCAGAAAAAATATATGACAAAACAACTGTTTTATTTTGAAGAGGTTTATTTTCAGAATCTTTTAATGTACCAAAAACATTTACAGCTGAACCGGCAGTTGTTGACAAAGACTCAGCCGAAATGGAAATGCTTGCAGGATTATCGAAAGGGTTTTGGATATCCCGAAACAGATAGTTCGCAGGAGAATAACCCCAGACAGTTAATCCTATGAAGTTGATGTCTTCGAATGTAAAATTGCTTATTTTGGAAGTTGAAAATGACCAAATCGATGTGCCATTTTCATCAAACACAGTTGTTGCTATCCTGAATGGAGATTGAGAAACACTCAATTGCATTGTATACCACAGATTAGGGTCACCGTAGGCAACTTGACTTGTCATCCAGTTACTTCCGTTCCTTGCTAACAAGAAAAGTCCTTCTCCATAGTGACCATACTCTAAGTTGAAGCCTTGAAAATTGCCTGCTACAGGTAAGTTGCTTCTCACGAAAATTGCACAACTTTCTGCAGTCTGTGCATTTACTTGGGTTGAAAATGTGAAATCGTGTGTGGGTTCTATTTGTTTATAGAGCGATATTGAAGGACAAGCACTACCTCCATCACTCCACATTCTTAGAATACCATTTGATTCAGAGTAGTAACCGCCTCCATTTTCAACTTGCCAGTCTTGGAAAGTAGATGATTGGGTTTCACCATGAATTGACTGATTTAGAGACAAAATTAGAAAGCCTATAACGATAAACGATAGGATGAACTTTTTAGACATCAATAACCTGTTCCTTTGAGCAAGTCTAGTCTTAGCTTTAAGAGTGCAAGATTCTTAGGAATACATTCGAATTTTTGGAAATAAATGCTTTTTCGTCAAAGTTTCTTGACTGAGGCAAGTCAGAGTTTCTTGACTAAAACAGGTTCTATTTTTCCATAATTAAACTTGCTTAGTATCAATTCTACTCAAGGAATAATACGTTCCAGAACTGGAACACTAAAAAACTTGGAGTTTATATAATGGACTCAATAGCGGAAAAAGTATTCACAAGCCTCCAGCGTTTTTATTCCCCACCTTCAGCTTCATCGTACCTCGATTTTCTCATTGTCCGAAACTATAGGAAATCGACCGAACTTATTTACGTTTAGTTTCTTTTTCGGAAAAGTCTCAAGCCTTCAAATTCAGTAACGTAATCGAAGCCAAACTGTAAATAAATACATGGTTCGCATTATCTTGTGAAACAAAGATAAATATTCATAGCTTTCAAAACTCGACTGATAGGAGTAGCCTTTAAACGGTTCGAAAATTGGAGTATAGTTAAATGAAGTATTTACTCATAGTCGGAGATGGAATGGCTGATTACCCCGTGCCAGAACTGGGAAACAAAACCCCTCTTCAAGCAGCCTACAAACCAAACATGGATTCTATAGCTGCCAAAGGAAGAAGTGGTTTAATTAAAACTGTTCCAGACGAATTAACACCTGGTTCTGATGCAGCAATATGTTCAGTTCTAGGCTATGATCCAATAAAGTATTGTACTGGCAGGGGACCCTTGGAGGCGCCTTCAAGAGGTATAAAACTTGGGAAAAAAGACGCAGCCTACCGATGTAACTTAATAACTGAAAAAGACAGGGTATTACTTGATTATTCTTCCGGTCACATTACAACTGACGAAGCATCACAGTTAATTGTAGCTATACGAAAAGCTTTTGAAAAACCTGGCGAAATCGAGTTCTTTGTGGGTTTAGATTATAGGCATTTTTTGATTCTGCGCAATTTTCCAAATCCAGAGCAAATTCAATGCACACCACCTCATGATGCCAGAGGAATTGCGGTTTCCGATGTTTTGCCAAAAGCAAAATTGTCAGAAGCTGAAAAATCATCACAGTTACTTAGGGATTTGATTGAGGGTTCCAGAGAAGTTCTGCGGTCTCACCCGGTAAACGTTTCAAGGGAAAAAGCTGGCAAACACCCGGGAAATTTGATTTGGCCTTGGGGCGGCGGCAAAAAACCCTCCATGCCTACACTTAAAGAAAAGTACGGTATAAAGTCTGCAGTAATATCCGCGGTTGATTTGGTGAAAGGTATTGGGACGTATGCAGGAATGGAAATAATCAATGTCAAAGGCGCCACGGGTTTAGATAACACCAATTATGAAGGCAAAGCCGACGCTGCACTAAAAGCGCTCAAGACTAATGACTTGGTTTTTGTTCATGTTGAAGCCCCAGATGAAGCGGGACATTGCAAAGACTACAATTTGAAGGTGAAAACGATTGAGGATTTAGATAAACGGTTGCTGGGCAGAATTCATGGAGGGCTTAAATGAACCATACGCAATCGCAATCCTCCCAGACCACCCAACCCCAATAGAAACCGGGACACATTCAAGAGATCCAGTACCTTTCTCGATTGCATCGCCATTTTTGAAGCGGGATGGCGTTAAAAAATTCGACGAGTTTTCTGCTAAAAAGGGCGCTTTTGGTTTAATTGAGAATGATTTTATTATTTCGCTTCTGCTTAATTCGGGTAAGCCCTAAAATTTCTTGGAACAAGCAACTTAGTTTTCATTCAGTTAATCTCTTAACTTCTACAAACATTAAACCTTGTTAAAAATAAATTAACCTATTACGTTTAATCCTTAAAAACTCGCATCTGAGAAACCAATTGTAAGCCTTCCGTAAAATAATTAGGCGAAAATCGTTTTGCCTGGGCTAAAGAGTTAAAATAAACGTTTTACCGTAACTTAAAAGCAGAATAAAATGCAAATTAAAAATCCCAAGTCTGTTTTCGATTTACTCGAAAACCTGTTCGCAAAGCCTTAGCAGAGCTCGGTTTCACTTCGCCCACTCTACCTCAGACTTTAGCTTTTCCGCCTATTTTTGAAGGCAAGAACGTGCTTTTGATTGCTCCCACTGGCACCGGAAAAACCGAAGCAGTTCTTTTGCCAATTTTCTCAAAACTGGTTGAACAGAAAAACCAAGATCAAAAAGGAATCCAAATCATTTACATTACGCCTCTTAGAGCGTTGAACCGTGACATGTTTAAGCGGTTAACTTTTTGGAGCCACCAACTTGATATAACTGTTGAGGTACGCCATGGCGATACCGATATGAAGATTCGCAGAAAACAAGCCCTCAAACCCCCACAGATGCTTGTTACCACTCCTGAAACTCTTCAAGCGATTCTTCCAGGCTCACAGATGCGTAGACATCTAAAAAACGTCAAATATGTTATTGTCGATGAAGTGCATGATTTAGCTTCGAGCAAACGAGGAGCACAACTTTCCATCGCACTCGAACGCTTACAAATGGTTACTGGTGGGGAATTTCAAAGAATTGGCCTTACAGCAACAATTGGTAACCCACAGGAAGTCGCGAAATATCTTGCGGGGACACGTAGAAAAATCAACGTCATCTCAGCAGCGGCCGAAAAGAGATATCGCTATAATGTTGAGAACCCTTCTCCATTGGAGAAAGATTTTGAATTGGCTGGAAAACTTGATACTTCACCAGAAGCTGCTTCGAGAATTCGGCGTATACTTGAGTTAATCGATTCGCATCATTCGACACTTTTATTTGTCAATAGCCGCACAATGGCAGAGGTTTTAGGCCACAAGTTTGCTCAACTCAATCGGGAAGATGTAGCGGTGCATCATGGCTCGATTTCTAAAGAAGAAAGAATAGCAATTGAGGATTCCTTCAAGAGCGGCAAGCTCAAAGCCATCATTTGCACAAGCACCCTTGAGCTGGGCATAGATATTGGACAGGTGGATTTGGTGATTCAATAAATGTCGCCTCGACAGGTTAACAGCCTAATCCAGCGGGTGGGAAGAAGCGGTCACAGTTTGGGAGGAGAATCACAGGGAACAATAATCACAGTCTACCCCGATGATGCCCTTGAAGCGTTGGCATCTATTAAGAACGCCCAAGCAAATCTCATTGAACCTGTCCCAATGCATGAGGGCGCACTGGATGTTTTGGCGCATCAAATAGCCGGCTTACTTATGGATCAACAAGAAATAAGCCTAACAGAAATAGCACGCACAATCCACAAGTCTTATCTTTACCGAAAAATCGGGAAAAAAGAATTGCTAGACCTGATACACTTTTTAGAAAGCCTCAACCAATTAAGATTTAACGAAGAGAAAGAAGTTTTGAGCAAAACACGCAAAACCCGCGTTTACTATTACAGCAACCTATCAATGATTCCCGACGAACGCAGATATCCAGTCTTAAACGTAATCAGCGACCGTAAAATCGGCACTTTAGGTGACGAATTCATGGCACTCCACGCCAGAATAGGCTTAAACTTCATAATGAAAGGCAAGGTCTGGCGAATCGTACAAATCGAAGACGAAACCGGAACAGTACACGTCATACCCTCGGAGGATCCATTTGCGTCAGTGCCAGGGTGGGATGGAGAAATCTTACCTGTACCATTTGAAATTGCCCAGCAGACAGGGCAGAACAGGAAGAGGATCGCCGAGGTCCTCAAAGAAACGGGGGATATTGGGGTTACTGCAGAGATTTTGGCGAAAGAATTAGGCTCAGACAAAAACAGCATGCTTAACGCAGTAAGCGAAGTTTTTGAGCAAATAAAACAAAGTGCACCCCTGCCAACAGAAGATCATGTTGTCATAGAACTATATGATCGGTACATTGTGGTGCATGCTTGTTTTGGAGAGTTAGTTAACAAAACTTTGGGTGGAATCTTTGATAGTGTTCTCTCTGAGACTGAAGTTATTACTGGATGGTGGACAGATGGCTACCGAATCCTCATAGAGACACCAAGGAAACTAAACAAACAAGAAATTTCCAAGTTGCCTCAAACACTCTTTGGCTTAGATGATGAAGCGGTTAATTTTGCTTTCAAAAAATATTTGGAAGCAAAATTTCCTTTTGGTTACAAGATGAAATCTGTGGCTGAACGCTTCGGTGTACTGCCTCGTGGCAAAACCATGAGTCACCAACGGCAAGCTGAACTTAAGGCACACTTTGAGAATACGCCCGTTTACCATGAAACCATCCGCGAAGCAATGATGGAGAAAATTGATTTAGAAAAAGCCAAACAAATCATGCACGATGTTAAAGCAGGCAAAATAAAAGTAACAACCTACCAAAGCTACGACAAGCCAACGCCCCTGGCATACTACATACTGTCTAAATTTGCTGATGTAACCGAGATGATGGCTCCAGAAAAAGTGATAGTTAACAACATCGACAAACTCAAGATGACAATAGATGCACGCGAAACAACTCTGCTCTGCATGAAGTGTGGGGAGTGGAAAATTGATGAAAAAATCAAGGATCTTCCTGACCAGCCAAAATGCGTAAAATGTGGTTCGGAGTTGCTGGCGCCGCTTTATCGCTCCCAAGACAAAAACCACCTGTGTGAGGCGCTTTTTCGGAGGCGTGAAGGCAAAGAGTTAACACCCGAAGAACTAAAAGAACTAAGCCAAGCCCGTAGAAAAGCAGATTTGATTTTAAGTTATGGAAAACAAGCGGTTCGCGCATTGCAGGTCAAAGGAGTCGGTCCTGAAACAGCATCGCGGATTCTGGGAAAGATGCAACCCGACGAAGACAAATTCTACATTGACCTGCTCAAGGCGAAAGTTCAGTATTTGCGGACAAGAGAATTCTGGGACAAATAGTTTTTGCTTGTTACAAGCTTTTAATAGTGATTTAAGGTAGAATCTTGACTAAGTAAAGTGTCTAAAGTGGAAAAGCAGGAGCCCAGAAAACTCAAGCGTTCAATCGGTTTGTGGAGTGCCGTCGCCATCAACGTTGGCGCAATCATAGGGGGCGGAATCTTCGTTGTCACAGGCATCGTAGCGGGCTATGCTGGCTCAGCGCTTATTGTCTCCATGATAATCGCGGGTATCATCGCTTTCATCACTGCATGGAGTTTTGCAAAATTAACCGCTTGGCAACCTGTAGAAGGAGGAGTATACGAGTATGGACGCCAACTGGTTTCGCCTTACGCTGGGTTTTTGGCAGGTTGGATGTGGCTGGTTTCCAATACGTTTACTGGAGCGGCTGTCTCTTTGGGGTTTGCCTATTACTTGACGGCGACCTTTCCGAGTTTGACAACGAATTTGGTTGCAGCAGCTCTGTGCCTGGCCTTTATGGCTCTAAATTTGTTAGGCGCCAGAGAATCCGCGAGCGTCAACAACGTTTTCGTTGCCATTAAGCTTGCGATTTTAGCGTTCTTCGTGATTTTCGGGGTTTTTAATGTGGACACCGGCAATTTTACTACGTTTATGCCGCTTTCAAGCGGAGTACTTTACGGAACATTTTTCATTTTTTTTGCTTACGGCGGCTTCGCAAGGGTATCGGTTGTTGCTGAGGAAATAAAAAACGCCAAACAGAATGTACCGAGAGCCTTGTTGTTATCACTGGGGATTTCAATGGTGGTTTACATTTTGGTCGGGTTTGTTGCTGTTGGGTTGCTGGGTCCTGTAGGATTAGCAGGTTCAACTTCTCCATTAAGCACAGCTATCGGTATCACGGGCAGTTCACTGGCAGTTCAAATCGTGTCCATTGGAGGTTTAGTGGCAACTGCAAGCGTTTTACTGACGGCTATTTTAGGAGTTTCACGAATGGCTTATTCCATGGCGCGACGCAACGATTTACCCTCTGCACTAGCTCGGTTACACCACAAGTTCTTAACACCTTACTTCGCGATTCTCACCACTGGTATGTTGATGGCTACTTTGGTTTTATTTGTAGATTTGAAGAGCGTAGTGGCGGTTAGCACGTTTGCACTTCTTTTTAATTATTGCATAACTAACATCTCAGCGTTCAAGCTCAAGAATGGGCGAAAACTTGGACGGTTTATACCTCTGCTTGGTTTAGCAACTTGCCTTTTATTGTTAGCATTTATTCTATTTGCCACTCCAGAAGCATGGCTAGTGGGCGTTGTTTTCTTGGTTGCTGGAACAATTTACTACTATATACGCAAAAAACTCAATGACAAAGATGAGAAATAGGAAGCTTAGGTTGCGATAAGGATTTTAAGGTTAAAAAAGGGTGTTACCTGACAGGAAAAAATGATGCCCATTAAAGCCGTCTTATTTGACATGTTCGACACTCTCATGCTCATCGAAAAAAACCATGAGTTCTACAGTCCTTCCCTGACTCGAATGTACAATTACTTGCAAAAAAAAGGAATTAACGTTCCATTTGACAAATTCAATGAAGTGTACATTAAGGTTCGTGATGCGCTCTATGTTGAGGCGGATTTGAATTGGGAAGAACCCCACTTCAACGTACGTGTTTCACAGACGCTCAAAAACTTGGGCTATGACTACAATGTCTCAAGCCCCATTGTGACGACAGCCACTAACGAGTTCTGCGAAGAATTCATGAAATATGTACGAATAGATCAGAACGCTAAGTCAATGCTCGAGAAGTTACATAGAAAATACAAATTGGGAATAGTTTCCAACTTTGCAATTCCTGAATGCGTGCTTAAACTCCTTAAAGCTGACGGTTTGGACGGGTTATTTAATGCAGTTGTGGTTTCTGGAGCAGTTAACAAACGCAAGCCAAGCCCAGAAATCTTTAAAGGCGCCTTAAAAATGCTGGGCGTATCCGCATCTGAAACAGTATTTGTTGGAGACACCATCGATGCAGACGTTGAAGGCCCAAAAGCAATCGGAATGAAAGTAATTTACATAGAGCGCCGAGTGCAGAAGAAATCTGAGAAATATTGCCCTGACCAAACCATAAAGAGCCTAAACGAGTTACCTTTGTTGCTTGAGCGTTGCTGAAACGCCCAATTTTACTAGACTAAGTGTAAGAAGAAAACAGAAAAACTTTATTGCTATAGGCGAGAAAAAACAAGTAGTGAAATAGCATGTTGATTGGTGCAATTTCGGATTCGCATGATAATTTACCACTGGTTGAAAAAGCAGTGCAAACCTTAAACAATCAGAAAGTTGGTTTAGTACTTCATGCCGGCGACTACGTAGCTGGATTTGTAATTCCAAAATTCAAAGCTTTAAACTGCAAATTAATCGGCGTTTTTGGCAACAACGACGGGGACCACGAACTCCTAAAGAAACGCTTTGGCGAAACCAACAACTGCACAATCCACGACCGATTCACAACAGTGACCATGGAAGGCTATAGAGTTGCCCTGCTCCATGGACACGAAACCGAATTATTAAAAGCGATAATCGACAGCGAATCCTTTGATGCAGTTATCCATGGACACTCACACAACCCAAGCATTGAGAGAAAAGGCAAAACATTATCAATAAACCCAGGAGAACTTTGCGGATACCTGACAGCAAAACCCACCTTAGCAATTTTAGACACAGAAAAAAATGAAGCAAGGATAATCGAACTATAAACTCAGAATTGTAAAACACTATTTATACTAAAAAAAAGCAACTCCACAATTTCAATGGTACTTAATCTACTAAGAACAAAAAATCACCATTGTTGTATAAACATGCATAGTAAAACCTGTACTCAATTGAGGGAAATTTGCATTCTTTGGGACGATTATCTATAAATCAAGTCAACCGTTTGTGTCTTTTCGCTAACCGCCAAACACCAAGGGAATGATGACATGTTTGACCAAAACACAAACAATGAACCACCAGAATTTATGAAAGCAGCCATGAAACTCAAAAACGCCGTAGTCTACGAAAGCACAGGAAAATATGAAAGCGCACTAATGTCCCTTGAAGAAGCACTCATAATCCAATCGAACTATATTGACGCCTGGATCATAAAAGGAGTAATTTATAGCAAACTGGGAAAATGCAGTGAAGCAATAAAATGTTATGACAGAATAATAGGAATCGATCCGAAATTTGCTGATGCTTATCGGCTCAAAGCCGCTACATTTACCGCATTGAATCAGCATGAGAAAGCTGTCGAATGTTTTTCAAAAGCCGTAGAGTTGGATCCTGCAAACTTGGAGTATCAATTAAGTTTAGCCATTACTCTTCAAAGACTCAAAAAATATGACGATGCAATGAAATGCTATGAAGAAGCAAAAAAACAAAGACCAAACGATGCCAGAATCGATTACTACATTGGACTCATGTGGGGAAACCTGGCAGATTACCAAAAAGCGCTTGTTTCTTTTGAGCAAGCACTACGACTTAAACCTGATTTCACCGATGCACAGCTTGGGAAAGGAATAATGCTAGCGCGGCTAAACAGAAAAGAAGAAGCCAAAGAATGCGCCGACAAACTACTAGAAACAAAAAGAACATCAGAAAAACCACAAACTGCAAAACCCCAATCCGAAAATGAATCCATCCGAAATGAGTTTAATGCTGCCCAAAAAAGGTTCAAAACCAAATACTCATCAAACTCAAGTTAACTTGAAAACGCTAAACCGAACTATCCCCAGCTAAATTATCGGATGCTTTTATTGAAAGGCTCTCTTAGCAAGTTAGCTCTAACAAATATCTGTTTTATTTCCTCATCGTTCGCTCCTTGGCGAATAGGCGTCAAAATGTCAGTTAGATTATCGTTTCTCATTAGACAGGGTTTAAGTTTGCCGTCGCTTGTAACGCGTATTCTCGTGCAATGCATGCAGAAATCAGTGTTTTCTATGGGTTTTACCACTTCGACGGTCGCGTTTGGCAAGTGGTAGATTAAGCGGTTGTGCATGAAAGGTCGTTTTTCTATCGATACAGCTTTTTCTTTAAGCATCGTCTCTTGCTCGTCTAGGCTGCGGTGGTGCTCTTTATAGTAACTGTCGCCGACGTTTACGGGGTCAAGCTCGATTAGCTGCAAAACAATATTGTTTTTCCCTGCGTAATCAATCAAATCAGGAACGTCACCAACATTAACGTCTTTTAAAACAACAGTGTTTAGCTTGACTGGACAGAAACCTGCTTCAATGGCGACTTTTACGCCCTCTAATGCAGCCTCAAGTTTTCCCCCAGTCAACTTATG
Organism: Candidatus Bathyarchaeota archaeon; assembly: GCA_963708495.1. Lineage (GTDB taxonomy): Archaea > Thermoproteota > Bathyarchaeia > Bathyarchaeales > Bathycorpusculaceae > Bathycorpusculum. Next base: position 44,804 of record CAVPSS010000003.1, read on the forward strand.
GTATGTCTCTGGGTTCAAAGAAGGCAAACTGATATTCACACGTTTAAGCCCACACTCACACAATTGTTTTGCCAAGCCGCCGCCAAGCAGCAACCCATTAGTTGTCAGTGATAAATCTCTCAAACCCTTTATTGTTGCTATGCCTGAGACAATTTCTGGCAGGTCGTTGCGCATAAGCGGTTCTCCTCCAGTCAACTTCACACGCGAAATACCTAAACTGATAGCGGTTTTTGCTATGCGCACAATTTCTTCAACTGACATTAACTCTGCTGAACGATTTGCCCGTTGCACTTCGCCTTCTCGGTGACAATAAGCACATCGATTGTTGCAACGTTGGGTAATTGAAATCCGCAGATTAAGTAGCGGTCGACCGCAATTGTCCATTAAATTCATCGTTATTCACGTGCATGCCTAACGATGTGAGGAGCCTCGGGCAAAATAAGCATTTCGAGTGCAGTCTTCACAGCGTCAGGTGAACCTGGAATGCAAAAGAACACGCGACCTTTGGCGACTCCAGCTACAGCACGGGATAAAACCGCGGCGGAACCCACGTGGTCAAAGCTTATTCTACGGAAAAACTCACCAAATCCGGGTAACATTTTCTCAAGAAATGGCGTCACCGTCTCAATTGTAATGTCGGTTGGGGTAATGCCTGTTCCTCCTGAAAAGATAACCACATCCAAATTTTCCAAGCCCAACCCATACATCGCAGCATCTTGAATCATGGTTTCATCGTCAGCGATAACCTTTTTGAAAAAAACCTTCTGCCCTGCCTTCTCAATCAAGTCCACTAAAGTGTCTCCACCAACATCGCTAACGACTTTTTCGCCCGCCTCAATTTTATTGTAGCGTGAAGTGCTACAGATGAAAACGCCGAAATTCAATGTTTTAGGGGCTTTTAATTTATGTGATTTAGAACTTTCGCTCATTTGTTATGCCTGCTTAAATTTTTTAACTACGTGAATATTATCAATTGACGTTGAAGGATATTGACCTCCGGCGTCTTTTTCGTATTGCTTGGTCATGTCCCATACAGTCAGTAATGCCATAGAAACAGCGGTCAATGCTTCCATCTCTACGCCTGTTTGGGCTTTGGTTTTAACGGTGGCTGTTGCCGTTACAGTTCGTTCACCAGTTACTTTCACTTCTACATCCACGTTAGTTAACGGTAATGGATGACAAAGAGGAATCAAATCGCTTGTTCTTTTAGCCGCCAACACACCTGCAATCTTTGCTGTGTAGAGTGGATCGCCCTTAGCGATTTTTCCAGATTGAACTAAACCAATCGTTTCCGACTTCAACATTATCAAGCCAGTCGCGGTTGCTTCCCTGAAAACCTCTGTTTTATTTGAAACATCAACCATAGCCAATTTTAAATCAACCTTGTTTACCGTTTTCCCAAGCTTCTATTAGGTTTTGCACTGCTTTAGCCTTTGCTGAACCCTCATTAAATCTGTACATCCTAACCCGACCATAATTTCGCTCCTGCAAAATGCCTTCACACTCCAATAACTTGAGGTGACCCGAGGTCGAGGCAAAATTCAGTTTTAATCGCCTAGCAACATCCGAAACATTAAGTTGCCCCAGTTGGTAGATGAGTTTTAAGATTTTCATTCGAGACTTTGAAGAAAAAACTTCCTCCAGCTCCATATTAAGTCCGCCCTTTTTTTACTTGCAAACCCGCAGTTAACTCCTTCTCCAATTCGCCTGCAGGAATGGAGGGCAATGAAAGACGCGTTGTCCTTCCACGTGTCTGGACCGATGCTACCTCAGTTCGCAATACACCTAACTTTGAGAAGTGCTGAGCATAATTCCAAATTTGTGTATGCCCATTTGGTGTTTCACTAAATTCTTCACATACAATCGAATAGGCTTTCTCAATTTCAGATAAGGAAACGAAAGCTTCGTCATTCTCTTTAAAGTAGCGAGCTACAGCGAGGAGGAATAATTTTTCATGCAACCCAAGAGACAACAACTCACAACGACGTAAACCAGGAAAAATACTTAGACACAGCCATTCGAACGCATTCTGGCTCCACACGACCTGCATCCTGAGCATCAGCGTATTTGCCAGCACGCCACAATAACTCAATCCCAAATCTGGCGTTCCCAGTTTCAGAGAAAGCTAATTCAGATATTAAGTCAACAACGTCCTCGGACACTGCGCCGTATTCAAACGCCATTGAAACGCGATCGTTTAAGATGTCAACAAGTTGCGGTTTACCATAACGTTCCAAACTTATGATACTTCTTTGCAGGGTGCTTTTGGCGCTTTCATCCAATGGTTCAATAGCTTTTAAATCTCGCATAATAAAAATAAATGATAACCGCTGCGGTTTGTCATGTCGCATCTCCTGCAACCGTGTGAGTTTGTAAACAGCGTCTGAGCCTTCCTTCTCGATTAGACTGTCAAATTCATCGAGGGTTAATATCATATGGGCGTTTTCTTCATCTAAAACTTGCATCAAAGTACCCAAGATTTCTTCAGCGCCGTAGCCGCGTGCTGGATAGTTGGGGCGAAAAACAGTAATAGCACGATGCAGAATCGGCAAGAGGCTACCACGGTATTCACGGCAGTTAACGTGAACATACCGAAATTTCATGCCCCGTTTGTTGGCTTCGGAAGTAATGGTTGCGCCAAAGTGTTGAGCGAGCGCAGTTTTTCCCGTGCCTACATCACCAGTCAAGATAACTCGCTGCGCCATCTTTTCTGGACAATGCAAAATAAAATTGAAGAATTCCATGAGTAGACGGTTTTGTGTTTCTCTGTGGGGTAGTCTTTGCGGAATGTAGTTTATGTCAAGCTTTGATTCGTCTTTGAACAGGCTTTGATGTGGCACCAAACAGGACTCCTCAAGATACAGTGTAATGTTTTTTGGATAATATTATGTTTTGGAACACAAACCTATTATTTGTAACGTAAATCAATTTTTTGAATTCAACAGAGTATAACGATGTTTCAGTTTGGACTTTCCGTTTTAAGCCTGAGGAAATTTAATATAATTTATTCAGAATAAGAAAAGACTAAATGCAATTAGCGTTTATTTTCGAGTTAACCCGTCAATTCTGGGCAACAACTCAATAATAAATATGTTTAACAAATAAGAAAAAGAAGATAATATTAAGAAGATATCGCCATAAAATTTTGTTTGGGAACAAAAGCCTAATAAATACATTCAGCAATCACTACTTTTCGACACTAACATGATACCAAGATACTTCTTTTTCACCAAAGGGGTTGGCAAGCATAAAGAGCAACTCCAATCTTTTGAATTAGCCCTGCGAGATGCAGGCATACAAATGTGCAATTTAGTTGCCGTCTCAAGCATTGTCCCCCCTGGATGCGAATTGCTCACTCGGGAAAAAGGCTTAAAGAAGATTCAACCCGGTGAAATAACGTTTGTCGTTATCGCCCGCAACGCAACCAACGAACCCCACAGGCTCGTTGCATCTTCAGTCGGCGTTGCTATTCCTTCAGGCAAAAACCAATACGGTTACCTCTCAGAACACCACTCAAATGGGCAAACTGACGAAACGGCAGGCGACTATGCAGAAGACCTGGCAGCAACTATGCTGGCAACAACAATGGGCATTCAATTCGATCCGGAAACCGCATGGGACGAACGTAAACAGCTCTTCAAAACAACTGGGCTTATAATAAAAACAGCCAACATAACCCAATCCGCAGCAGGTGACAAAAACGGCTTATGGACTACCACTGTGGCAGCAGCAGTTTTTGTTCCAGTAGAAAGAAACAATCCAAAAGAGTAATCACTCAAAAAGCCCAAAGACAAGTTTCTACAACTTGCTTATTCTTCATTATTTAGTGATTTTGATTTTGACTTTTTCTAGTTTGATTCGGAATCCAGCCATTTAAAAGCTCACAGTTGAAACTGCTTATACAGCCTCAAGCATAGGAATAAACGAGCAAGAGAAAATTAGCGAGCCATAGAGATCCCAAAGAAACTGGTTAAAGTCTGAAACTTTGCAGTTGCCCTAGTGATTTTATCAGAAAGCAAAAGGCTTTCTGCTGCTAAATATAGTAGCTGGAGCGGTTTTTCTTTGGGTGCAGCAATCGGCATTTATGGCATCCTAAAATTCCTAGACTTCCTCAAGCCTGTTAAAAACGCAAAAATGCACATTTGGCATTGGCCAGAATTGCTGTATTGTATTTTGGGAAAAACCCTCAAAGACTATACAAAAACATACGGCTTACCAGTCGCTATCTTCTTCTAAATTCTGCGAGGTCAATTTCCAGCCGCAGAATAGTTCTTTTCCACCGTTAAATCGTTTACTATTCCAAAAGTTGCGGTTTTTGCTGTGCCCTTGTTGATTTCAGTATATAGCGCCTTGATTTGACACACAACCAGCAAACAGTAAACATTGAATTAGGTTTCTATTGGAAGAATCGCTCCAACTTTGAGGTTTCAGTCTTCTTAAGTACTTCAGCACAGACTTTTGGGTCGAGAGATTTATACTCCAACCCAAGCGTAGCCAACAGTCTTTGCACATCCTTACCCAAACTAGGTGCAACCAACACTGCCCGAACCTCTCTGTTAACTTTAGCTTTTATGGGGTCAACATATTTAGCCAACTGGATGGCAGCTTCTTTGGATGCTGTTTTCCGCTTAACTTCCACTATGACGAGTTTACCGTTTTTGTCTTCGCCGTATATGTCCACAAACCCTGGCTCAACTTTTTTCTCCCAGCTAATAGGTTTAAAGCCTTCTTCGAGAAGTTCAGGTTTAAGAAGAATCGCACGGTGCATGTCATCCTCACTAGCATTTAAAAGAAAATCCCCCGAATCCAGAAGATTAAGCGAAGAAACCATGAAAACATTAGCGAAAATCACGCGAACACTTTCCCGTGGCTTCTGACGAACTCCATGAACCTCAAGTCCGTCGGATTTGATTTGAACGTGAAAGATACTGCCTGCGGGTTGCCAGTTGACTGGTTCATATCCGACTGGTCGGTGGACCAAGAGGGAACCGTCGGATTTGATTATTAGGAGACGTTCACCCGGTTCTAGCGTTGAGGTTGCTCTGCCAACGTAGTGCACATGGCATGCGCCCGCGACAACTAAGGTTCTTCGCTGGGCAAAGGCTTTCTCAATGAGCACCGCAGCCTCCGCTAATGTAGGTTCGGTTAAGACCGCTAGTTTGTTTAGTTGTTGCATTCTCTTTTCGCCAACTATTTTAGGTAGTCATTGGGTACATAAGAATTCTTGAAGGATTGTGTAGTGACTGGTTGGAAAGATAAGCGCAAAGTAATGCATCTTTATAATGTAACAGCCGAAATGTACGATGAGCGTTATGCACAAGATCAAGAGAGAAAGTATGAAAAAGCTTTAGAAACCGTCTACGTAACCGGAAAGACCGTTTTGGATGTTGGTTGCGGTTCAGGATTATTCTTCAAAGAAGTTGCAGCCCAAGCAGACATGGTTATAGGCGTTGATGTTTCACGCAAACTACTATTTAAAGCCAAAGAACAAGGCAACGTTTTTTCAAATGTTGCAGTTTTGCAGGCTGATGCAGACCACTTGCCGTTCAGAGATGAATTGTTTGCGGCTGTTTTTGCTTTTACGGTGCTCCAGAACGTTCCCAAGCCAGCTGAAACCTTAAAAGAGCTAAAGCGAGTTGCCAAAAAAGGAGACAAGATAGTGGTTACGGGGCTCAAGAAATCGTTTCCCCTTGCTTCTTTTATCGATTTGTTGGATGATTTAGGTTTGAAAATTGTTGCTTTTGTTGATGATGAAGCGATCAATTGCTATATATCAGTTTTAGGGGCCTAAGTTTTACAAATCTACCATTTACCCCATTTAGGCAAATACACCGATGATGAAACAATGTCCCACTTGTCATTATTTTCCATCTCGCAAGTTCGACCAACCAAACTCTTGAAAAATTATGTTCTTCGTAAATCGCTAGTTTTCTTCAGATTCGGTCTCATCCTGCTCGGGTTTTGGCTCAGCAGCTTCTTCAGTTTGTTTTTCAGCCGAAAGCAACATGGCGATTAAGGCTTTCTGGTCAACTTCTGCTCTTGTCCGCCAATCCAGGAAAAATTGTCCCTTCTCGTCCTGCATTAGATAGCCATTGCGAATGTAGCGGTCAAGATTTAAACCAATCTTCCAGTTCGGCATCTTTTCGCCCAGCATTTTTTCAACGTCTTTGCGTGCTGCCTGCCCTTTTTTGCTGATAATAAAAGAGATAGTTATTGCTAAACCTGCTAAATCGTCAATGCGCCAACCCATCAATTTATCCTTAGCCACCGAACCAGTGGACAATGCAACAAAGAACCTTGCTTTATCCAGCTCCTCGATTGTTGGTTTTTCAGGGGTTTTTTCTTCTTCAAAAACTGTTTTAACCTGCAAATTCAGAGGTTTCAGGTAATCTTCAAGTAAATCTAGCACTTTGGGATAGTCGGAACCCAACGCTTTATGCAGTTCCCATCCTTTTACACCGGGTTTTTGATGTCGCTTGTAGAAGAGCATCTGTGTTGCTTTCTTGATTCTGCTGCTGTAAACGCCTTTTTTCTTGCTACTCAAATTTGTTCTCCTCGTTTCCGTTTTTGCCAATCTTCAACCGATACCGCTAACGCAACCGAGGTAGACTGTTCAGTTAATGCTTCCTTGCGGGGTTTATCAAAGGGCAGAATGAAGACGGTTTCTTCTAATCGGTCAATCTCCAACGTCGCGTAACCATAAGTAATTAAGAAACTAGTCAAGAATGCACGTTGCACAGTTTCATCGTATGTATCTGAAAAGATGAAATCCCAATATGCAATCTTGCCATCTACGCCTTTTTCTGTGGTTTTGTTTTTGAGTTCCTGCCAATAACATTCCAGTTCCTCAGAAAATTCTCTATCTCCTAAAACTCGTTGCTTGACAAGTTCATCGCGACTAACTGCGCCCATAGCAACTTCTGAGACGTCAATGTCTTTCCATCTGTCACCCATAGGAGCCAAGGCATCCCAATACAGCAAGCCCTGCGCAAGACTATGGAGGCTAAGTTGCTCAAACTCAATAATTGGGCTCCAAGCTCCAAGAAACAAGTCAACCATTCCTTGCTTGCTAGTTTGGCGGATTTTCTCTTCCAACAAGAAAGGGTCAGTATAAAGCGAGTTTGAGCGCTGTTTGACCCATTCGCTTTGCATCTTGATTACTGAAGCTAAATGATGAAGGGCTTCTGCGTCAAGTTTTAGTTCATCGGGGTTTTCCCAATTCGGAAAATATTCGTGAACTATCTTGATGATTTCATCAATGTTTAAAGTGAAAGGCTCAACTGCATGATTCTCTATAGCTAGGCACATTTCAATTACGCGTTCCAATTTTTCTTTACCCAGTTTCTTATCATGTTTAGTTGTCTGCATTAAACAACCTCACGCACAATTGATTTTCCCTCAAGATTCTGAACAGTGATTACGTTGGCGTCTTTCTGAGCGAAGGTAATTTGGCTAGGTGTAATCACAACGTATTGGGCAGTGGCGTCCTTTATTATTGAAACCAAAACTTTCGCTATCATTTCACGGTTTTTTGGGTCCATATGAATGTCGTATTCATCTACTGCACGGAATGGTGAACGTACATGCTGCTGCAAAGCCAACAAGAAACCCATAGTTGCAGTAGTTCTTTCGCCTCCGCTCTGAGTGTAGGCATCCAAGGCTACGGGTTTGCTACCCTTAAACCCCACATATATCTCAAGCCCTGCAGTCTCTATGTCTTGCACACTCGAAAGTTTAACTTCACCAGTTGCAAGCGTTTGAACCATGATTTTCTGGTACTCAGCATTAACCCGTTCAAGCAAGTTCTCCATAACACTGCGCCAAGACTGCATGCGCGTTTTGACTTCTTCAAGAGTTTTCTCGCGGTTCTCAGCAACTAACTGTGCTTTTTCCTTAAGTTCCATGTAAAGCTTTGAATATGATTCGTATTGACGTTCGATATCCTCAGATACGTCAGCTAATGCTGCTAGGTGTCCATTGGTTAAGCCGATTTCATCTTGAATTTCAGCGCCGCTCTTAAGAACTGCTATTCTTTCACCAGAAGTTTGAGCCTTCAGAATTGCCGTATTTAGCGTTTCTTCGGCTTCCTTTATTGATTTCTCGATCGTCTTCATGTCGACGATTGCGTTTGCCCTCTTAAACTCCAACAAAGCAAGCTTTACACGTTTTTCTAAAGCCTCATTCGATATTTTGTCTGCTGAATCTTCAAGCTTGATCATTTTTGTTTGATTTTCTTTGACCCGATCTTTTGCTTTGGCGATTTGTTTTTTAGAGGTTTCAAATATTTTCTTGAGGTTTTCGCTTCTTAGAAGTTTGAGCTGGCTTTTGTTTGCGATTGCAATTTCTAAAGTTTGAACTTCAGCTAAAAACTGTTCAATGAAAGATAAAATGGATTCATTCTGGGCGATTTCGCGTTCAAGACTTAAGCGTAGATCAAAAACCGATTTAACCTCACCCTTTATTGCTTGTTGCTCGGTCCGCTGACTATCCAGCTGGCTAATAATTGTTTGGCGTTCATCTTCTATTCTACCAAGTGATTGCTGGTTCTTGTTAAAATTCGCCTGTAACCCTTTGATTATGGCCTCACGCCGTTCAACTTCCGCCCAAACCAGTTCACGGTCTAAAAACCGCCGTTTAAGCTGCAACTGTTTTTTCTCTTGGTACTTATTGTATTGTTCGTGCCAGTAAGCAAGTGTTTGCTGAGCTTGCTCCAGCAATTTACTCACTGACTCTTCTTGGCTTAGAATACGCATTAGTTTGGTTTTAGCTTGCACAACATTTTCCCGGAAAGGCTCAAGTCCCACAGCTGCTTCTACCATGCGAAGTTTTTCTATGTTACTAAGGACGCTGAATTGCTCCACCATGCTTTGGTGCATGATTATTAACATGTTGTCAGGATCTACGCCGAATTTGCCCAGCAACCGTTCAATATCTTGTTTGCTAGCTACACGGTTTTCGAGTTCAAAAAAGTATTTTCCATCTCGGCGCAAAACGCGGGTGAGGAAGAGCTGGTCTTTACTGTATTTTGAGACGGGACGTTTGTTACCTTGTTTGCTGTTGTCCAGGATGAGAGTTACTCTAGCCGTTCTTTTCCCCAGCGGATTAAATCGCTGAGTTTTCGGGAACGTTCAGTGTAAGTTTGTCCCAAACCAACAGAGATAGCAAGTAAAAGAGAAGATTTTCCTGCGCCGTTTGGTCCGCCAATAATGTTAACGCCTTGTTTAAACGGTACTCTGGCGTATTCATAACTCATGAAATTTTCAAGGATAACTTCTTGTATTAACATTAACGTTTTTGCCTCTATTTTGAAGCCTTCACACTATTGAAAAGCGCCTTATTAAAACAATTTTGGACCAAATACAGATATCTCCTTCACATCTCCCCTTTTTCTTTGGGGTTCTTGCTCAATGTCTAGTAGAAATTCAGCGGTTGGATAGAAGAAGAAGTGGTAATTCAGGGTGTTTCTTCTTCTTTTAGTTTCAGTGGGCTGTCAGGAAACAAATAAAAAGGTATTATTCTCAAAGAAAAAAAACAACAACACTTTTTCGTAGGAAAAGTAGTTTTTTTTTCTCTTAAGACATTTGGACAAATCAGTCTTTCTTGGTGGAAGAAAAAACTTTTAATTCTGTAGAAAAGATTCATTTCTCTTCTAATAGAATTTGTTAGAACTAAATCAGAGCCTAACAACTCCTAAATTTTGTTGAAATAGCTTGAATCATGCAAGCGGATTACAGTTTTTTTAGCCAAGTTAAGAAAAAGCACTTATTTTAACATTCAAAAAAGAGTTAAAGTTAAAAGACTTTTATTGTGATATGTACAAGTGTTAATAGGTTAAGATTCATGAAGTTCGCAGAAATCGCCATATTACTAAGAGAAATTGTTGACAGGTGCCCAGGGCTAGATGGAAGCACAATCACTCTGATTCCTCAGAAAGCTATGTATCCATTATACAATGGGTATCACATTAACATTAAAGCTAATCTTACTAAGGAGAGTTTAGGCAATTTGAGGAAAATTGTGGAAGGGCACGACCTAGTGATGCAGATTAAGTCTGACGCAGTTATTGTGTATGAGACCAGATCTTCATAGATACGTTAAGTAAAATCGTTTTGGTTAACAATCTTTAAAGGGTTATTTTTGGCGGTCACAATACTTATGAAAAACGCTAAATCAAATAAATTAGTGAAAGACTGACCGAGCAAGAACTCCCAAATTTTAAAAATCTAAAGTGCTGACGATACAATTGGTTCCTCATGAACCTTTAAAGTATCAACCTTCTCCATCACCTGTGATAAATTCAAATCTGAGCAAAATTATCTGCCAATGTGTTCCAAAGTCTTCAACACAAAAGAAGAATTAACAAAACAAAACGACAACCGTAGGTCAGAGCCACCAAAAAAGAGTATAAGAAAAACTTTGTTGCCTAACCTTAAGGTTTGCACTCTAAACAGTTAACTTCGTTATTACAAGGCAGTTACGTTTTCATCGCCTAATAGCCAATTACGGACTGGTTAGGTGATGCTGACGTTCTGAATGTCGAAGTATCGTTTTGCCAAAAAACGCAAACGTTCGGCGTTTTTGCCGTTTTTACCTATGGCGACGCCCTTATCTTTAGGGTTAACAGTTATGACAGCCATTTTTTTGCCATCAGTGCGTTCGGTGACGCGGATTTCACGTACTGCTGCTGGTTTTAACGCGTTTTTCATAAATGTTGCTGGGTCTTCGCTATACTCGATGATTTCGTGTTTTTTGCCTGTCATTCGTTCAAGGGTATGGATGTTTCTACCACCCTTGCCGATGGCAACGCCTACTTGCCCTTGGTTGACTATGAATATTGCTCGTTGCTCAACTTCGTCGACTATGCAGTCTTTTACGCTGGCGCCGCTGATGCTTTCAAATAAGGCAATGTATCGCATTTCGTCGCAGGTAATTTTTATGCCGGTTGTTATTTTTTTTCCTCCATTTTTTATTCTTTAATTTGGTTTTCTTCGGTTACTTTGAGAATATCGGAGTCCCCTGTTTCGCGGATACTTAAGGCAGAAATAATGAAGAGTTTCTTGCATACTTCGGCTAAATCCATTGATTCACCTTTGTAAGTTATGACGGGAACTTTAGAGATTTCTCCATAGTATTCTATTTGTTCTTTTATGTCTTTTGGACAGTTTGCGGCTAAAACTATAATCTTAGCTTTGCCAGTTTTGGCGTTTTGCAATGCAACATTGGTTCCAAAGGATACTTTACCTGTTTTCACTGCGGACGCTAACGCTTTATCTATGTCTATCATGCCTCAGTTTTTCCTCCATCTTTTTCTTGACGCTCGAAAGTTGACATATACAGTTCAACTAAACCTGTGCCGATTGGTATTGATTGGCCAACTATAACGTTTTCTGTTACACCGGCTAAAGGATCACTTTCACCCTTCACGGCTGCCTCAACAATGTTTGGTACAGTGATTTCGAATGCGGCGCGAGCTAGGACACTGGCTTTTTTGCCGCTGATTCCGTGTCTACCGATTTGCTGCACTTCGCCTGTTGTAGTCATCATGTCCGCTACGAGCATTACGTGGCGAACGTCTACGTCTAAACCTTGATCTTCCAGTACGCCTTTTGCTTCATTAACCAGTGCGTTTCTTGAAGCTTCGACACCCAGAGTTTTAGCAATTTCGTGGATGTTGTTTGTGGTTGTTCGTGAAGTATCAACGCCTATGACTTCAAGGACTTTGGATAGGTTTGAGCCGTCCGTGCGAATTACCCATTCACCGTTCTCTTCAGTGACTAGTACACGTTTAATGTCTGGGACACCTTTAACTTGGTAACCTGGGACTTTAGCTAACATACGTTTGAGTTGCTCAGCTTTTTTAGGTTTAATCTCGACGGTCATGTCAGTAACTGTTACTGTGGCGTTTTGAAGTTCCATTCTTTCTTTGAGTTCATCCATTGTTATGGCTCTGTCATCCATCATTTGCTGGTTTAATTCAATTATTATTTCTTCGCGAACTGGATCTTCGTAAATTGCTGAAGCCAAGTTTTCAACCGAAGTATAGATGATGTTACGAGCAACTTCAACAGCGCCTTCTTTGCTCTTTGCGTGTTCGCTTTTGAGGTAAATAGTCATGATTGGGGTTGAGGGAATTCTGCGTGCATCAACAATTTCGATTAGTCGTGGCAAGCCTAAGGTGACGTTTTGTTCTTTGACACCAGCATAGTGGAAGGTCCTAAGGGTCATCTGGGTGCCTGGTTCACCGATTGATTGGGCTGCAACGATACCTACTGCCTCTCCTGGCTCCATTAAGGCACGTTTATACTGTTCAGCTGTTTGGGTAGTGCATTTTGTTACTGCTTTGGCTGTAAGCTTATTCTTTGCAAAGTTCGCTTTAAGTTGATTTAGTAGGATGGGTGTTAACTGGTTTTCTACAATTTTAAGTTGCTTTTTAGTGTGTTCTGGGGATGCTATTTCGCCTTTTTCTTCACCCAGTTTTATTTGTTCGATTAGTCGGTTGACGTTGACTGCTTTGCCATGGTCGCTTTTTGCTGGGTCCACTCCATCTTCGCCGTACCTGAATTGTATGATGTCTCCTGCGGAGTCTCGTACGGTGCTGTCGTATTCTAAGCGAATGTGTTCTAACGCGTTGATTAATCGTCTTTGCATGTAGCCGCTTTGTTGTGTGCGGACGGCTGTGTCGACTAGACCTTCTCTGCCTCCCATAGCGTGGAAGAAGAATTCAATTGCGTCTAGTCCAGTTTGGTAAGAGTTATAGACGAAACCTCTTGCTCGTGGGCTTGGGTCGCCATCAGGAAAGTGTGGTAGTGCCCTTCCAGCGTAACCTCTTAGGATACGCTTTCCTCGGACTGATTGTTGACCAACGCAAGCTGCCATTTGACCGATGTTTAAGCTTGAGCCTCTTGCACCTGCTCTTGTCATGACAATGCCTGCATTTTCTAAAGTAAAGTCTTCATCTGCTATTTTGCCTGATTCGTCTCGTGCTACTGCGAGTTCATGCATTACGTAGATTTCGAAAGATTCCTCAATAGTTTGTCCTGGCAATCGTGGTAGAGTTCCGTTGCGGAAGTTTTCGATGTGTTCGTCGATTTTCTTTTGGATGCGATCCATTGTCTTAGCCATTCGGTTTCGGGCTTTTGGCGAAAGGACCAGTTGATCGTATGTATAGCTGAAACCTCTCATAGAGATGAATTGTTTAAGCAAGTGTGTAACTTTGTTTAAAAATTCTCTTCCTGCTTGTGTTCCATAGTCTTTAATTATTCTGTGAAGTAAGCTTTCTGATTGTTCAGAGCCAATTGAGCGTCTGTCGATTACACCTGAAACTAGTTGACCACTCCTTACAACGACATAAGCGTCGTGTTTGCAGGCGTCTTCTTCGCATTTAGTGCAGCCTTGACAAATGTTAGCTTTCAAAACGTAATTGAGTGTTTTTGGCAGATATAGACTGAAGATTTGTTTGCCTGACCACATCGGTTCGGGTGTTTTGATTTCTGGTTCAGGAACTTCTCCAGTATAGTTTGTTGTTGTTAGTAACCTGTTAACTTGACTTCTGGTTAGGTAGTTGCCTTTTCTTGTGAAGTAATATGCGCTTGTGACGAAGTCTCTGATGGCACCGATGATTGGTCCGCCGAATCTTGGTGAGAGGATTTGATCTTGAACCTGCATTAACAGTAAGCTTTCGGTTCGGGCTTCTTCGCTTTGTGGAACGTGTAAGTTCATTTCGTCTCCATCAAAGTCAGCGTTGTATGGTGGACAAACACAAAGGTGAAGTCGGAAGGTCTTGTATGGTAAAACACGAACGTAGTGGGCCATAATGGACATGCGGTGAAGCGAAGGCTGACGATTAAAGATAGCTATATCACCGTTTTTAAGGTGCCGTTCAATTACGAAACCTAATTCTACTGCTTCCGCAATTTTTGTTCTATCAACTACGAATTCGAGTCGGATACGTTTGCCATCTGGTCTAATGATGTAGAGTGCGCCTGGATAATTTTCGGGACCATTAATAACGAATTTTTTCATTTCTTCGATGTTCCAAGCAGTTACCTTTTCTGGGATAGATAATCGCATGGCAATATCTTGTGGAACACCTACTTCGTTTATGTCAAGGTTAGGATCGGGAGATATGACTGTGCGTGCAGAGAAGTCAACGCGTTTGCCTGAGAGGTTGCTTCTGAAACGTCCTTCTTTGCCTTTCAACCGTTGTGAGAGAGTTTTTAGGGCTCGTCCACTGCGGTGTCGTGCTGGCGGAATACCTGATGCCTCGTTGTTGAAGTATGTTGTAACGTGATACTGTAAAAGTTCAGATAGGTCTTGGATAATGAGGGTTGGCGCGCCTGCTTCCATGTTTTCTTTCAAACGTTGGTTAATGCGAATGATGTCTACAAGTTTGTGTGTTAGGTCATCTTCAGAGCGAATACCTGATTCAAGCGTGATTGATGGACGCACATAAACTGGTGGAACGGGGAGAACTTGAAGAACCATCCATTCTGGACGGGCTACTTTTGGGTTGAAGCCCAAAATTTCTAAGTCTTCGTCTGACACACGTTCAAGCCTTTCACGAATCATGCTGGGTGTTAGAGGCTCTGAGCCTGCTTCAGTTTGTTCTATGAACTTTGTTGGTTTCTCGAAAGTGATTTTGAATTGGGCAGCTGCACAATAAGGACATTGTTTAGCTTTAATGTCGGTTAAGATTTCTTTGAAAATTTCATCAGGAATAGTTCCCAAGAGATCGTTGAAGCGGTCAAGTCTTTGGCGTGCTTTTTTAGAACCTTCCTCTGAGAGTAGAATGCGACCGCAAGTGCGGCATGTTGCTTTTAAAAGGTCAAAAATAATCTTTGTAAATTCAATGTGTACGATTGGTACGGCAAGTTCGATGTGGCCGAAGTGTCCTGGGCAGCGGATGGCTGTGTTGCCGCAGGTTTTGCATCTTTGCCTTGGTTCAAGAGTTCCTAATCTTCCATCCATTAAACCAGCTGTAATTGGTGCACCATCTTCGTCATAGGTGTCTGGAGTTTGGACTTCTACGACTGATTGTTTACGGAGATCTTTTGGTGAGATTAAACCGAATGAGATTTCATCCACTATTTTATGTATCAATTCTTCCTGTGACATGCTATGCCTTCTCCTTAAGTCTTAATTTTGGTGTGATGCACAAGCTCTGAAGTTCTTGCAATAGAAGCTTGAAAGCGTAAGACACGACAACTGGTGAAATCTTTGCTTTCTCGTCGCAGATCTTACAGACATAACGCCTTTGCTTCATATCGAAGTAACCGATTTGTCCGCAACTCTCGCAGATGTAGAGCGTGTACTTGTCAGATTCTTCCAATAGCCGGTCTCTTAGAAGCATTGCGGCTCCATGTCCGATGAGACAGTCTCGTTCCATTTCTCCGAATCTGAGACCACCCCCTCTTGCTCGTCCTTCAGTTGGCTGGCGTGTGAGCATTTGGACTTGACCTCTGGCTCTGGCGTGGATTTTGTCTGCAACCATGTGGTGAAGTTTTTGGTAGTAAACTATACCGACGAATATGTCCGCGACGAATTTTTCGCCTGTGGCGCCGTTGTAGAAAACTTCGCTTCCTGTTTGGCTGAAGCCGAGTTTTACTAGGTTTTTGCGTACTTCTTCTGGTCCTTCGTTTGAGAAAGGTGTGCCATCGCCTGGTTTGCCTCTTGCGCATGCAGCTTTGCCAGAGAGTGATTCGATGAATTGTCCGATAGTCATTCTTGAGGGAATTGCGTGTGGGTTAATTATTAAGTCTGGTACCATGCCGTCGTCTGTGAAGGGTAGGTCTTCTTGGGCAACGATTAAGCCGATAACCCCCTTTTGTCCGTGGCGTGAAGCGAACTTGTCCCCTAGTTCAGGGACCCTTTGGTCTCTTACACGTACTTTGACGAGTTGGCTGCCTTCCCCTGACATCGTTACGAATATGCCGTCAACTATGCCTGTTTCTGAGGGTCGCATGTCTACGGATGTGTCACGCATTGATGGTCCTTTAACTTCGAATTCTTTGTATTCTTCAAGGAATCTTGGAGGACTGATTCTTCCGATTAATACGTCTCCGCCGACCACTTGAGATTCTAAGCTGATTATTCCGTCAGGTTCTAGTAGACGATAGTATTGTTCTCCGCGGTAACCTCTTGTGCCTGGTTCTGGAACAGTAAATTTGTCTTTTAAGCCACCTAGGTATTGGCGACATTCTGCCTCGTAGATGCGATAGAATGTTGATCTGGCTAAACCACGTTCGATGGACGCCTTGTTGAAGATAATGGCGTCTTCCATGTTATAGCCTTCGAAGCTGAGCACGGCAACAACGCAGTTTTGTCCAGTTGGGCGCTGTTTGTATCCCATTACATCCATGTTTTCGGTTTGAACCATTGGGACTTGTGGGTAATGCAATATGTGTGAACGTGAGTCTACGCGGTGGTGGAAGTTTGTTCCGTAAACGCCAAGGGCTTGTTTAGCCATTGCTGCTTGGTAAGAGTTTCTTGGTGACTGGTTGTGTTCCGGATAAGGAATGGTAGATGCGCATATGCCAAGGATTGTGAAGGTTGCAATTTCTACGTGTGTGTTTTCTGGAGAAATTGCATCGAAAGTTAAAGCTACGAAAGCGTTTTCTTCTTCTTCAGCATCCAAATACTCAACTAAACCGTTCTTGATTACGTCTTCCCATGTCCATTCGCCTAAACCGATCTTTTCAAATTGTTTGGAACCGAGTTTCGAAACGCCTTTTTCAACTATTATAAGTGGACGTCTGACTCTCCCTTCGTCGCAGTTTGCATGGACTTCTTCAGTTTCAGTTTGGACTTTAGAGAAATAAGTTACGTTAACTTCTGTTGAGATTTCGCCAGCTCTTCGTTTCTGGCGGAATGATTGCACCATGTCTTTTGGGTTGTTACAATAACCAATTATGTTGCCGTCGACGAAAACCTTGGCACCTGAAATACGTAGCTCAATTGTGGCTTCAGATGCGGGTACTGTGCCCATTTCAAAGAGCAGTTGTTTTATTTTGTCTGGATTTACACCTACAGCGATAGAAGCTGATAATGCGAGGTTTTTGACGAGCCCGCAGTTTGAGCCTTCAGGAGTTTCATTTGGGCATAATCGTCCCCAATGGGTTGGGTGTAAGTCTCGTGCTTCGAAGTTAGGTTGGCTTCTGCTAAGTGGTGATTGGAGCCTTCGTAGGTGGCTTAGTGTAGAGATATAGTTGGTTCGGTCGAGGAGTTGCGTAATGCCGACTCTGCCTCTGCCCCAGTTACCTGTTGCTAATGCGTGCTGGAATCTTTCGGTGATTATGCCTGGGCGTACTGCGGCGGATACAGTTATAATTGGTCCTTTAACTCCGATTCGTTCAAGTTGATATTTTATATCTCGAGTTAAGTTTCTAAATGAGACACGGAAAAGGTCTGCTAATAATGGACCACCTAATCGCAGACGTTTGTTCTTGAAATGGTCTTTGTCGTCAGGTTGTCTTTTTCCTGTTTTTAGTTGGATTACCCTATACGCCATTTCGCCTAAGAAAATGGCTTTTTCTTTGCGGTTTTTGTCGCTTCTTCCGAGGTGTGGAAGGAAGTTTTTGTCGAGCGCCGTTTCTGCTTTTTGAAGGCGGTATTCTTCAACTTGTCCATGGGCAACGCGGTTACCGATGAATAGTATAGCGTCGGCTGGGGTGTCAACGCCGATTGCTTTTTCGAAAGATGCAGATAGTTGGCTTTGAGTGTCGCTGTCGAGGGAAACGGATTCTGCTATGTCTTTGTCTTTTTCTACAGTCAAGGCGCGCATAATAACTACGAATGGGATTTCAGTTGGAACTCCCGGCATTGTAACGTAGATTGCGTCATCTGATTTGAGTTTAAGTTCAATTCTTGCGCGAAAACCAACTGTGGTTGAAAAGATTTTTGCTTGATAAACAGGAGACGTACCTTTTTCGTCTATGTCAACGATAACGCGGTTTGGTGCTAAGTCTTCCATGGCGACTATGACGCGTTCACTGCCATTAACGACAAAATATCCACCTGGATCATCTGGGTCTTCTCCTGCCGAAATAAGTTCTTCTTTGCTGAGTTGGCTAAGGAAGCAAAGTTTGCTCTTCAGCATAACAGGGATATTCCCAATATAAACAAGTTCAGTGTCTTGTTCTCTACCGTCCACGACGGGAGTCATTTCAAGTGCAATGGGGGCTGAATACGCCAAGTTGCGTAGTCTAGCTTCCATTGGATAAATTTCGTGTTTTGTTCCATCTACTTCAGTGACATATGGACCTGTAATTCTTGATTGTGGGTCAATTACCCATATTTGTCCAAGTTTAACTTTGTAAGGGCTTTCTGGAACCTCAATTGGGATTTCCGCTACTTCATCCACGACCTCTTGAAGTCCGTGGTCAATGAATTCGTTGTAACTATCGAGGTGCTGGGTTACTAGGCCTTTTTCGTTGAAGAAAGTTTTTAAAAGATTATGGATTTCTTCTTTTTGTGGATTAGTCAAGTTTTCAGTTCTCCAATAAATTTAAAATATAATGCTGATTGTGAGTTTTTGTTAAGCGTGTTTTCACTTTTTCATTTCCTCCGATGCTGGGTTGATCCAACTCGAAAAAGGGTTCAGCTAACTTTTCTAAGAGCACAAACACAAGCCGCGATGCTCGCATATAAACTTTTTTATGCCTATTGAGTCTAAACTGAATATCTGTTAAACAATCATAATCAAGGTAATATAAAAGAACTTTGCTATCCCACTGTTGCATGAGTTTTTAGAAGTTAGAACTCCCCTAAAAATATTCAGAGAAACAAAGATTCACCTAATATCTAGCGATTTTGTAACGATTTCTGCCCAGTTGACGCTGCCTTTTTACCTGAGCCTCTGTTAACTGCGTTTTACCTGTCTTGACCTCGTATGTTATGGGTTGGCCAACCTTGTTTCCAAAAAAATCGCGTTTCTGAACAACAAAATCCCCATCTTGACGGATCTTTTGACAATCATGCCCCTGCATTGTTTGATCAAATGCAAAGCGGTCTTTAGCAATATTCCTTTTAGCACGGTTGCTAGATAAACTGAATCTTTTTGAGACATTTCCCAGATTCACCGGATCATCCTTCGAAGTCCTTTTTACCATAATAGAACCTTCGTTTTGATATGCAACAAGAGATTATTTCAACGTTTACTAAAATTTCAGTTTTTCGCACGTTTGATTATTTTAACAATTGCCCCTTTAGCATTATCTGTCTTTTTGGTAATAATTGGGAGCATGTTTTGGTCTGTTTCGTATCCAATACTGTTCCTCTCGTTTTGAATTGCAATTTTTGTTGTTGTTCCTGAACCTAAAAATGGATCAAGCACCAGCTCACCTTTCACACTGAACATTCTGATTAGTCGGTATGCGATTTCTTCAGGGTAGGCGGCTGTTCTACGTTCTAAATCAGTCACCGTCTGTCGCGTGCCTTTAAGTGACCAGATTTGGCTGAACCATTCATCCCGCTCCTTTTTGGTGAAAACACTTTCATAACGAAGAGTATCTTTTGGTGGAAATTTTCGAAGCTTTCCCTTCCTAAATAACAAAATAAACTCGCAATCAAGCGTAACGTAGGCGTTTGGCGGAAGGAAACCTGAGCCCAAAAAGGCGCCTTTACCCTTGTACATTGGTTTGGTTGAGGGTTTTTTCCATAGGATGTATGGCAAAGTTGTGAAACCGATTTTTTCGCAGACTTCGGTGATTCGGGAGTGGTTTGGATAGAGTTGAAATTTCCCGTTTATAGATCGAGTTGCGTCGCCAATGTTTATGCATGCTATGCCACCATCCTCTAGCACACGGTACGTTTCAGTCCAAACTTCAGATAAATAGTTGTGCATTTCATTGTAAATTTGCCGCACGGTTTCCCCGTTGCTATTTGCAGGCAATTCCCGGAAAAACTCCGCGATTTTTGGATTACCTCTAGCGAAAAGCTCATCCCACATTGCTATCATGGGGTAAGGTGGCGAAGTCACCATTAACTGGACGCTGTCAGCCTCAAGTTCACTCATTTGCTGGCTGTTGCCAAGGATAATTCTATGCTGAGTCTGCATTATCTATATGTATCATTGGATGGACGTTTTACTTTTGCGGTAGCATTAAACGAAGGCAATAAGGTAAAAAGCCTGATTTTGAAATAGAATTTATAAAACAATTCGCTACCCTTACATTTAGATAAAAATGCCCAATAAACGAATAATTTACCATCCACCATTAAAAGAACTTAACGAAGACGTTTCATTACTTATAGGGCTTAATGCGGGCGACGGATGGCTTTCAGAGAAATGGGGATTAAGCTGTGGGCAAGACGACAAAGAAATGCTTGTAAGAATAATTGAACTTGTTAGAAATATCTTAGGAGTTTAACCTAACAGACCTATTAAATGTCCCTCAGTAAGGCGTTTATGATAAGAAGTGGCCAGGCTCAGGCGTTGGAGTTCTTTCGAAATTATGGTTTCCCACAAGGAAGAAAAACAGGAACAGTTAGTATTCCAAAACAAATCCTTGAATCGAAAGATGAAGAGGTATACCGAGCCTTCTTATGCGGACTGTTTAGTAAAGATGGCTGTTTTTAGTTTCCAAATAAACCGAGGACCAAGAGTTGAAATTCAGGTTAAAACAAAAATCTTAGAAACGGATTCGTTGATTTAGCGGAGAGGATAGGCTTTAAATTTCGAATTTATGCGTATCTTCCGCCTAACGGCAAAATGAATCGCCATTACAGGTTGCTTAAATTACTCGATCGCAACAAGTCATTCGTTAGATGGAAGAAGTCGGCTCTATCAAAGAGCGCATAATATGAGGTATATGAAGTGGAAAATGTTAAATGACAGAAGTTGATTGTTTTAGCTCACATCTGCTGAGGTAACCAAGCCAGGTCAAAGGTGAAAGAGCGCATTTGTGTGCGTTCCACTAAGGACTCAAGATCTCGACGCTTTGATTTGAGCGCCCTAATGGGAAATCCTTTCCCTCAGGGGTTCGCAGGTTCGAATCCTGCCCTCAGCACCACAAAAAACTTGCCTTTTTAGAGAAATTTTAATACGTCCAATGTTTGTAGATATGAGCTTGACTTGGTGGCTCGGTTGGTTAGAACAGTTTTCACAGACGAGGACAAAAGAAACCTCAAGGTCATAGCTGCGGAACTTACAGAATTGCGCAAGCTCATCGAAGAACTTACTGAATCGCTGATAAACGTAAGCGACAAAAAACTATTGAAGATGTTAAATGCAAGCCAAGACGACCTTGAAGAAAACAAAGTGCTAAACTTCAAAGAAAAGTTAGAAAAACAAATAGATATTGCTGAAAAAGAATTTCGCTCATAAAAGGCTTCATAAGTTTTTTCGCTGATTAGCAAACTCGAATTTTGCCCTCAAAACGAACCAAACCCTTGGTTCTCATGGAAAGAGATAATACATAGAATAAATAAATTAATTGAGAACACAAGTAAGCTGTTTCTCTAGTTGTCAAAACTATGTTTTACGCTTAATTGCAAAATAAAAAATAGGAGAATACACCATGCACAAAATGATCGCATCGATGACTTTCATTTGCCCTCAATGCAACAAGAAATTTGATTTCGACGCAGTGGGAGAGAACGAATTTGTTCCTTGCCCAATATGCGGAACCAATTTCTTCATAGCTAAAAAAGGCAACAAGTTAATCCTTGAAAGCTTCGAACAAACCCTGTCTGAAGAACTATCAATACTGGTTTAGCCAAGACATATATCTCGAAATAATTTTTTTAAAAATCTTGTTATTTTTGAAGAAATGAGTTTCATACAGCGGTAGCTACTCAAAACAAAATCCAAATAACCCAGCCGACATTATCCAGTAGGAGGCATATACATTGACCGGTACTAATCAGGTAACGTGGGACCTAACTGAACTTTTCCCAAGCATAACTGATCCAAAAATTGACCAAGCCATTGCAGACACCAAGTCAACGGCAGACTTGTTTGAGAAGACTTACCGCGGCAAAATAGCTAGCCTATCAGCCGAGGGTTTACTTTTGTGCCTACGCGATTTTGAGGCGTTTGAAGCAAAATTTAGCGATTTACCCCTGTATTCTAGCCTCTCGTTTGCAGCGGACATGACTCAGCCCCAGGCGCAGGCACTAAACGACAAGGTAGACAAACTCTCAGCCAACATCAGCAAGCAATTGGCATTTTACTCGCTGGAACTGGGTGCTTTGGTCAAAAAAAAGCCTCAAATAATCAACGAACCCACCCTATCCAATTACAGACACTTACTTGAACGTGTCCAACGCCGCGTCGAACACCAACTCTCTGAAGTGGAAGAACAACTTATCATCGAGAAGGATCAGTTTGGCGTTAACGCGTGGGAAGAACTGCAGAGTAAATGGCTTAACACCCGATTATTTGACGTGGTGGTTTTAGGGGAGAAAAAGACGCTTAGCTATGGAGAAGCAAATGGATTACTACCGCATCCTGACCGTGCAACAAGGGAATCTGCCAACCGTGCCATCTACGGGTTACTAGGTAAAGACGGCGAAGTCTTCTCGGCGGCGCTGCGAAGCATCTGCAACGATTGGGTAACAGTTTCTAAACGCAGAAAATACGCGTCACCAATGGAATCGAGCTTAATTAGCAACGACACCCAACAAGGCATCATCGAAAACCTCTTAAGAACAATTGAAAAAGGCGCAGGGACTTATAGGCGCTACCTCAAGTTAAAAGCCAAACTCTTGGATCTAGCCTGAGCTGGGAAACCACGACATTATAGCTCCAATAGCGGGGGCTTCAGAACTAAAATTAACTTTCCAACAAGCCCAAGACTTGGTCACAAAAGCGTACAGCCGCTTTGATCCCCTTTACGCAGCAGCTGTCAAAGAAATTTTTGTTAAACGCCGCATAGACGCTACACTGCGCTTTGGAAAACGAAACGGCGCGTTCTGTGCAGGCTACTACAACGGTAAATCAGCCTTTATCCTGCAAAGCTTCAACGGGTCACTCAGTGACGTTTACACTTTGGCACATGAATTGGGACATGCAACCCACGACTGGCACGCTTCAAGAAGCCAAACACTGTTGAACATGAACATTCCTTCAGCTGTGGCAGAGACTGCGTCGATTTTTGGCGAATTATTACTCACAGACCAACTTCTAGATGAGGCGAAGTCGGATACCCAACGAAAAGCGTTGCTGTGCTTGGTTTTGGATGAGGTTGGAATGACGGCGTTTCAGGTTACTTCGCGAGTGTGGTTTGAGCAGGCACTCTATTCAGCTATTGAGAAGGGACAATTTTTGGATTACCAAACAATCTGCAGCCACTGGACAAAGAGTCGCGACCGCATCTTCGGCGACGCAGTCAAATGGTTCCCCGAAATGCAAGCCGAATGGACCATGAAACCCCATTATTTCATGGCAAATTACCGCTTCTACAACTACCCGTACGTCTACGCTCAAATGTTCGTCTACTCCCTTTACGAGAGGTATTTGGAGGAAGGAAAAGCTTTCGTACCTAAGCTAGTGAAGGCGTTATCGGCAGGCGGCAGTATGTCACCAATTGAAATCGGCGAAATCGTCGGATTAAACGTGACGGCGCCCAACTTTTGGAGCGGAGGCTTGAAAGTGTTTGAACGCTTCATCGCTGACTTAGAAAAAATCGTTTAAAGGTCATTTGAGAGCGAAAAGGGTAAACTCTTAGAATCCTAAGAGCGTCAAAGATATCAGGATAACTCCGAGAGCAAAAGTGTATATTGCAAAGTAATGGAATCTTTTGGTCAAAACTATTTTTTTTACAAGCACAATAGCTAAGTATCCTGCCAATACCGCGAATACTAAACCAATCAAAAGATTTACTGAACTTACGCCGACTCCTTGAGAAAAACTTCCACTCTGAAGGTACGCTTCTACACCTAAGTCTCCTATTATTGCAGGAATCGAAAGCAAAAACGAGAATTTGAAAACTGTCTCACGCTTTACGCCCTGAAGCAAACCGCTTGAGATTGTTGCGCCACTTCTGGAAAGCCCAGGAAAAATTGCGGCTCCTTGTGCAACGCCCATAACAAGCGCTTTTCTATAGGATATTGGAGCTTGGTCTTCTTTGCCGAATTTAGAGAGACCCAGCAGGGTTGCGCCTATGATGAATGTAATGCCCATAAATAGGAATGTTTGATAGCTGTCGGCGAGATATTTGTCATAGAGTAATCCGATTATACCTGTTGGAATGGTTGCAACAATAATAAGTGGGATGAATCGACCGTATTCTGAGTGAAAATCCCGGTGAAACAAAGCTGTTAGAACAACTTTAATATCACGCCTAAAATAAAAAATTACAACTCCAAGCGTGCCAAGATGCAAAAACACATTGAAGAGCGGGGTTGCTTGAAAACCCAAGAAATGCTCGGTAATTCTTAAGTGCGCAGTGCTGGATACTGGTAGCCACTCTGTAAAGCCCTGTATTAAACCAAGGGTTATTGTTGTAAGTATTTGGTCAAGCAACACTATCACTTAGGAGGATCAATTTACGGTAATGTTATTTGCTGTTTATTAATAGGTTTTGCAAAAACATTTTTTGAAAGCTAATGCATTTTTTTGATTGTTTTTTTAAGTCACATATCTTTAAGAATTGCCAGTCACCTTGAAAACTAGATTTTTTAATGAGTTATTTGGAGGGATTTTTGGATCCTGAAAAATCCAAAATACCAGAACCAAAAAGACAGCCAATGAAAAGTACAAGTGCTAAATAACGACCAAGATTAACGACAACACAGAGGATTATTAGTACAATGCATGAAGGATAATCAAAGGTGAAATAAGAAAAATAAGCAACATATTTTAAAAAATTAGAATTTGGGCAAAATGCCCTTTTTTACTTATTGGTTTCTGGTTCTTGAGAGTTTCTTGATCGCATCGAATCTTGATTTCTGAGCCAACACATCGGTAGTAACAACTGTTATGGCTTCTTCTGGACACCATTTCACGCATTGCGGTCCATCTGGTTTTTCTTTGCACACATCGCAAACATAGACCGTTTTAGTTTCTGGATGCAGCATTATGGCTCCGTAGTCGCATGCTTCGATGCACCAACCGCAGCCGTTGCATTTGTCCTTGTCTAACACAATGTTTCCTGTGTCTTCTGATTGTTTAAGGGCATCTCGTGGACACGCTGCTACGCAAGCTGGGTCTTCGCAGAGTCTACAAGTAACAGCCATGTTAGTTATTTGGTTAACTCGGACAACTCTGATTCGTGATTTGAGTGGGTTAAAGGCTTTTTCTTTGGTGAATGAGCAAGCGTACTCGCATATTTGGCAACCGACGCATTTTTCTGGGTCAGTGGAAACAAATTTTCTCTGATGCATCTTTACCATTGTCTATGCCTCTTTTTCTTCAATTATGTTTAAGAAATCTTCTAAGCCTAGTTCTTTGAGTTTAGCTTTGGTTGGTATTCCTTCAACATTCCAGCCGCGAGCTTGGTAATAATCGTCGAGCAACAGATCAAGTTCCTCTTGTGTTACCACTGAACCTTTTACAAGTCCCTCGTCTATGATAGGTTGATTTATGACTTTCCATGGGAGGGTATCGTCTTTGCGGCTTTTTCCTTCCCGGACATTTATGAGTTTAGCTAGGGCGTTTATTCGTTCACCTGTGACGTTGAGTTCTTCAGGTGTCATCTCATAGCCTGTTACTAAGTTGTAGAGTTTTGCCATATCTGCGAGTTCCTTATAGAGGGTGCCTTTAGCATTCTTGCAGATAATAAGAGAATCAATCAATGCGTAAATATCCTCTGCGTCTTTTACGAGTTTGCCACGGCCTTTTTCAGCTTTCAAACGATCAACTTTGCCTTTCAAATCGAAAGTGTAAGCACCACTCCGATTATTATCCGCTCCACGGAATGAAACTGCAGAGCCTAAAGCGGCAGTTTTGAGACATCTCAAATCGTATCCTGTGACTTCCAAACCTTTAATTTGCATGGCAAACAGACTTGAGTTTTTGCCGATTTTTTCTGCAGCAACTTTTACTCCGTCAGCAAGCATGTCCCCGATGCCTTCACGTTTACCGATTTTTTCTATAAGGTGGACTAATGTTTCTGCGTTACCGAAGTGGGCGTCTAGTGTGCCAAGGTCCTCATGAGTTAAGATTCCTTTTTCGTGACAGTCCATTACGAAGCTGACAATTACACCTGCGCTTGTTGCATCAAGTCCGTAGTAATTGCAGAGTTCAGCGGCTTTAATTATTGCATCTAGTTTGTCTACGCCACAGTTGGGTCCAAGCGCCCAAATATTATCGAATTCCATGCGTGCCAATGTACCTTTATAGGGTCCTTCGCCGATAACTGCTTCATGTTCGCATCTCATAGCGCATGAGTTGCAGGCAATGATTTTCGCAATGTACCGCTCATTTAATGTTTCTGCGCTGATTTTTTCAGCATTCTCAAAATGGGCATTATTGAAGTTGCGTGTTGGCAAACAAAAAAGTGCGTTTAGAACCATTATGTTTTCAGACGTACCAAGAGTACGGTATTTTTGTGCTGCTGGACCTTTCATTCGTTCGTGGAATTCTTTAACCATGCTTATAAATTCGTCTGGTTTCGCAACAACAATGTCACGGGTGCCTCTTACCGCTATGGCCTTGAGGTTCTTACTCCCCATTACTGCACCAAGACCTGTTCTTCCTGCTGCACGAGTTTTTTCGTTTATTATGCATGCGATCTTGGATAATTTTTCGCCTGCCAAACCGATTGATGCTATGCGAACATAGTAGTCGCCGATTTCGTTTTTTATGGCATCTTCAGTTTCGCCGGGGGATTTACCCCAAATTTGTGATGCATCAAGTAACTGAACTGATTCATCGTCAATCCAGAGGTAAACTGGCTTCTCTGCTTTGCCAGTTAAAATTACTGCGTCATATCCTGCTCGTTTGAGTTCGGCTCCAAAGGTGCCATGACTAACCGCTTCTCCGACACAGTTTGTTTCAGGTGATTTAGATATGAATGCATGTCCGTTTCCACCTGTTGGAAACATTGTTCCTGAAACTGGCCCGTCAGCAAGGATAAGCGGATTTTCAGAGTTGAGTGGGTCTACGCCGGCTTTTGAGTTGGATAGATAAAGTTTCATTCCAAGACCGATGCCGCCGATGTATTTTTTAGCGACTTCCTCGCTTAGTTTTTCTGTGCGAGTTTTGCCTGTGGTTAAATCAACATATAAGATTGTTCCTGCGTAACCTAGCAACCTTGTTCCTCCAAGAGTTGGAATATTTAGTGCTGTTGAACAATATATTAAGTTAATGGGTTCTTATTTTGATTTTCCACGGCTTTCAAAGCATTTCAGATATCGTTATGCATAATTGCGCATAACGCGTTTGAGTGTTTTCTCTGGTAAAAACACGTTTAAACGAAGAAAAGAAATATCAGAACGCATCCATAATCACTAAACCGGGAGCAGAAGACACAAATATGCAAGTTAAAATCCACTACATTGGCTTAATTAAATCCTACACAAACACAAGCCAAGACGAATTCACGCTCTCAAACGGTAACCTCCTGTCGGATCTGCTCGACAAAATCGCTGAAGATTACGGTAAACAATTCATAAAGGAAGTCTATGATCCTATCAACAAAGAGATGAAAGCCTCCTTTGTAGTAATGGTAAACGGCGTTTTAATGGATCAATTAAAAGGCATAAACACGCCGCTCAAAGACGGCGACACCATCATTTTGATGTCACTTATGACAGGCGGCTAGAATATTCAGAGTTATCATCTCGTTTTTTACTTCAAGCTTAAAAGCGTTCGCCTGCATACTTTTTGAAGGAGAAACATGACTAGAAGACACAAGCTCTTACTCTGCTCTGTATTCTCGACAGCCATTCTTCCTTTTCTTCATTATTCTAGCTCTACTCATGACTAACCTTTGGATTAAAACCCTTTTCGCCTTTGTTTGTGCTTCAGGCATCGCTATTCCAATTTATTGGAAGTATCGATTCAACAACGCAGAGAAAGTGGAAAAGCAATTAATGATCTCACAAAAAAAAGATTTACCACTACTATTATGATCGGTGGACACTCAAGCTGACTCAACTGAATTAGATTATCAAATTGAAAGAATTAAGAAAAGAAAAATCCATTAAATAAGGTCTAACCAAAAAAACAAAAATACAAAGAAATTAGAGATTACGCGCTAATTGCGCAATAGGATGTTTGCAGGTTTATTTTGTTTTGTTTTCTTCGGCTGTTTGGAAAAGGTTCTTAACTGCTTTCTGTCGATACTTTTGTGACAAGGTTTCAGCGCTAACGAATGATAGAGCTTCTTCAGGGCACCATTTGACACATTGGGGTTCTTTGGTTTCATTATCAGTGCAGCTGTTGCAAGTGAATACGATTTTTTTGTCTGGATGCATGTTCATTGCGCCAAATTGGCATGCGCTAATACACCATCCACATCCGTTGCAGGCGTTTTCGTCCACACGAATTATGCCGCTGTCACATTCCTGTTTTAGCGCGTCTCTTGGGCAAGCCGCTACGCATGAGGGGTCTTCACAGTGTCTGCATGCAACTGCAAGGTTAACTAGTGGTCCTAGGCGCATAGCGCGTATGCGTGATTTATTTGGGTTGAAGGTGTTTTCGTTAACCATGCTGCAGGCGTATTCGCAGACCAAACAGCCAATGCATTTGTCTGGGTCTGCTGTTACGAATTTTCTATCTTGGGGTCGCACCATTTTAATTTCCTCCCACAGTTGTTATGGGCGCTGCTGGTTTAGCTTCTTTGGCTGCTTTCATTGCGTCTTCGGCAATGTAAGCTAAGTCGCCAAGTTCTAGCTGTTTTAAGCGTTCAACCGTTGGAATACCATCCGCTGTCCAACCTCGTGAAGCGTAATAGTCGTCTAAGCCAATTGCCATTTCTTCGTCGTTGACGCAGACTCCTTTGGCTGGTCCTTCATCGGGTACTGGGAAATTTTTTATTTTGTATGGGACGTCATCGAATTTGCGTGTTCCTTTGCCTTCGCGTATGTTAAAAAGTCGAGCGAGGTTTTCGATTCTATCTCCGTCTGCGGTCATCTCTTCAGGTGTAATTGGTATGCCCGTAGCTAAGGTGTAGTAGTTTGCGAGATCCTTCCAACCGTCGTAGTATGTGCCTCTGCTGAATTTGCAGACGATAAGTGAGTCGATGATGTTGTACATGTGGCTCTCGTCAGTAATCATTTTGCCTCGGCCTTTCTCAATTTTGAAGCGGTTTACTTTGCCTTTAACGTCTGGTGAGTAAGCTCCGTTTCTTAGGTGGCAGGCGCCTCGGAATGATACTGAAAATCCCAACGCTGCAGTCTTCAGGGTTCTTAGGTCGTATCCTGGAAGCTCTAAGCCCTTGATGTGGCAAGCGTATTTGTATGCGTCTCCACCAATTAATTCAGCTGCTTTTTCAACACCTTCTGCTAGAATGTTGCCTAGCCAACCTTCACGTTTACCAATCTTGTGAATAATAGCGATTAAGGCTTCAGCGTTTCCGAATTTGAGATCGATTCCGTCGGTTTGCTCTTTGTTTATTATACCATGTTCAAAGCAGTCCATTGCAAAAGCAACTACGACACCTATTGAGATACCGTCCATGCCGTATTCGTTGACGATTCGCATTGCTTCGATAATTGCGTCTAAACGGTCAACACCACAAAGTGGTCCCATGCTCCATAGGCATTCGAATTCAAGTCTTGAAGTTGAACCCTTGTATGGTCCTTCTGGAACAACAGCAATGTGGTCGCAACGCATTCCGCAAGTTGCACAACCTACGATTTTTTTAACATAATGCTCATTTAAGTATTCGCCACTGACTTTGTTAGCGCCCTCAAAGGTTGCGTTCGTCCAGTTTCTTGTTGCCAAAGCTGAAAGCGAGTTCAGGACTAGAACGTTTTCGGGTGTGCCCAAGGTTTTGTATTTCTTAGTGGCTGGACCCTTCATTCGTTCATGAATCATTTTGATGTATTCTTTGAAACCTGCCATGTTAGCTACGTTAACGTCTTTTGTTCCCCTTACAGCCACTGCCTTGAGGTTTTTGCTGCCCATAACGGCACCCATGCCTGTGCGTCCGATGGCGCGGAACTCATCATTTATAATTGCTGCAAACCTGCAGAGTTTTTCTCCTGCTTCGCCAATAGCTGACACACGAATATAGAAGTCTCCAAGTTCATCTCTGATTTTATTATCTGTATCGCCGACTGTGGCGTTCTTTAAAAACTCGCCATTTCTGATTTCAACTTTATCATCGTCTATCCAAAGGTAAGACAATTTGGGTGCTTTACCAGTAATTACAACGGCATCATATCCTGCACGTTTTAAGTCGGGACCGAAAAAGCCGTGAGCTTTAGCTTCACCAACTCCACCGGTGGCAGGTGACTTGGAAACAACAGCGTAACCGTTTCCGGCTGTTGGACCCATGGTGCCGCTTAGTGGACCTGTACAGTAAATAATTGGGTTATCTGGGTGAAAGGCATCGGTGCCTGGTTTTGAATTATCCATAAGCAAGCGTATGCCTAAGCCTATGCCTCCGATGTAGCTTTTAGCCATCTGTTCACTTAATGGCTCGGTTTTTGTTTCCCCTGTTGTGAGGTTAACATGTAAAATTTTTCCTGCGTATGAAAACATGCGTTTTTTCCCTCAAATCTCGGTAAGTTAGAAAACAAGTAAAAACTATATTAAGTTAATGGGTAATGGGTTTAAAAAAACACGGCTAAATACGACTTGTTTTGTTTTACACAACGCAATAAACAATTCCAAAAAAAGGAAGAAGCGAAAACTTAAACCAACCCAAAACAATCCTTTTAAGAAGGCGAAAAAAATTGAATCGAACCAACGCCTTAAAACAAGAAGCAACAAAAAAGGGTATACCTTCGAACTTTTTAATCTTCAACCCAACCAACATAATCTACTTCGCTAATTTTTCAGGAGCAAACGCACTGCTAATCCCAGAAAAAGGCGAGAATATTCTTTACGTATCGGAAGTAAACTATGAACAGGCCAAAGAAGAAACCAGAGACTTAACAGTGGAGCTTCTAAACCGAGGCGAGAACCTAATGGAGAAAATCGCCGAGCAAATTCCAAGCCAAAAGTTTTCAGTTGACACACTACCTATAGAAAGTTGGCGTGCCCTTGCAAAAGCAGTCGGCGGAGAGGAAAAACTCGACTCTGCAAACAAACTTGTACTGGACCTGCGCAAAATCAAAGATGAAAAAGAAATAGAGTTAATCAGACAAGCTTGTAAACTAGCAGACATTGGAATTAAAGCCGCTGCTGACGCAATCCATCCAGGCATAAAAGAGAAGGAAGTAGCTGCTGAAGTTGAGTATGCAATGCGCATGGTAGGTTCAGACGGTGTGGCGTTTGAAACAATAGTTGCTTCAGGGTACAACGGCGCATATCCCCATGGCATCTTCTCAGAAAAGATTATTCAAGAAGGCGATTTGGTGGTCGTTGATTTAGGCGCTATCTACAAGAACTACCGATCAGACATCACTCGAACATTCATGGCAGGAAAAGTTTCAGACAAACAGACGAGAATCTACCAAACCGTCAAGTCGGCTCAGCAAAAAGCCTACGATACCATAAAACAAGGAGTCTTAACCAGCGAAGTTGACTTGGCAGCTAGACGAGTGATTGAAGAAGCGGGTTTTGGAAAGTTCTTTGTTCACAACCTTGGTCACGGCGTGGGCTTGGAGATCCATGAAGCACCCATATTGAGTCCGGACAGCAAAGACATCTTAGAAAGGGGTAATGTAGTTACGATTGAGCCAGGAATTTACATGCCAGGTTTTGGCGGAGTGCGAATTGAAGACACTGTGCTAGTCACTAAAAGTGGTGCAGAGAAATTAACTGTTGCGCCGATTTTTCCATAAATTAAAACTAAATAGGCTCCAATTTTTTATCAAATATTCCAATTCTACCGCAGATTCTTTGGTTCTCACCGAAGTTATATGTAATTAGAAAAATGGTCTTTTCCTCACTATTCAACTGGAGAATGAATACTCTGACTTTTGCGAATTCTGAATCAAGACTTGCTTTGGGCTCGTCGATAAACAGAATTTCTGGGTCACGTCATACCAATTATCTAATCCACCGAACATTGCACGTGTCAAGAATGAATCATTTTATGACATCAGATTAATTATTGAATAGCCATAAAGTGTAGTTAACATTTTGCATCAAGAAAATTCCAGTTCAGTTTATGAATAATTGGTGGGCCCGGGGCGATTTGAACACCCGGTCAACAGATTATGAGTCTGGCGCTCTAGCCGGACTGAGCTACGGGCCCACAGAGCCATTCTCTAATATTGCTGTTCCAGTACAGATTTAAACATTTACATGATGCTTTTGAAAGTTTTCGGTGTCTTTTGGCGATTGATATGGTCATTTGCGTTTCCTCAATGATGCTAATTCCCCTTTTTGGCACACATACTCGAATCCCGCTTCCAGCAGCTCCTTGATTTCTTCGGATTTCTCTTGTGAAGAGCCTTTGGCTTTTTCTCGGCAAGGCATTAAGCAATTCAATCAGTAATGGAGTAACGCGCCTCATTATTGTCAAAGAGCGTTTTTCAGTAATCTTCTGTCCAGACTTCGAAGTAGCTTCTTGGGTGAATACAAACTGGACATGTTGAGGGTGCTTCTTTGCCTTCGTGGACGTATCCGCATTCTCTACATTTCCATTTTATTGGAGTATCCTTCTTGAAAACCGTTCCCTTATTTACGTTTTCAAGAAGTTTTAAATATCGTCTTTCGTGGTAAGCTTCTACCTTGGCTATCATCTTAAAAGTGTAGGCTACGTTCTTGAATCCTTCTTCGTCAGCGATCTTACCAAAATCCGGATAAAGTGTTCCCCACTCAAATTTTTCTCCTTCAGCCGCAGCCTGCAAATTCTGCGCCGTTGTACCAATAATGCCTGCTGGATATGCAGCGTCTACTTGAGCTATTCCACCCTTTAAGTGTTGGAAGAACAGTTTCGCATGTTCCTTCTCATTATCTGATGTTTCCTGGAATATCGCAGATATTTGTTCAAAACCCTCTTTTCGTGCAATGCTTGAGAAGAAGCTGTATCTAGTTCGGGCTTGAGACTCGCCTGCAAACGCAGCAAGAACATTTCTCTCGGTTTTACTGCCTTTAAACTCCACGTTTTTCGACTCCTTTCTTCAATCTTACACGCACAGGGCTCACTCTTAGTCCTTCCTATCAAATTGACTCTTAGCTGCCCTGCAAATAGGGCAAACCCAGTTTTCAGGCAGTTTTTCAAACGGAGTACCCGGCTGAATACCAGAATCAGGATCACCCAATTTTGGATCGTAAACATAACCGCATACTCTGCAAACGTATTTTGCATTATCCTTAGCTTCTTCTTTTTTCTCTGCTTGAACGAAGGTTGGAGCCGACTTGGGAGTAGTTCCTCGCTTGATCTGATGATAGAAATCATAAGTCATCGGTGGTTCGTCACTTAACAACTTGGAATCAACTATTTCACCCACAAAGACTGTGTGGGTTTTAGCATCAATCTCATTAACCACTTTCGCTTCAAAATACGCAACCGCATGGTTCAAAACTATTCGTGTGCCAGTCTCTCCAACCTTATATTCAATTCCCTCAAACTTATCAAAATCTCTACCACATTTAAATCCGAAATTTCCTATAAAAGACAACGGTGCATCCTTGGAGAGAACAGACACAGCCAAGACACCGCTCTGCTTGATAAGTTCATGAGTGAAGTTCTGCTTGTTTATCGAAACAGCCACCATAGCGGGCTGAGACGAAACCTGAACAACAGTGTTTGCAATCTGCCCGTTACATTGCCCCTCTTTCCCCGAGGTTACAACATAAACGCCGTAACTAATTTTGTACAATCCCTTAAGATCCATTAACACCACATCTCCTTCGGGAATACGTAGTCTTGCATATTTGTTTTTCTGGTTAAAGTCCCCTTAAAAGATGTTTTCTCTTTGGGCACCCAATATTTATTGGTTTAACTGTTTAGCAACTCTTTTGCCTAGGTCAATGCAAGCGTCAAGTGCTTGTTGGTCAGGTTTATATTTGGCACGTATTGGTGGTTCAATAACTTGCATCTCAAACTTCTTGAGTATTTCACTAACAGCTTGAGGTGCCTCTCCACTCCATCCGTAGGATCCGAAGGCACTGCCGATCTTGTTCTTTAGGTTTATGTGCTTTGTTGATGCTTCTTCGAAGAGGTTTTTGAAGTCTATAGGCATCTGAGTGTGATAAGTTGGGGTCCCAACGAGTATGGCGTCGTAGCTTGCCAGTTCTTCAGCATCGATGTGGTAGTTTAAGTCAACAGTTACGTTTTGGTTGCTTTGGGCGCCTTCTGCTACGGCTTTTGCCATCTTTTCGGTATTGCCTGAACGACTGTAATAAATAACTAAGACTTTTGGCATAGAATCACCTCTTCAGTTTAAATGCTGATAAAATAAGAACTTTACGCTCTGCAAGTTGAGTTTCGTGTATGGATGCATGTTTCTACATAACACTGACATAGTTGAGTGGATAGTACTCCAAAGTTTCGTCAATCGTTCTCTGAACTCCTTCTGTATCTCTTCGCTCTGTCCAAAATATGCTTCATTGCCCTAACATTTACGTCATCTATGGTAGCTATACTGCGCTCTACATTCATCTCAATGACTTCAGTTGGGTCATTGATACTTGAGGCTGCAATTGTATTATATATCGCTCTGTGATTATTGACTATTGAGGAGGCTGTTTTGTGGAGTTCGTTTGGAAAAAGCCAGTTTTAACTTTCTACAGAGATAAGAGTCCGCCGGAGAGGGAAGCGTTTGCATCTGTTAAAGCCAAGAAACTTGTGGTCTCCAAGTCTGAAGACGGTATTTTGAGAGGCAACATTGAGGATTTCTTTCCACTAGTGGGCAATATAGACTGTATATCATCTAAAGAGAAGTCGGGTGATCGGTACATCATTTGCTGGTTTGATGACTCTGAAGAGGATCTGGATAAAGCAGGGAGGCGCTTAATTGGAGTTTCCTTCCCCTTGGAAGTAACCTGTGATGCAGATGAGAAGGGTAAGAAAACCTATAATGCCAATTTCAACGCCGAATACGGAAAACTAACATGACTTTCGCCTTAATGTGCAAAGAAAACTCTTGCCTAAAAGTGAAAAACCTTCCAGAATTTTACATATGCGCCGGCTTGCGCTATCAAAACAGATAAAAAGAGGAAATTCTACAATTTGAAAAGCATAGAGGAAAAGATATGTCCGAAGATGATTTTGTTTTCGCATTAGACGAGAATGAGCTTAAAGAAGACACAATGAAACTTGTCAAAGTTGCAGGACAGAGCATCCTATTGGCTAAACACGCTGGCAAAGTATTCGGTGTTTCAAATAAGTGTCCACATATGGGGTGCTCACTTGCGAATGGAAAACTGAATGAATACATTGTTACATGTCCATGTCATGGTTGGCGCTTTGACATACGAAATGGCTAATACCTGGCGGCTAAGCATATAAACCTGACCTGCTATGAGTGCAAAATTGAAAACGGAAAGATACATGTAAAAATACTTGACGACATGTAGTAGCAAACACTCTTTTTAACCCGTAAATCTTTAATTAATCTATAGTTTATTCTCAAGTCGTGATGTAGCATGAAACTACCGGATTATGTCTCAATTGAAGAAGTAGCAGAAATTTGTCGGAAACTAAAGATTAGAAACTGGACAATGTTGAAAAAAGCTGAAGTGACAGCCCAAGAAGCAGAAGCAATTTTAGCAGAGCTTGAGACAGGAGACATGAAGATATCCGTTGAGAATTTCCGTGTTGGATTAGAAGTGGAGCTTGAGCATGGAATCCGCTTTCCAGAAGCCAACATCACAAACAACCATCCGATTCTAACTGGGAAAATTGTTTTAGCTCACTTCAAAGAGTCTTTAGATTATTATCTACGCTTAGATGTAGCTGAAATTGAAGGAGATCTATTGAAAGCAGTTGTCAGCAAAAACTCTCCTAAGGTTGCTGCTCTCTATGAAAAACTCCTAAAAGCTAGACACCAGTTGAGCCAAGCAGAAACTGAAATACTCTAACAACCAAAACTTCATTCTTCAAGACTCCCTCAAACTGGATTTCTTAAAGCTTCTATTAAATCTTAATTGATATTGTCAATCTCTAAAGTAAGCTTATTAAGATTGAGCATGAACTCAACATTTTGAAGTTAGCCTGAAGGTGTCCGTTCCAAACGACTTCTCTAAAGTTGGGATTCTTCAAGCCAGAATAAATAACGCAATAGATATTTTCTTATTTCTTGACAAGAAACAAAATTGGCTTTTTTGGGTTCCATAATTCTTATATTGCTCAAAGTGAACTCACCAATTGGTGTTCCTTTTGACCTGTTGGAAATGGTTCAATGGAGTTTTGAAAGAAGCCAATGTGCAAGTTAATGATGAAAACCAAGAGAAAATTGATAAATTTATCCACAAGTATATAGGAGATCAATCAAGTTACGGGCGATGTTCAGCAAACTGGAAGAAAGCCAGCAAAGAAATCAAAGCAAATCCAGAACTCAAAAAGGATCTCATCTCGAAACTTAAGGCGCTACAGTAAGCACGCACTCTTCCTTGAGTTGAATCATTAATTTTTTCGCTAAGGATTAGAACAAAAAACGGGTTATTATGCCCTTTTTTTCCAAAAGATCTCATATTCATTGATTAATCTTTGATTTGTCTGTAAACAAGTTTTTTAAGGAAAGTTCTATTCTTGAAATATGAACTGGTAAACAGATCGTTCAGTTTTATTGCAAGGAGTTGATTGATATTTGACGAACCAAGCTGTAGATATAGATCAGTACCTTTCTGAGCATACAAAGGACTTGCTGCAAAATTCTTCTCAAATTGCTTTGAAGTTCTATCGCAAAGAGGTACAGTCTGAACACCTCTTATACGCTATTTCTGATAGTGAGGTTATAACGGAAATCTACAGGCAATTCAACATCAACTCCCAAGACTTGAAAAACTACATTGAAGAATTCCTTCCGAAAAGTATAAAAAAAACTGAAGTTTGTGAAAAACATCCTTTACGTATTTCTGAGGAAGTAAAAAACGTTTTTCAATTGGCTTTTAAAGTAGCAAGTGAACTTGGTCACACTTATATTGGACCAGAACATTTGCTCGTTGCATTTGTAGAAGATGAAAAGGGTTTAGCAGGTAGAATTCTGCGACGATACGGGTTGACTCCAGAATCAATTAGACAGAAAGTAATCAAAGTTGTAGGTCAAGGTGCCCATCAAGGCCATGTAAAACCTAAAAGTATGACTCCTCAACTGGACAAGTATTCAAGAGATCTGACTAAGCTTGCTAAAGAAGGGAAGCTTGACCCTGTCATAGGTCGCGAGTTTGAAATAGAGACTACAATTGAAATATTGTCACGAAGAACAAAAAATAATCCTGTTTTGATCGGTGACCCTGGAGTTGGCAAGACAGCTATTGTTGAGGGTCTTGCTCAGAGAATACAGAATGGAGAAGTGCCTGAGGTTCTTCAAGGCAAGAGAATGGTTGAGCTTAATATTAATTCGTTGGTTGCGGGTTCCAAATATCGCGGAGAGTTTGAAGAGAGAATCAAACAAGTCCTGGATGAAGTTTTGTCCCAGAAGAATAATTTGATATTATTCATAGATGAATTGCATGTTATCATTAAAGCGGGTGGAACTGGAGATGAAGGCGGTTTAGATGTTTCTCAGATTATTAAGCCATATTTATCTCGTGGTGAACTTCATCTTATTGGTGCTACTACTCTAAATGAGTATCAAAAGCATATTGAAAAAGACGCTGCCCTTGAGAGAAGGTTTCCGCCTGTCTTTATCTCTGAAGCAACAGTTCCTCAGTCAATCGATATATTGAAAGGTCTTCGTAGACGTTATGAAGCACATCACAAAGTGAAAATAACTGATGGAGCGATAGATGCTGCAGCTAACTTATCAGACAGGTATATCACAAACCGTTACTTGCCTGATAAAGCTATAGACCTAATTGATCAAGCTTCTGCCAGAGTGAGAATACAAAACACTTCTCGTTCACCAAAAATTATCAAGCTTGATAAAAGTATAAACGTTCTAAGACGCGAGTTTGAAGAAGCGACCTTGCATAGAAAGTTCGATGAAACAACAAAGATTGAGAACGAAATTAAGAAACTACAGAGAATTCGTTCAGAGGAAGAACAGAATGATGCAGCTAGAAAACCCGTCGCAACGCCTGAAGTTAAGGCGGTTCACATAGCCGAGGTGGTTTCTAGAACTACTGGTATTCCTATTACGGATTTGAGTAAAAAGGATAAAGAGAAACTGCTCAAGATCAAAGAAAGACTGCGTGAACGAATTATTGGTCAAGATGAAGCATTAGAAGCAGTATCTAACGCTATCTTGAAGAGTAGAGCCGGTTTAACTGAAGGTAAGCATCCTACCGCGACTTTTCTGTTTGTAGGTCCAACGGGTGTTGGTAAAACTGAGCTTGCCAAGGCCTTAGGATGGGTTGTTTTTGGTGATGAAGAAGCTGTTATCAGAATAGATATGTCTGAGTATATGGAGCGTCATGCTGTTAGTCGCCTAGTTGGTTCTCCACCAGGTTACATAGGATACGAGGAAGGCGGTCAGTTAACGGAACCAGTGCGTAGGAGACCTTATTCAGTTATTCTACTTGATGAACTTGAGAAAGCACATCCAGACGTACAAAATATTCTGTTGCAGGTTTTTGACGAGGGCCGTTTGACAGATGGGAAAGGGCGACTAGTTGACTTCACCAACTCAATAATAATAGCAACCAGCTGTTTAAGTTCAGAAATTAGCAAAGCGTTAAAAACTGAGAATCGTGAAGAATATGAAGAAAAACTTTTAGGAGTGCTTCGTCAACACTTCAAGATAGAATTTCTCGACCGTATTGATGACATAATTCTTTTCTATAGCTTGACAAAAGACCAGATCAGACAAATCATAGATCTTCATTTAAAAAGAGTAAAGAAGATTGTAAAGCGACAAAAAATAGATTTAGAATTCGCTCAATCGGCAGTAGACAGGCTTACCTTTGTCTGTTATACACCCGAGCTTGGAGCTCGCACATTAAAAAGAAAGATTAAACTCGAAATTGAAGTACCTATAGCCCGAGAAATCCTGTCTGGAAACATCAAACAGGGTCATTCCATACTAGTAGACTTCGAAGAAAAAACAGGAAAAATTACTTTTATCAAACATTAACCATTAAGATAATTATAACCTGCTAAAAACAAAGCAAGTAATGAGTTTAACAAGACCGTGAGGGCTTTAAGGGAGGTCTTTTTTTCTGACGGTTTTCATGTTTAATCATATGAATTGCACTGCTTGCGAACTGTCTAACTAAAGGGTCTTTATCCTTTGTCAATTTAACTACAGAATCCATTGCAGCTGGATTTTTCATTTCGCCAAGAATCATTGCTGCACCGCCTCTGATTCTTGAATCCTCATTTTTCAACGCTTCAATTAGAGGTTCAAAAGCAGCTGGCCCTATGTTTCTGAGGGCATCAGAGATTCTTTTTCTGTTTGTGTCTTTTAGAGCTTCTATAAGCGGGTATATAGCTCGAGTATCTGCTATTTTCTCAAGAGCTTGGACTGCTCCTTCACGAACAATCCAGTTTTGATCTTTCAGCACTTCAATGAGAGGCTCAACGACTTGATTTCCCATTTTTATAAACGCAGCACATGCTTCAATTCGAACATCCAAAAAAGGATCTTGAAACCTCTGAGCTAAGGGTAATGCGCATGAAACGTCTCCGATTTCTTCAAGTGCTAAAACGACCTGCTTTCGAATTGAATAGTCTTCATTTTCGAGTAATCTAATCAAGCCTTCAACGTCTCTATCATTTTTTAAATTCTCAATGTTTAAATTTCGTAGTCCCATCTTGCCACGACTCTAAATTATTAGAATATTGAATAATAATGCTTGAACAAGACTTAACTATATCGCCTTTGTGACTCCAGGATACACGACGCGCGTTTATTCGTTTTTGCTACGCTAACAGTATGCTCATAACCATGGGTTCGAAAAGTATTGGGTTGGTTACGTTGCCCGCCTCTGAATCGTAACCCCGGCACATATCCATCAACTCCTCGAAAGCTTCACGATAATCTTTACAAAGAGCTATAGCAAAGCCATTCCAACGGCTAATTTCACCTTCTAAAGCCATCCTATAAGACTCAACAGTTTTAACTATTATTTTAAACCTCGCGGCTTCTGATGTGAGTGATGTGGGATTGGATGAAATCTTGTTCTCTGAGGGTTTTGTGAAGTAGGTCTTGGATGGCAGTGTTCATGTTACCGTTGTAGTAAGGTCGAACAATTTTCTCTGCGAACTCGGAGAGAAGTGAAGCTGGAACGCTATGAAAAGTCAAATCAACTAAGAGATCATCTTCTAATTGCTAACACTTGAGTTTTCTTTTTCATACCAATCACGTGGGATCCCTGTCTATCAATGAAATTGCTTAAAAGGAAAGTGAACAACCTACCATGCCGAATAGTAGAGAGGCAAATGAAAGTAAAGAAAATGCTTCAGACTGAACTGTTAACTTAAACTCAAAATTTCATAGAAGAAAACAAACAAATGGGCTACACCACCAAAGAAGAGTTTGTACGCGAAGCGATACGCTTCAGGCTAAATTGGCTTAAAAGCGGCAACGAATGCCTCGAGATTCTACACGAACAGTACGAGGAGTTCAACGAAACTTTTAAAGAAAGGGATATGCCCTTCCGCACCTCAGACCAGTTTGTAAACTGTAGGATAGATGCGGTCTTGGAAAAGTACGAAGAATACAAAAAGGGCAAAAACAGATAACGCAATAACCTAATCCAGATTATGATATTATTGGAAACCTCCCCTAAAAAGCAGTCCCACTCAAAAAGCAAACAGAGAGCCTCTTACGGAATCAAGAGTGGTCGCATCATGTCTTTTATGTTGCTTCGTCCTCTTCAGTTAACATCAATACAGAAATATTTAGATCCACGCGCTATTAACTTCAAGACTCAATTTGATAGTTTACTTGGCCGTTTTTATTTTTCTTCGGAATAGTTATTACAAACTTAGCGCCTACACCAGCTTCACCGTTTTCGTGGATTACCCATCCATAAACTTCTAGCATATTCTTACATAAAAACAAGCCAAAGCCCGTACTTCCCCCGGTACTAAAGCCCCGTTTGAAAAGTTGCTCCTTGTTCTCCAAAGGTATTCCTACTCCGTTATCCTCAATAATCAATTTAAGATCGTTCTGAGCTATTTTTTCGTAAAATATCCTTAACATTGTAGTCTTTTGGCCATATTTTCTTGTGTTATCAATAAGGTTGTAAAAAAGTTGCAGAAGAAAAGAATCCGAGAGAACAGTCAAACCATGACAGTCATTAACGACTTTGAAAGGCAAATCAGAAAACATACCTGCAGACTCATCAACAACCCTGGACACTTTCATCTCAACTAGTTTTTCAACGCCCAGTTGCTCGTATACCTTAGCAAATTCAAGAATTCTCACCACTTCCTTAACCGATTGCTCCATCCTTTCAAGTTTCTCAATCATATCGGGACGATCAGCAAGCTTCTTCTTCATCAAATAGGAATACCCAGGAACTACAGAAAGCTTGTTTCTTATGTCATGTCGGGTTATGCTGCCCACGACCCGTAACTTCTCGTTCATTATAGCCATTCTTTCCTGGTTATCTTTGAGTTTCTGCTCGGTTTCTTTTTGTTCCGTTATGTCTCGAACAGTTGCTTGCAGAACACTCTTACCTCCGTAGCTTATTCTGGTTAAAAGAACATCCGCTGGGAACGTTGTTTCGTTAGCTCGTTTGTGAACCCAGAAGAAGTGGTCTGAGCCTTCATCAAGTGCTTTGCGGATATGGTCCATGGCGGCTTTCATTGATGGGTTTCCGTTGACTTGTGTTGGAGGTGACAAATCTGCTGGATGGTTCTTCGTGAACTCTTCAACGGAGTCAACTCCGAACATTTTAAGAGTTGAGGCGTTGCAGTCGAAGAACCTGGTTTCGTCAAGTAGCATAAGTGCATCCATTGAACACTCAAAACTGGCGCGATACTTCGCCTCACTCTCTTTGAGTTTCTCTTCTGCCTTCACTCGATCCGAGATGTCCTTTGCGACATGTACACATTTAGTTAGTTCACCTTTTTCATTGAAGATGGGCGATATAGTAACTAGTAATGGAATGCCCAAGTTTGGATCGACTATTTCACTCTCACAAATTTGCTTTGTTTCAAACGTTCTTATGGCAGGGCAATTTGGCCAAGGCTTGTTAGTGCCGTGAACTATTTCGTAGCAGTGTTTACCCAATAATTCCTCGGGTTTCTTTTTGAATAATTGACATGCTTTCTTGTTGACCCTAATGAGTCGCTGGTTAACATCAAAAACGAACAATGCATCTCCAACACCATCAATTACGTCGTTGATTTCCTTAAATCCGTCACAGATTTTTTCGTTGGGGGATAAGACTTCTTCAACTTTCGAGCTTTCAGCAGATAAAAGATTATCTTGGATAATCGTTCGATTATGCATTTCTTTCACCTTTTATGGGATTAATGTTCTTTGGTATTTCAATTGTAAAAGTGGTCCCTATGTTCGGGGTACTGTCCACTGATATCTTTCCGTTATGAGCTTCAATTATCCGTTGACAGATAGACAAACCGAATCCCATTCCTTTAGCTTTCGTTGTGAATAGCGGCGTAAAAAGTTTATTTAATTCATCTTTTTTAATGCCAATGCCAGTATCTGCGAATGAAACTCGAACGCTCTCACCAGAAATAACACTTTGAATCCTCAGATTTCCTCCCTGTGGCATGGCATCTATCGCGTTCTTGATTAGGTTGTCAAAAACGCGAAGCATCTTATCAACATCGATCTTAATTTTCGGTTCGTAACATCAAAGCAAATTAGAAATTGAATTTGTCTTCCGTTACAAAAGCTTGTCTATCAGCAATAGCAGTTCAGGGACATTGAATGGCTTAATTATATATCCATCTGCTTGTTCGTTTACTGATTTCGCAGCATTTTTTATGGATGGGTGTCCTGTTATGATTATTTTGACAATTTTTGGTCGTTTCTCATTTAACATTTGGAGAAGGTCAGTACC
This sequence comes from Candidatus Bathyarchaeota archaeon, assembly GCA_963708495.1. GTDB lineage: Archaea > Thermoproteota > Bathyarchaeia > Bathyarchaeales > Bathycorpusculaceae > Bathycorpusculum. The sequence goes on from CAVPSS010000003.1 coordinate 87,894, forward strand.
GTTAATGTCAGGGAGCTCAATATCGATAAGGGCAACATCAAAAGGAGTCGTCTCGCACATCTGGATAGCTTCATTCCCATTTTTTGCGGTCTCGACTAAATACCCGTAACTTTTAAGAATTGAAACAAGCATATTTCTAACTTCTTTGTCATCGTCAATAACTAGTATTTTTACTGTCATTATCAAAGCCCTCAATTCTTAGTTATACTCATCCAAATTGAGAATCATGTTAACGCAGATAATTACTTTATGAATTAATGATATGAATCAAGTTCGGTTGCTATCGTGAAGATGGTGTTTGTGAAGGTGTTTACTCCAGTCACGTACTGGTTTAACTTGATAGTGATAGTGAGTGTCTGTGAAGTGCTCGGTTGTAGTACTGTGTCTGAAGCGTAATTCCATGTTATTGTGAGGTATTGTTGTGCAATCAATGGGATCCAATCGCCAGCTGACATTGAGAGTGGGAACAGTTCCATTGTTAATCACACAAATTTGGCGTGACGCAGTTGTGCCTGCAGTTAGGTCGACCCAGTCAATATTTGTTAGGTCTTGGTTTGAGCCGACGGCGGTAACTTTTACGCCCCTGGCGATTATTCGTCCAGAGTGCGCGCGCCCTCCCTCCTCACCTGCCACAATCCACTCAACATACTTAAAAACAAACACCAGTAATCAGCTGATTGTTAGCTATTTGTGTTTTTCTGAAAAGTTTGACTACATCCATTTCACTGACTAATTCGTCTGCTGCTTCAACTAGTTGATTTTGCCGCTTGACAGTATTAAAATTTTGCAAAAGGTAATCTTCGTCTTCAAAAGTAACTAATTAATGTAGATCAGAGCATTTTTGATATTATTGTACCTTAAAAGACACACGAAATTGAGGATTAAGGCTTAAAGAACTTCGCATCCTACGCATTCTACAGCGTACTACCCTATTCTAAAAAGAGAAGAAGTACAGACTATTGGAACAACAAACAAAAACCGTTTCACCAACATATTTCATTAATGTTTAGGGACAAGGCAACTCGCTAAACAAGAGAAGCGTTCCAAAAATAAGTTTGCTTATAAATTTTTTGATATTGAAATTGCGAATCATCAAAAATTATATCTAGGTTCAAACCATATTTAGTGATGAGTTTAGCCATATTTTTACCGATTAACAACGTATTTTTATCTTCTGGCCAAAATCCCCATATTTTGTCCTCGACAAACTGCGCCGTCCGTCTTGTGCCCCATCCATAGTCTTTTGGTAAAACAAGAGCTACATGGCCATCTGCTCTTTCGGAATTGTTTCGCGATTGCTCTTTAATGTAACTCCAGAATTGCTTCATAGCGCTGAAATGCTCTTCAGATAGTGTCCCGTAAGGGTTAGTTTCAGGATATTTCGGAAAATTGAACAAAACGATGTATTTTGCTCCAGCTCGGTAAGCCGTTACCATATCTTCGAGTATCTCGTATCCTCTTGCTAGGTAAGGCGGCTCGTCATAAGTCCAGACAACTATAGCGCCCCAGTCTTTTCCCTGCACATTCGCAGCGCCTCTGCAGAGCGCAATTTGTTGAGCTCTACTATTGTTCCAGCCCAACTCCACGAAAACTGCATCGTAACCAGCTAAGTAATCCCACCAGTAAAGGGCGTAATCAGAAGTAAAAATTGGTAAACTCACATTTCTCACATTTTGCCAGCTTATAGTTGAAGGGATGCTAGTTACAAACCGCCTTGCCGCATCACTATAGTCTGAAGCGTTTTCCATAGCCTTCCTGACAAACGATCCACTGCGCCATTGATTCGTGTCGATCTGCTTTCCACCTGGCTCATCATAAAGATAAATTCCTAAGAAGTTATCCCCCCATCTTTGTGTCGTCGTTTCCATCCATGTACGAAGCCATTGCCACTGTTCAATGTCGAAGAATACAAAATCAAAATATACTATTACGCTCAATCCGGCGTTTATGGCGTACTGGCAGATTTCATTTAGGGCGGTTTCGTTTTTGCTTATGTCCCAAGAATCTACGATAAAGAGGTTCGTATATCCCTTAACCTTGTCAATCAGAAGTTTTGCTTCCCAAGTTGTGGTCGACCCATATGTAACACCGAAATAGCAAACCTCGTCAGAATCCTCGTTTTCAATCTCATAGAGAAGCAATAAAGGTAGAAAAACAGCAAGAACCAACAATGCGATCAGAGTGAGTGCTCTTGTCGATTTCATTAAACCTAACAACAGAAATAGTGTACAGTATGAAACATAAATAGATTATTTTAAGAAATCCTAATTTCTTTATTAAGCAATCAACAAATTACTAAAATAGTTTTTATCCATGACTTTATTTAAAGACAAAACCGCACCGCCAAGTACACGGCTGAAAAAATAATGAAAACGCTATCCAGGACATTAGGGAACTCGAAAAAAACTCAATAATTGTAACTCAAGGCGCGCCATTTGTCAAAGCATACAACAAACTAGCGAGCTATAATGTATTTATGTTGTACAAATCTACAGCTCTGAAGGTTTTTCATAATCCTTATTATTAACCAAGACAAAGAAAAAAGCATGTTCCAACGGCAGAATGGCAAAAAACAGTATACACCTTCAGAAAGGTCGTTTAAGAGGGGTCTTGCCAATTCTGGATACTCAGAGGAGATTGCGAATAAGATTTGGAAATGCTACAACTTACAAGAACAAAATAATAACACAAAAAAACCGCATTCGGCAAGCGCTCGCTGCTGATTATTGTTTCATTAGGTCTTTTGTTTTATCTCTTCTTCTTCAAGTAAACCTATAGTCGATATTTCCAAATTAGATGTTTTAATCGCTTTTGCTTTTTTCCTTCTTTGAACCTTAGGTGTCAATTGTTGTGGTTCTTCAATAGCAGGATCATTAGTTGCCAGCATTTCCAAATTAGGCTTTCTTGCAGCCTTGACTTTCTTGCTTTTTTGAACTTGGGGAGTTAATTGAGTGGGTTTTTCAACAATAATATTATTAACTTTTTCTTGCTTCAAAACTTGCTTACCTTTCAAATTCAAACTAATTCCCAAAAAAATAAATCCGACAATCCCAAAAGACAACCCAGCTACGCCTCCAGACATTATGTAGGCAGTAGACATCAAATCGTTAGAAAAATAAATCCATAGGATCCTCCCCTAAACTAGACAAAACTATCTAGCGCTCGGTGACCGTTCTGCTGAACATTATTTTTACTGCTTTCTATCAGTTTGCATTTGTTTTGGCGGTCCGCAGTCACTGGAACACTGTGTTTGCGGGCTGCCAAAGTACCTCTAACTACCTGTTAAATTTTTTGAAAGCAATCTATTACTTAATGGGTTTTTGGTTGGTAGACGCACCATGGATCTTCTGTCAAATAATCGCTTTTTGCCTCTGTTGGTTCATGGAGGTCCCCACAGTAATCGATGAAGTCGCTTGAAAGCCCATAAGCGCGTGCTCTGCAACCGCCACATAGGGTGCGATATTCGCATGCGCCGCATTTGCCTTTTAACGAGTTCGGGTCCCGTAGAGCTTTGAATATTGGTGAGTTGAACCAGATTTCTTTGAAGCTTTTTTCTCGGACATTCCCAAGTTTTATTGGGAGGTATGGGCAGGGGGTTACATCTCCGTTGGGGTAAATGCGGCAATAGTATAAGCCTGCCAAGCAGCCGCGAACCCATTGCCTCATATCTAAGCCCATGCCTTTTGCGATGCGCATGAACTGGGGCGCGCAGGAAGGTCTCACGTTTAATTTGTGTTTTGAGACTTTTGCAAATGTGTTGGTTATCATGTCTTCGTATTTTTGGGGTGAAATGTCTGTTAGTTTAGTTCCTCGTCCTGTTGGGACAAGGAAGAAGAGGTGGAAGTTTTCAACGCCGATTTCCTCTGCTAAACTCATGATGTCATCAATTTGGCCGTAGTTCTCGTGAGTTAAAGTTGTGTTTACTTGGACGAGCACATTATTTTTTCTTAAAGCTTTGCATGCGTTGACTGCTTTTTCCCATGCGCCAACTACTCCTCGGAACTCGTCGTGTTGTGCTGGAATATGAGAGTCTAAACTGATTGAAACTGTTGCTATACCCGCCGCTTTAAGTTTAGCTGCGACATCATCGTCGATTAGGCTTCCGTTACTTCCAAGCCCAATCTTCAAACCTTTAGACGAGCCATATTCGATGAGCTCAAAAATATCTGAGCGCAGCAGAGGTTCACCCCCGCTAAGGATAAGTAATGGCTTGCTAACCTGGCATATTTGATCCATGAGGTTTTTGGCTTCTTGAGTGGTCAGTTCATTATCAAGCTTTTTTTCTGTTGCGTTTATGTAGCAATGACTGCATTTCATGTTGCATTCGCGAGTAACGTTCCAAGACATGACTAATGGAACGAATTGTTCGGATGTTTGGGCTTCTTGTGAGTAAGCCAGTTTAAGGTAGAATTCGCAGTTGCCATCAGAGGTCATTAGTTTAGGATGCCACAATGTAAAAGGAAAGGGCAAAACGGTGTCGAGCATAGCTTTGGCGTGAGCAAAACAGAAATGCCTACAAAACAGAGCCGAAACCTTATCGTCTACTCCGTATTTTTCATTTGCGTACTTGTGGCTCCCAAAGATCGGGCAATTCAAAAAATCCATATGCCCATCGAGCTTTTCTAAGTCCATGGTGTAGTTGATGAAGTGATCGCTTAGCATGATTGATTGCAGTTTTTCTCTTCGCATGCCAACCTTCAATGTAACTTCGAGGGCTATGTTGACTGTATCTCGACCGAACTTATCCTGCACTTTAGCCATTGCATTTTCAAGTTCTGGTATACCAACAGTCTTTGCGAGCTCTGCTGTTACGAGTAAGCCTTTGATTGTTTCGTATTCTTGGATGAGTCGCATCCGTATAACCTGTTCCGCCCATTCAACGAACAGTTCTTCGAATGCTTGGGCTGCTTGTGGATTAAGGTTTTTTAGGAGGGTTTCGACTTTCTTGTTTTCCTGTTTTAACTTGGTAAACAGAGCGATTTTTGCTTCTGTTCCCAACCGTGGACTTTGAGGGATATCTTTGAAAGCCAGCTGGAGTGGACCTATTTCTTTGGTTAATTCTTTAGCGTCAGATTCGAAATCGCGATAGATCTCGATTAAATGTGCTGATATGTTGGGCATCTTTGCGTTCAATTCGTCGAGAATAACTTGGGTTTCAGACTCCATCTTTGTTACCATCGCCATGTGGTATAAGAGTGAGCCAGCCATGCCTGGGTCAGCCTGTTTGCCACCGATTGTTCCTGTGAAGACTTGATTGAACAACCGTTTTGCGGAATCAAAGTCCTGTTTTTCTATGGCCTCTTGGGCTTGCTTTAGCTTCTGGTTTCTGGAGAGTAATAGTTGAGCCCATTTATGGCATTGTCTAACGTCAAAGTTTGTTAACGTGTCCACATCCATGAAGCTTAAAGATAAGCGCTCGATAGTAAAAAAGGTTAATGATACTTGAACTGTTTCAACGTTATTGGTTTCTGTCTCGTGTACTTTTCAACTAGTAAATCCCATTCTGCATTGACTGTTACAAGATAAGTTTTAATGGGTCTTAAGCAGATGGTTTTTTACTCTTTTTTGAGGTTAACCAAATGAATCACTTTCAAAAAAAAGATATTTGCCCCAAAGAGGATGTAGTTAGCACGTGCTAGCACTAGTAAGTTTGATTTACAGAGCGTATTCAAAATTAAAGGTAACACTTGCTTTAACACATTCCAAGTTACTTCAAAGATGCTCGTCTTAGTCTACTTAGAATAATGTTAGACCGCTTAATTTCGCGGTTGAACTAATGCTTGGCAAATATTTTGAGCAATAGCGTGGGATCCTTCCTCGGTTGGATGCACACCATCATAACTGAAGTATTGTGGGTAGGCTGATAACGTGTTCGTACAGATCAATGACTTGCAAGTTAAGCTTGCCTGCAACTGCCTCAATTGCAGGTATTATGTTTAGGGTGAAGAACTCAGTGCTTATGCCTGTTCCATTCCTTAAAACTGGCGGCGGCTTTACGAGCCATATTTGAGGGGCACTTGACAGCATTTGAAATTCTTTCACAAGCGTTTCATAATCTTTTATGAAGTTAGCCTTAGTTTGCTGGTTATTTGGATAAGCATCATTTGTTCCAAGCATGATTACTACAATATTGGGCGCAAAATTCTTTGCTTCCATAAATTCAGGCTGGTTAATGTAGGGTTTATTTGATTGAAGAGATACCGTTGTAGAATTAACCCCAAAATTACCCACTCTATACTTGGAGCCAAGAAGCATCCATAAGTAGTCTGGGTAATTCGACCCTTCAGTTATACTATCTCCAACACATGCAACGCGCACAATACCGCCTTCGGAACTCCTGGTGATTAAAGAAACCACCCCATATGCAACAAAAACAATTGATATTAAGATGGTTGCTGAAATAAGCAATGTTTTCTTGTAGTTGAAGTGCCCCATCACAATTAATAAGACCGTTGTTAACAAATAACTTTTTCCAGTAAAGCTTCAAGGGGCAGCCATAAATCGTTAGCAGTTTTCGACAGCCCGTCTTTTCTTTCCTGTTTGAAGGTTAACCGATTTAGTGGTGCTAAAATAATTATTGGCTTTTCTAAAAAACAAGTGTGAATAAGATGCAACTCTCTCTTAACTGGAATTTGCTAAACGGAAGAATTGTAAAAACCTTAAACGCTACTTACAAGCATTATTTACAGACGACTACTTGGCGAAAAAGGTGTAACTATGAGATATCTTTCAGCCCCAGTTATCCGAACAATCGCCATCATTAGCGTAATTGCTATCCATGCTACAAATGAAGCAATAATGCCCCAAATGACTCAGCTAGACTTTTACCGCTGGTCTATTGTCAATGTATATCAAGCGATCTTTAGAGTTGCAGGTTTACCGCTTTTTGTTATGCTTACAGGCTTCTTGTTGCTTCAGCCCGAAAAGTACTCTGAATCTCTTAGCACTTTTTTTAAGAAACGTTGGAACAGGTTAGCAGTTTGTGTATTCTTTTTTGGGATACTTTATTTTATTTGGGATTTCACCGTAAAAAACCAACCCTTTACTACAAACTATATCATTCAGAGCCTACTGTCAGTTGGCCCATACTACCACTTTTGGTACCTCTACATGATTGTAGGGCTATACCTTCTAACCCCCATCCTTAGGGCGCTTATGCCAAATCTAAGCAAAAAACTCTTGATTTATTTCGCCGCTATCTGGTTTACTGGCATAACATTGGTCTCTTTGGTGCCTATGTTTGGCTTTACCTTCAACACTGATATGTTTCCATTGTTGGGTTTTCTGGGGTACTTTGTGCTAGGCGCTTTTTTGCCAAAGATAAAAGTGAAAACAAAATACTTACTTATTTTCATAATAGCGGGAATAATTACAATTTCTGTAGGCACATATTACATGGCTTGGTTTGGTAACCCCAAACTATACTTCTTCCAAGAATACCTTAGCCCATTTGTAATTGTTACATCAATGATGCTCTTTGTAGTACTCTTTAAAACAACCCCTGGACGACTAGAAAAGAAAATAAAATTAAGCGTGCTTGTCAATACAATCAGCGACTATACATTACCGATATTTCTTTTGCACCCCCTAATCATGGAGTCCCTCCAAAACGGATACTTCGGTTTTGCCATTAATGGCAATGTTATAAACCAAGTGATTGAAGTTCCAATACTCACCTTTGCAACTTTAGCCATCTGCTTAGCAATAATTATTCCAGTAAGCAAAATACCTATAGTTAAAAAACTGGTTGGCATAAATTGAAAAAACGAAACCGCAGTCTTAAGGAAGCTTTGGATTTAAAGGTCAGGATGGGTAAACTTAGAATATTTCTTGAAGAATACTATCCCTTGCTAAGCATTTTAGTAGGTTATTTTCTGGTTGCTATTACTATAGGACCCTTCCATAATGGTGACACTGCATGGGAATTCGACGCGGTCTTAGGGATATTCAAAACTGGCCTACCTGTAGCAAATGGTGTCTTGATGGATCAGCCGCCATTGGGATTCTATATTCAAGCATTATTCTTCAACTCTTTCGGGGTGTCAATCAAAAATGGCACATTTCTTGTAACTTTGTTTGGGCTTGGATGCGTATGCGTTAGTTTATGGAATTGGCAAAGTCGCCTACAATAAGACGACTGGTTTTTTTGCATCGCTGCTCTTCGCGTTTAGCCCTTGGCACCTGATTATGAGTCGAACCTTCCTAATTGACGCACAGTGTCTATTCTTTAGTTTGCTAAGCTTGTTTGTAGCCTTGATTGCTGTTCGCCGAGCATCATTTAGACTTTTTATTATCTCCGCAATTATTTTTGCAGCGGCATTTAACACAAAATTGTACGCTGTCTTCACACTTATTCCACTGTTAGCGTTCTTTTTCTACTACCAACCCCGAAATCTCAAACATACATTAAAGTGGTTAGTAGGATTTTCCATCCCTGTGTTGATAGCCATATTTTTGTGGTATCAAGTAATAGCGGGTATTAGGTTTATCCTCTATCTTTCTACACCCCGATTTAATTTCTCAAAATCCAAACATCGCTACGCCTACACCATTTTTTGTAACCAATTTTTTAGTAAGTTACGGGATAGGTTGGTTCTTTATCGATGCATCAATCGTATCATTTCTTGTTTGTTTATGGCAAAGACGCATATTCCGCCAGTTTTTACCGTTAGATGCAACTTGTATAGCAGCAATAGTCTGTGTTGTGAGCGTTAACATAATTTTGGGAACTATTTTAGATTTAAGGGCGCCTTTTCTTAACGCAATTAAATATGATTATCAAGCGTTACCTTTCTTTAGTCTCTTAGCTGCATCGTTAGTCAGCAAGAGCTTTACTTTGGTTAAGCTAAGCTGGTTAAAGACTAAAATAAAGAAGGTATCCTTGATTGCTATAGCTCTTCTGGGGTTTGTTTTAGTGTTAGCTGCACTGTTCTATAATATGTGGTTTACGCACTTGTTTTCTACTTGGGATTACTTGATTTTTAGGGTAGATCCCAACATCAACGAAGGATATTCGCTTTTTAACTCTGACCCAATTGGGGTAAATAGCATTTTGATGTTTGCTCAATTTTTAGGATTTATGCTTGCGATATCGGGAATACTCTGGGTAAGCAGACATAAACTTAGCTCGATTCTAAACAAAACTATTCTAAAAAAGACTTTAAAATAGAGAATAATTCAGTCGGGCAGGTTCATATTTTAATGTTTCAACTGCTGATTCACCAGGAAATCGGCGGTATTGCATTAGTTATTATCGTAATCTTTGTTGCCGCTGCTTTGATTTTGAAGAATAGGAATTATAGACCTAAAAGCGCTTAGTTCACACAAAAGTCTGCATACATAACAAGCGCCTTATTTTAGCCGTTTTTCTGGTCTTCGAAGATTTCCCATAAAGTGTACTCTCTATGTTTTTTAGTTAATGTGTCCTGATACGCTGCGTTTTTTTTGCCCTGGTGGCATGTACAAGGGAGTTGAAAACTGTAATGCTGATTCGTTAATTTGAACGGTTAAAAGCTTTATGATTAATGCGTGGGATGAGGTGGAACGTGAATTTGCTCTCACCTTGTCTGAGGGACAAGGCAGCGCGCTTGAGCTGGTTTATATAAATACAAGAAAATGAACATTGTTATGCACCTATGTAGAATATAAAAAAAACTAGAGAAGAGACGTGTAACGTGAAAGAAAACATATTATCAGTTGAGGGTCTTTCTTACTCATATGGAAAGGTAGAAGCCGTTGACAATGTTAGTTTCAATGTTGAAAAGGGTCAAATCTTCTCTTTCCTGGGACCAAATGGCGCCGGAAAAACCACCATCATCAACGTCCTAACAACGCTGTTGCAAATCCAGAAAGGCAAAGTCACAATTTCAGGCTTCGATTTGGTTAAGCAACAAAACAGTATCCGCCAATCAATAGGAATAGTTTTTCAGGACCAGACACTTGACATGAACCTATCTGTTTGGGAAACAATGGAATTTCACGGTAGAATATATTCGATTCCAAAGGAAGTTAGAAGACAAAGAATAGACGAGCTTCTCAAAGTAGTCGAACTGACTGATAAGAGGAAAGCTTTAGTAAAAACCTTAAGCGGAGGAATGAAACGTCGCCTTGAGATCGCAAGAGGCCTTCTAACAAGACCAACACTTCTTTTTCTCGACGAACCGACAATAGGTCTCGACATTTACACACGAATGAACATATGGTCTTATATGAAAAAGGTGAACAAAGAAGGGGTCACCATATTTCTTACAACGCACTATATGGATGAAGCAGACCAACTAAGCGACACTATATGCATTATAGATAAAGGAAAAATAGTTACCAGCGGCACATCTGAGAGCCTAAAAAACGCACTTGGACAAGACATGATATATCTGGAAACCAACAACGATGAAAAAACAGCCCTTATCATCAAAGATATGGCGGAGGTAAAGACAATTACAAAGAGCTCTTCAAAGGGACTCGTAGTATCCCTAAATGAAGAAGGATCACATCTTATACCAAGAATTATCGAGAAAATCAAAAATGCTGGAATTGAAGTTGAAAGTGTCAATTTGAAGAAGCCTTCTCTAGACGACGTTTTCATTCATTTCACTGGAAGAGGGCTAAAGGAAGAAAATCAAGATCAAACAAGCATGCCTATTATGCACGGTATGGGGCAAATGCATGGGGCGAGCCACTAATGAGAACTGAATTTCTCGCAATTTACTGGAGAGACATGGTTAAATTCTTCCGCTCTAACGCTATGCTCTTTGCTTCTTTAATCCAACCTGCCTTGTGGCTATCTCTCTACGGCTTGTCAATGTCAAGCAACTTTGATATGCTCGCATCCGTTGTTCCATCGGGCGCTGTTTCAGTTAACTACATGACTTTTATCGCTGCAGGGATTTTGTCTATGACTGTGCTTTTCACATGTTTGTACGCAGGAATATCTCTTCAATTAGACAAGCAATTCGGGTTACTAAAAGAGATGGTTGCATCGCCTATGAAACGTACACATATTCTACTAGGGTTAACTCTTAGCGGCATAACAAAATCGCTAGTTCAAACAGTAATAATAATTGTGTTTGGGTTAATTTTAGGAGTACGGTTCTTTGAGGGATTCGCAATAATAAATATTATTGGTTCAATATTTGGAATTCTCCTGTTTGTGGTGCTGTTTGCATTGGGGTTAATGTTCCTTTCATCCTTAATAGCACTGAAAATTCAGGGGCATGAAGGAGTTCAAGCTGTAATTACTCTACTCACTTTGCCTCTTTTCTTCGCAAGTAATGCCCTATACCCGCTATCATCGTTGCCATTGGTAATAAGAATAATTAGCTATCTGAACCCTTTAACATATTTTATAAACGGCATAAGATACTTCAGTATTGGCTCAGACTTCTATGCGTTTGGAACCAACTACACCTACGGAATTAATGATGTACTGATATCTTTGGCATTTCTCGTAGGATTTAGCGTAATAATGTGTTTGCTTGCCCTTAGAGCTTTTAAAAAGGTAAACGTAGTCTGAGCAATTAACCGCTCTCCCTTTATGTCAATGAAATAGGCGGTCCTATTATTCTTCTACATCTTGAAAAGGATACGAATACTGAACGGAATAAGAATCCTTCAACAAGCGGTCTTTTTAATAAGACGCATTACTTTTCACGCAGTTAGCAATTTTGACTACATCGCTAGCTACGCCATCAGCTCCCAAAACAGCAAGAATCTTCTGCGCCTTCTCCAGCAAAGGCTCAAAGAGTTCAAAACTTCTATTGAACCTTTGAACCGCCTTCTTTGAACTGGGTTCAATGAAGAGTTTATTCTTAGTAAAGAAATTTCATCGAAGATTTTCTCTGAGCCTTGGTAATTCTGCTATCTTTCAAAAAACAAAGTGAACCTTTGCTGCATCCAGACTCACAATTGCAGGATACAAGAAAACCCGTAATTATGCGGTTTCTAGGTCGCTGCGAGGCACGTAGAGAAAGAATAACTTGGAAACGTTTTTACGAAACAGAAGGTATCGACATCCTCAAAAAATGGATCACTCAAGAAAAAATCCCAAAAATAGTGATAGAACAAAAAAAAGAAAAAGGGAACGGAAAGAAGGGATTACAAAGTGGCGAATTCGCCAGCCTAAGCGAACCTAAGCATTTTCCGATTTTCATTCTGTAACTTACCGATAACTAAAATAATGTAAACTTAGGGGTTTGCCAAACCATTTCTCGTACCATGTGTTAAACATAGATAGGCATTCTTTTTGCCAAGCCTCTTCACCCTCTTCATCTTTTAAGCAGTTGACTAGTTCCAAGTTATGGGTGATTTCTGCTTTAGCTTCTTGCAGCATGCTTTCGAGGTCGTCGAGCATGTCGTTGCCGCCCGCTGAGTAATCTTTCAAAGCGTGCCTTAGGAAAGTTCGTTTTTGTTTTATTAATTGTTCAATTTTGCCCTCACTCATAAGTCGCACCAGTAGGGAATTGTTGTTTGTCGCCATTTTAACGTTGTGTTCGCTCGAAATGGAAGAGGTATTCTTGAGCGTAACCCGCGTATTGTCCGAAGTAGGACCGAGCGAAGTCTCCGATTTTTTGGTATTCATTGTTAGTTAAGGAGTCGTGGCTTTGCATTTTTTTGACGGCTTCAGCAGGTAATTGGTTGGCGTAATGATTTAGGATGACACGTTTTACCCAAACGTCTACGGGAAAAGCCTCCATTTTTTCAAGAGAAAAAAGCAGAACGCAATCAGCCACTTTGAAGCCAACCCCAGAAAACTCTAAAAGCGTTCTTCTGCCTTCAAAATAGGACAAAGTCTTCAAATCTTCAAGGTTGATGGTTTCATTGAGGATTTTTTTGGCTGTTTTCTGCACGTACTTAGCTCTGTAACCTAAACCGCATTCCAGCAGACCATTCTCACTTGCATTAGCCAACCGTTCTGTAGTTGGAAAAGTGTAAAAATCCAAGCCATCGAAAACCTGTTTTTCACCATACTTTATTGAGAGTTTTTTAAGCATTAATTCGATAGCGGCAATGCTCTTGTAGGTGGCGCAAATGAAGCTGATAAGGCATTCCCAAGGCAGCTGCCTGACAATCCGAAGCCCTTCAAATCTTTGAAGGGCACTGCGAACATAATTGTCTTTGCCAACGCAACTTTTTATTTTGTCTAAATCATCGTTTAAACCAAAATAATTTTGCACAAATTCTCTATGGATATTCTCAAACTCTAATTGGTCACCGCATTGGCGTATCTTAATAACATGTTCGCCGACTACGCCATACCACCAACCGTTAATCTTCCGCCACCTAAAAACCTGACCGCAGCAAAGTGAAAAATCCAAATCAAACGCAACAGCAAGCTGCAATACTTTCACTCCATAAACTTCTCGGGTTTGGGCACTTCGGGAGTTAATCCTTTTCGCCGCCTCAAATCACCGACTACTTCCAAAGAGAGCTTGGGAGACATTTTTTCCCAGTGATCAAAGAACATTTGCCAAAATGCCCTGCCGGAAGTCGCTGACCTCAGTTCTTTTGAGAAACCGAAAGTTTCAGAGACAGGTATAAAACCGCTGATAATTGTGAGGAGCCCTTTTTGCTCAAACAATGTGACTTTTCCGTGGCGGGTACTTAGGATTCTTGATAATTCGCCCGCTAATTCGGTGGCGACGGAGATTATGACTTTGTAAATGGGTTCAAGCAAAACTGGGTCAGCAGTTAGGAAGCTTCCGAAGATGGCTTTACTTACGCCACGCATAATTTCTGAGCCGCCATCACTATGTTGATTTAATTGTAAATCATCAAAGTTCACCTGTAAATGCCAGACAGGTTCACCGCAAAGTGGACCAGCCTTGCAAGCGAATTCAAACCCAGCTATAATCGCTTCCAAATCCTCTTCAGAAATCTGCTCCGTTTTTCCACTGCAATCCAAAAGCACGTTCCGATGTTCATCAACCGAGAGGACACTGCCCGAATCAGGTTCGGTAGATGTTGTTGCATCCTCGGTTTCAGGCATGACCTGCACCCAAAAACTATTCTGTTTATTTGGGCTTTTTGCCAATGCAACTACGCCTTTTTTCTGTACGCTTTCCATGTAAACAACTCTTGGCGAAGATACTGTGACGTCGATACCAAAGGTGCTTTTCAATTCGTGCATAGCTATTTCTAAATGCAATTCACCCATGCCGCTGAGCAAGTACTCGCCAGTTTGCTTATCTGCAGTAATCTTCAGGTTGGGGTCTTCGCAAGCAAGTTTCTCAAGGGCATCGAGCAATAATGGAATGTCTTGGGTTTTTTTGGGTTCAACCGCTAAAATTACTACTGGTTCGGAAACATAGCATATACCTTCGAAGGGCACCATAGTGTCTTTATGTTCTAAATCAACTAGTGTTTCGCCAGCCCTAATTTTTCCAGTCAACGTGAAGGAAGCTAAACTTCCAGCTGAAATCTCGGTGACTTCTTCTCGAAGTGACCCCATATCTATGGAGACTTCGTTAACTTCTGTTTCAGAAAGAGCAGATACGAGATGCAACTTATCACCTTTCTTGGCTTTGCCGGAAAAAACTCTTCCAGTTGCCAATGTGTCACCGTTTGGGTCAAAATGCACATTAGTTACATACATGATTGTTGGTGCATCGTCGCCGCATTGAACTAATGCTTTGCCAATAGGTGAGTTGATTTGTCCGTCCCAAATCTTCCCAATACGATATGCTTGGGCTTCCTTTGGATTCGGAATTACATTGATTGCCATTTCAAAAATTGCTTCGTAAACTGGCAAAGTCGTTCGCAGTTTTATCTGCTGACCAGCGGCATACGCTTTCGTTATGTCTGAAAACTTTATGTCATGCTGCTTCGCCATTTTCATAGTGAAGCCCCAACCGTGCAAGGCTGAGCCAAAAGCCACATTACCTAATGAAGCATCGATTCTCCATTGGTTTTTGAATTGAGGTTCTGCATAGGTTTCTATTAGGTCGTTGAATCTGTTAATTATTTGGTCAAGTTTTTTTTCTATTTGATCCTCGTTTAGCTGGAGTTCAACAATTAGTTTATCGACTTTGTTGATGAAAAGTACTGGACGGACCCGATCTTCTAGGGCTTGTTTTGTAACGATTTCGGTTTGAGCCATAATTTCCTCGACAGCATCCACAACTACTACTGCGCCATCAATTATTCGCAAAGCGCGGGTTACTTTACCAGTGAAATCGACATGTCCAGGCGTGTCAACGAGGTTTATAATGTACGGTGTGCCTGGAGTCTTGTAAAGTAGGCTGATGTTGGCTGTTTTGATTGTGATTTTGCGTTTCTGCTCTTCCTCAAGGTAGTCAAGCACTCTTGCCATTCCAGCCATCTTGGTCGAAAGCAATCCAACCCCAGCCAACAAAGAATCGGCAAGAGTGGTTTTGCCATGATCGATGTGCGCAATAATACCTATATTTCTGATAAGCTCTTTCTTGCTCATTAACTGCTGAATTTCAAGGATTTGTTTGAACCGAGGCATCTCTTAACCCGTCAATCAATGCTGTTGACATAGATGCTCTCCTTGAATTAATAAGAATAACTAACGTCAAACGACAGGCAGATAGGGCTTTACCAATTTTTACTCTTCCAGCTTATAGCCCCAACGATAAATCAATTTGTTTACGAAAAGGTAACTTAAGCTTTAATTAACTAACTCCACTGCATTAGCCATTAGAGGATAAGAAGTGAAACCCCCAAAAATAGTTGCTTTGGAAAACCTAAATGAGGAGCCTTACGCCTCAATTGTGTGTTATCCAAGAACAACCCCCACAGAAATCTATCAGCGATTAGAGGAAATGCAAAAGCATGGGGTTACGTCGATTGAATTTGTGGGAAAAACCAATGCTTCCAACGTTCCTGTACTTGGCAAAGGTTATGTGGGAGTAGTTGTAGTTGCGAATGTGAAGGGGCAAAAGGTGGCGTTGAAAATGCGCCGAATCGATGCGGATAGACTAGATTTTACGCATGAAGCAGAAATGCTCCAGAAAGCCAACGCAATCGGTGTTGGCCCCAAATTTATTGCTGTAAGCAACAATTTTCTTTTATCCCAACTTATTGACGGTGATTTACTTGAGGATTGGCTGCAAACTCCAAGAGAAAAAGCGCTTATCCGCAAGGTTTTAGTCGACATTCTGGAACAATGCTGGAGTCTAGATCAAGCTGGCTTAGACCATGGGGAACTCAGCAAAGCGCCTAAACACTTGCTCGTGGATAAGATAGATAAGCCTTTCATTGTTGATTTTGAAACTGCAAGCATAGTGCGAAAAGTGATTAATGTTACCTCGGTTTGCCAGTTTCTTTTTTTGGGAAACAGTAGAGCAGCAAAGATGTTGGATGAAACTTTCGGCAAGAAAAACAGGTTATCACTAATTTCTGGGTTGAAAAAATTTAAGAAGAATACAAATAGAAAGAATTTTGAAGACTTGCTTGATATGTGCCTTTTATAAGTTATACTACAGTTAGGCAAGGATGTCTTTTAGTCTTTTTTGCTTGATGGCTTCTTTGAATTCCATTGCTATGCGTCTTCCCATGTACATGTTTTCACCGTACTTCAAATAGGCGTATGGTGATGTTCCGATTCCGACGTTGGTTCCTGCGACTATGCGGGCACTGATTTCGAATGTGTAAATTTTTGCTTCGTCGGTAATTACAGTTTCAAGGCAGAAGGGTCCAATGATTCCGGGAGGAGCAAGTTCAAGTGCTTTTTTATGGACGTTATCGCCCATACGCATGATTTCAGGCAACAACGATTCGCGAAGCACAATTGGGAAGTTGCCGATTACGGTGTAAGTTGGGTTTATGTCGATTTCGAGCTGTTGTGAAGCGGGGATTTTGCCAATCGAGTCCACAGCGGATTCGTAGCGTCGGTCAACGCAGAGCATTTCCACGTCATCGTTTATAATGGAGCTAAAGTAGCTTGGGTAAACGTTCACGCCCAATGCGTACTCTTGAAGGTGGATGCTTGGCAAGTCGTCCTTTGTTAACATCCCGCGTTTGACCATTTCGTTAAATTGTTTATAGAAGTTCTTAGGTGAGTTGGCGAGGAAGTAGCCTTTGCCGCCTTTGGCGCCTTGCAGTTTGGCGATGATTAGACGATCGATGTCTTCGGGGGTTTTGAATGTGGCTGGCAATAGGAGCCCCGCTTGGCGCAGCCATTCTTCTTGGGACTTGCGGTTGGCTTCCCATTGGAGAAGTCTTCGGTTGCCAAACATAGGCACCATAAGAGCGTCAGTTAATTCTTCTGTGCTCAGGTAGGCAGTAAAGGAACCATGGGGAATTAAAACCACGTTGAGCTTGCGGAGTCGCTCCTGCATTTTTTCGCCCAACAATTCTGTGAAGTCTTTAACAACGATTAACTCATCAACCAGCGGGTACTTCTGGTACATAATAGCATCTTTTTCTTTGCAGACACAGACGGTTCGGAAACCTTCTTCTTTGGCACCCTTGAAAATGTTAAGCGAACTATGCGATCCCAATGTACCTATTGCAAGCTTGTTTTGGTCATATTTTTCAATGATTTTGCCGATGTCAGCGCCTGTTATCATGTTACCACTTCAGCGAGCCGATGTTTCCTGATTGCACGTTTAATCTCCATGGCTACACGTTTGCCTGGACCAACCTCAACCCCGTACTTATATTTCATATAGGGCGAAGTTGGCTCGACACAGGGGCAACCTGGAACACGGGGGCTGACGTCGAAAACTCGGAATTCCAAGTCTTTGGTAACTGCACCTTGGAGCGCAAATAACCCAATCATGCCTGGCGGGAACTCTTTTTTACAGATGTTTACAAATCGTTCGGCGGCTTCAAAGATTTTTTCCAGTTGACTTTCTCTCATGGTTACGCCCATGTGCCCAATTTCGATGTTTTGTGTGGGTATGTTGAGTTCGAGTTGTTCTTTGGCAGGGAGGTCGAGGACACCGTCGAGGTCTGTCTGGATTCGTCTGTCGAAGCCAAGAAGGTCGATGTCGTCAGTTAAGGGTGACCAGAAGTAGTTTGCGTTGAATTTGGCTCCTATAACGTATTCTTCGATTACTGATAGGTTGAGGGCTTCACGACTTATAATGCCTGATTTTATGCGTTTTTGGGCTTCACACTCATACTCTTCAGGCGTCGATGCATAGAAGAATGCGCGTTCAATAGCTCTGCCTTTCTCAGCAACTTTCACGATTACTGGGCAATCGATTTCGGCTGGGGATTTGAAGGCGCGGGGAAGTTTAATACCTGCTTCTTTTAGGAGCCAGAGCTGGTTTTTTGGGGTGTTGCGTTCTTCAGTTTTTAGTAGGTACCTATTTCCCATGATGGGAACAGTGAATTTGTGTTCTATGGCTTCGTAGCCTGCATAAACGCTAAAAGAGCGATTAGGGACGAAGATTGTGTTTAGGTCAATTAGCTGCTTTACTACTTCGGGAGTTGTGATATCCGAGAATTTATCCAGGAAAATGAATTTGTCAAAGATGTTACGGTAGTATCGGGCGTAGGTTTTTTCTCTTCCCTTTTGGCACACAACTACAGTTTTGAAGCCTTCCTGTTTGGCTCCTGAGGCAATCTCCAGCGCCGAATGCGAACCTAAGACACCTATACAGACTTTCTCTTGGTTATAATCAGCCAAGGTTTGTTTTATTTTGTCTTGCATCACGTTTTTTCACCTATAAAGTCCTTGTAAATGTCAATTACTTTGACAAGGTTTGGAGTATCAAATAGCTTAATGTTTGTCATCTCGTTGGCCGCTGCCATGTACATTTGACTGATGATTTTTTTAAGTTTGGGGTCAAGTTTGGGAGGCTGCGACTTGCAGAGAGACTTCCAATCCTGGAGTCCTGTGGTTTCTGCGTTTTTCTTAGCCTGCTCCAAATCGTTGTACCAACTAGTATTCTTGTAGAATTGCCTGGCAACCTCTTTGCTGACGTGAACACCATTATAAGTGAAACGACATTCATCTAAAGTGCCTAAGACATCCACAAGAATAAGTTTTCTATTATCATCAAAAGCCAATTCGATCTTGCCATCCTCATTCTTTAACCCAGCGTTTGAAGCAGCCTTCGTTATTGTTTCATCTGCTTTCAGGAGAACCTCTTTGATATCAAAGAGATCTGGATCGGTTAAGCCTGCGATTTTTTGGGCTTCTGTCCAAGTTATGTAGCGGTCGGTTTCTTCCAATTTTGTGCTGACGTCGAAGATTGGTTTGGAAAGGGTTTCGCCGGGTTTGGGTTGGTGATCTAAACCGAGGTCTTTTAGGGTAACCTTTCCCTGCGCTAGCCGTTTGAATACTGATGATCCATCGGGTAAGCCGTTTCGATAAATTATTTCAAGCGGGACGAGGCAGTTTCTGAGAGCAGAAGTGTACATGCTGTAATCGTGGACTATTTTGCCATTTGCTATGGTTGTTTTTGGCCTGTAAACATTAACCAAAGCAACTTCCATTGTGTTTGAGGGTGCCTTGAGCTCGTTGACTTTGACGGTTTTACCTTTCTCGTTAACCAAGCCTTTGTAATGGGTCTTAACTCCTATCTTCTCAAGTTGTTCAAAACAGAAAGATCCCATAAGACATAAAGCGGCACCTTTTTCTTCGATATGATCTGGCATTTCTCCCCAATCAAAAACGCTGTATCGGTCGGAAAACAGGAATCTGCCTGTACCCATCTGGGTTTGAGTTGGTTTCTGGATTACTTGTAGGTCTTTTACGCTGCCCATCTTGGTTGCCTCAAATTGCTTTTTAATTATTGTTTTTGTGCTTATATCGCTTTATCTAGCATTAGCTTCAAAAACAAAGCGAGACTATAGAGTATTCAGTGACCCAAGCCTATTTGAAGTCTATAGTGTGCATAATTTTAAATCAAGTTAGTTCCTTATTTTTTCTGTGGAAGCAGTGAACTCGGCAAGTCCTCCACCTTCTTTTTGCTCTAATTTTTTTTTATGTTCAACTTACTCAAATTGCATGAATAGGAAGAGATTGTCCTTAAGGTGTGGTAGGTACTATTCGTTATTCTTCAGGCTATTAAAATACTAAAAGGGTTACTTTAGTGTTCTAACTAATTCATTGGCTTTGTCGAGTTCTTTGCGTTTGCCATCTTGATAACTCTTGACATTGACCGACAAATCTTTGTCTTCGAGCGCTAGAATTTTTGCGGTTGCGATTGCTGCACCTTCTGGTTCAATGGTTACGACACTGCCGATGCCGCTTGGGACTCGAAGTGAAGAATAGATGTCTGATCCACCGAATTTTTCGCTGTATGGTGGGCAAGCGATGACGGGTTTTTTAGTGTTGCCATCTATGAAGGCGCTAAGTGCGTTGGAGCGGCCTGCTACAGTAACAAAAACCACTTTTTCACTCTCGAATTCTTTGATTATTTGAAGTACTTTCTCTGGAGTTTTATGGGCTGAAGCAACCCGAAACTCATAATCTACACCTAGAAGTTTGAGGTACTTTGCGATTTCTCGGGAAAAATCTAAATCTCGCTCAGAACCCATAATTATAACTGCTTTTCCAGCCATAACCAATCACAACAATTCTAACTTTAAACTGGCTGGTTAATATAAGCTGTTTGGCGGTAACTACAAGTCACCAACCAAAATGTACCTTATCCTATTCATCTTTAGAAAATTTATTTTGATTATAGGGTACAAAAAACATGAGAGAGAGAGTTGTTTTGCCAGTTTGTTGACGAGGGGATTGAAAGAGTGGCGCTGAAAACATCAAAGGGAAACTTTTTTCTGCCCGTCAGATATAAACTCGGAAATGCACATCCTTATAGAAGGTCTAACCGATTATTTGGAAAGCGACATTTGGAAAACCTAGCAAAGCAACTCAAGAAGTAACTTGGTCAAACGTTCGGCAGTTGCCTCTACCCCAGCACTTAAACCCTCCCCAAACTCCATGCACTCCGGCTCAATAAGTAACAAACCAATTTTGGCACCCGTCGCTTTTTTAATGTAATCGCAGAAAATCTTCAAAGGCAAAATATGGGTGGTTATCGGCGGAAAATCCACAATTTTTTCTGCATCCACTAAACTTGCGTCCCCTGGTTTCAATCCCATAAAAGCAGCATCTATTAACAAAACATGTGTTGGATTGAACGCCTCAATATCGAGCAGATAACTTTCTGGAACCGTTTCACATTCTAAAAGACAAATGTTTTGGATAAACTTGCCTTGTAGGTTTTCAACAATTTTTAAACCAACATAATCGTCTTGACGAATAAAGTTTCCAATGCCAGCCAAAACTACTTTCTTTTTACTATCAAACCAATCCTTTAGCACTTTTTCAATTGTATCAGCCATGGATGCACCAAAAAGAATTCGATATTAAAAAGCTAGTTGACCGTGATTGTTTTGCACCATTCAATGACTTGTTTTTCGGTTTTCTCTTTATTTTTTAAAGGATTAATTACTAAGAGTTCTCCAACCCAAGTAGAATTCGGCACTAGCATTTTGGCTTCTTTGATAGCTTGTGATTTTTTTTGGCCCTTTGTGAAGTAAGCAGCCACTTTTGTTCCAGAGAAATTGGTCTTCTTAAGATACGTGTTGATAGCAGGTGCTGGTTTTCCAGCCCAAACTGGCGTTCCAAAAATTACTAATTCATAATCAATTGGTATTTTTGTGGTTGGGGATATTTTAGTTTCTTTGCCTTGTAAAGCATCTTTTCCACCAATTAAAAAGCCAAGTGGACCACTCCGTTTCTTGAGGTCAACAACTTCCTCCACGTCCGCACCTATTTCCGCAGCGATTGTTTCTGCGACAAATCGCGTGTTACCGGTCCTTGAATAATAAACAATAAGACTCTTCAAGTGCAATCCCTATACAGTCTTGTATTCGACCATATTAACATATAAGATTTGCTTTGAGAAAAATAAAAATGAAAATTAAGCAGGCGCCTTGAACCTAGCTATCGGCTTACTGAGCTGACTAATTGTTTTTGGGCGTTGAAGACTTCAACCGTTAAAGGCATTTTCCCAACTGCAGCATGCGTTGCACAGCCAAAGCATGGATCGTATGCTCTGAACGCCATTTCAACTTTGTTTAGTATACCTTGGTCGACTTTGCCTTCATGAATCAGACCTTTTGCCGCGTCGCGTATGCTCATGCAGATGGCAGGGTAATTGTTTGTGGTTGCAACAATTAAGTTTACGTCTTTAACAAGCGCATCTTTGTCGAGGACGTAGTGGTGAATGAGAGTTCCCCGTGCTGCTTCAACTATTCCAATTCCTTCGCCTGGTTCGCCGGGTTTGTTCCTGACATTTGTACTTGTGATTTCTTTGTCCTTAACCAGCTCCAAAGTTCTTTCGGTTGCGTAGAGAAGTTCAATTAGTCTTGCCCAGTGGAACGCAAGCGTACTATGTACTGGTTTTCCGCCAAGTGTCTTGTACATTTCTTGGTATTCTGCTTGGGCGAGTGGAGTTGCCATGCCGTCGGATACATTTAAACGTGCAAGTGGTCCAACGCGGTAAACGCCACTGTCTGCTCCTGCAACTTGTCCCTTCCAACCAATTGCTTTAAGGTACGGAAATTTGCTATAAGTCCATTCTTCAACGTGTTCGCCGATGTGAGTCAGATAGTCTTTGGATTCAAACTTGAGAAATTCCTTGCCAGTTGGGTCTACAACTCGGATTTTGCCGTCATAAAAGTTGACTTTGTTGTTTTTGTCAACCATCCCCATGTAATAGGTTGGCATCGTGTAATTGGGGCTTTTTATCATTTCTACGTATTTTGTGTTGCCCAAGACGATGTCGTGGAAGATTTTTAATGTAAACTGTGCAAAATCGACGCAGGAAGTAGCCATCTTTTCGATTTCTTGCCTGTTCTCTTCGCTTAGTGCCTTAGAGATTCCGCCTGGTAACCCGCAGACTGGGTGGGTTGCTTTACCGCCGATGATTTCAGTTATTTTTTGTCCATATGCACGGTGCTTAATGACTTCCGCTGCAATTGGAATACCGACTTTCTCGATTACACCCAAGATATTTCGTTTTTCTGCTGGTGCATCTGGTCCAACAATGAAATCTGGTCCGCCGAGATAGTAAAAATGTAATGTGTGGTCATAAATGTAGTAAGCATTGTACATGAGTTCCCTGAGTTTTTTTGCTGGCGAGGTGGGTTCAACATTAAAGGCAGAGTCTAGAGCTTTAGCAGCTGCAAAGTGGTGGGCAACTGGGCAGACACCGCAGATTCGGGTAGTGAGTTGGGGCATGAGTTCTGCTCTTCTCCCAATGCAGAATTTCTCGAAACCTCTCAGTTCAGGAATTTTGAGGTATGCGTTCTCAACTGCGCCTTGATCATTTAAGAATATGGATACGTTTCCATGTCCTTCAAGGCGTGTGATTGGGTCTATTATTATTTCTTTCATTTTTTTATCACCTTTCTTTTTAAGATGGAATTTGGCAAACTATACATGTAGACTGTACCCACTGGGTCTTTTACTTGGTTGATTAATGTTTCAATTTCTTTTTCAGTGTATTTTGATTTACCCGGTTCATTGTCGTAACCAAGAATTGATGCTAAAGCGGATAACATTGCTGCACCTTGTTCTGGCACATTGGGTGCTGGTCCACCACAACCTGTGCAGGGCATGTCAACATTCAAGCATTGGGCACCACAGCCGCTTCTAGTCGCCATTCCCATACAGATTATGCCTTGTTCCATGAGACATTTTTCCGGCTCAGGAACTTTCTCATAAACACGGTAGATTTTATCGATTTTTTTGTTTTCACGTTTCCTGGGGCATTCATCACATACCGCTTTGAGCGGTGCAAGCACTGAACCCTTTGGCGGCAACTTGTTATTTGCAATTGCATCCACAGCAGCCGCAATTAACTTAACTGGCGGAGGACAACCTGGAAGAAAATAATCCACCTCCACCGTCTGAGCAAGAGTTTTAACCGTATCATAGAACTCTGGAATTCTCAAAGTACCTTCTTTAACTTGAGTTTGAGTTTTCGGCGTAGTGCCCAAAGGATTGACGTTAGATTTATCTTTTATGTAAACTTGATCGAAAATTTCTTTTTTGTTGTTTAGATTTGCTAACCCTGGAATACATCCCTCTTGGGCACATGAGCCAAAGGCAACCAAGATTTTGGATTTTGCTCTAAGCAATTTAGCCATGTGTTCTTGCTCAGAGTTGCGCACAGAACCATTGAAGAAAGTTATATCAATATGTTTGTCTGGAAGTGCTTCAACATCTTTGTATTTGACATCTATAGCAACTGGCCAGAAAACTATATCAGCTATTTTTACAACGTCAAGGATTTTCTCATTCAAGTCTAAGACGGCTATTTCACAACCGCCGCAGCTTGCAGCCCAATAGAAGGCTATTTTTAGTTTTTCAGTCACAGTTTGTTTGCTCCCTGGTTCAATTTTTTTAATAGGTTTGATGCGTTTACTCGTAGTTCATTGAACGCTAACTCTTCAGAACTCATACCCATTGCTAAACCTAGCAGTTGTGGGTAATGAAGTATTGGAATACCATAGGTCTCATTAAACATTTTTTCTATGCGTAACTCGTTTGTATCAAACATAATGTGGCAGAATGCGCAAATGGTGATTAATGCTTGCGCTTCAACTTGCTTAATATGGTTTAGTTTGTCTCTTGCTAATGCCAAAGCAACTTTATCGCTTACTCCAACGCTGGGCGCGCCGCAGCATTCTGTTTCGTCGATGTAATCTAGGCATGTTGCGCCTGTTGCTTCGATTAGGGTTTTAAGGGTTTGCGGATCTTCTGGGTCATCAAAACCAATTATTTCCTTTGGTCGTAGTATATGGCAGCCGTTGTGTTCAGCTACCTTCAAACCTGTCAGCGGTTTTACAACTGATGCTTTAATTTTCTCATATCCAACATCTTCTCTTAAAAGCTGTAGAAGGTGCTTTGTTTCAATGGTTCCTTTGAATTCCAGACCTACCTCTTTGAGGTGACTATTGATGTGCTCTTTGAGGGTTTTGTCTTCTTTTAGAGCTTTGCTTACCTTCTTTAAAGTTCCAGCGCAACCGGGACAAAGAGTAAGAATGTTTAGACCTTGTTGTTCTGCTAACGCCAAGTTCTTTGCAGCCAGAATTAGCATGGTTTCGTGGCTTACAGGATCAAGAGGTAAACCGCAGCAATTGAATTCGGGCATTTCGACAAGTTCAATGCCGAGTTTAGCGAGAACTTTTCTTGATGAAATTTCATAAGATGAAACGCGATATGGAATGGCACATCCGAGAAATATCAGATATTTATTGTCCACTTGGTTTTTCTCCGACAGGTTTCTGGATTCTTTCGATGAATTTTACTCCCTTTAATGTTTGGCAGACTTTTTCCGGGTTGCCTTTTGGCAGCGGTGGAAGTCCTTGGGATTCACGTTTTTTAACTCTTAGATCAGGTATTTTGAAGGCGTATCCTGATTCAAGAAGGCTTGTGGCTTGATCCTTGAATACTTGTGGGCAGCAGCCTTTTTCTGCGGCCAAATTGCGGAATGCGCGCATTACGTTTGCGACTTCGATGTTTTGTGGGCAACGGTCCGTGCATGTGTAGCAGGCTGCGCAGAGCCATAAGGTGTCGCTGTTTAATACGCGGTCTTTTAAACCTGTTAATGCCATGTGAATAAGTGTTCTGGGTCGGTAACTATCGCTGAAGCGAGCGATTGGGCAATCTGAGGTGCATGTTCCGCACTGGAAACATTTCAGAATTTTTTCGCTTCCGTGGATTTTTATGAGTTCATACTTAAATTTGGGGTCTAATTCGGAAGCTTTGATTGCTTGGTCTTTACTTTGTGTGGGGGTTGTTTCTACCTCAGACATTAGTTTAACCTTGACTATTGATTTTCGACAGCACTGTAGGTGCTTAAACTCAGAAAAGTCCGTATTCACTAATAAAGTTTCAGCCAAACCTTATTTGATTCTTCATTGTTTCTGCAGTAAAAACAAAAATGGATATTAAAAAAAGTGTTTTTACAATCTTCTTTGTGTAACCTAATTTAACACTTAGGTACTTTTTTATAGGTAATTTATTTTCTGCCATAAAAACGTAGTTAAATGTGAGAACAAACATAGTTGAGAAAACTTGACTCAAAAAATCAGTTGCTAATCAAGGATTGACACTTTTTTATAACTCAATTACTGTTAAAAAAAATGCTGATTTGCATTCAAAAATCAATAACATCACAAGGGGTTTTAGCAACAATGAAATAATTTCTAAAATCGAAACTGACTTTTCCCAAAGTCTCAAACGTTGACAAGAACGTTTTTAATCTGAAATCAATTAAAAACGGTTGACCTATTAAGAAAGAGGAAGACCTGTCGTTAATCATAATCTTTCTTTTGACATTCAATTTGGGGTTATTTCCTTTTTTTAAAGACACTTTGCCACAACAATTTAGCATAGCATTCTCCATAATAGTTTTGGTTGAGCTATTCTGCCCCATTTTGTCACTATAGCATAGAAAAGGAAGAAGAAACCTAAAACAATAAAAAGAAAAAGTTGTGTTATTCTCTGCATTGCCTAAGGGTATGCAATTCCTCAATAGTCTTGTTCAAAATTGCCTTATCTGTAATGGATTCAACAGCAGAAACGGGTAAACAAACCAAAACTTTTCCAAGATACGGATGTTTAAAACCCATCTTTTTTGATGCTTCATCAGTTAAAGCAACAAACAGATTGATTATTTGCCAATTGCTCATATCCAATTCTGCGCTCTGCACTTCACCTAACAAAAAACCATCTGAAGTGAAAGCTTGTTTCCAAAATAGCCGCGTAATTTCAACCATAAAAAAACCTTAATTAGTAAATACCAAGCGCTTCTTTATATCTGTTTTTTAAAGGAAATTATCCAGAAGTTTTTTTTACTTCCCAAAAATATAGTTAATTTGGTGTTTTATTGCCGACTTCTGAAAGAAAAAACAACCTCAAACAACTTACCCCTGAAGAAGAACAAGTAATAATTAAAAAAGGCACGGAAATGCCATTCACAGGCAAATACTATGCTTTCTGGGAAAAAGGCACCTACGTATGTAAACGCTGCGGCGCAAAACTTTATCGTTCCGAGAACAAGTTTGAATCAAACTGTGGCTGGCCAAGCTTCGACGAGGAAATTCCAGGGGCTGTAAAAAGAGTGCCTGATCCTGACGGAAAGCGAACCGAAATACAATGCGTCAATTGCGAAGCCCACCTTGGCCACGTTTTTACGGGAGAACATTTCACTGATAAAGACACACGTCACTGTGTTAATTCGATGTCGATGGATTTTATTCCAGAAAAAACCTCATAGCTTAGCGCGAAAGAGTTATAGACGACTTAGCCCAAATTGGCTGTAAACGAGCGTTTGAATGTGGTTGATCTATTCGGGATTTCCATATCTCTTACTACAATAATCGACATAATAGTAATCGCTATAATAGCCGTAACGTTGGAAAGATTACTTAGCCGGTATCTATCACATTTTGCAAAACGTGTCAAGCTTGAACCCAGTACTGGAAACAACCTAGTTCTAACGTTCAGAATTCTAATACTAATATTCGCCGTTTTATCGATTAGCAGTTTGGGTGGAGTACAAGCTGAATGGTTGCTGTCGGTTTCGGCAATAGGAGGCGCTGCTGTGGGTTTTGCGTCACAAAAAACCTTGGGCAACTTCATAGCTGGACTCTTTCTTTTAGCTGCAAATCCCTTCAAAGTAGGAGATTATGTAAAAATCGGTACAGTTGAGGGAATCGTTCAAGAGATAACCATGAATTACACTAAAGTGTTGACTTCCGGCAACAACATAGTTTCAGTAACCAATCTCCAAATTTTAGATAGAGACATAACTAACTACCTTTATGAAAGTGCAAAAAACTACAGCCTCTACTGTTACACTTTTGAAATTGGGTTTGACCATAGCATTCCAACTGAAAAAATAAATCAGATGTTCAACCAAATTTTCGACAGCTACTCACGGGTACTGCCCAGAAGACCAGCCTTCATACTAATTCGCTCGGGCGCCATTGACAGAGTGTATTTGATTTACCTTTACGTTGACAAACCACAGGACATCTTTACGTTAAGACCCAAAATTGCTGATGAATTGTTCCAGCGTTGGGATGAGGAAAGAGCAAAACTTAAGAAATAACTTTACAGCACAATAACACAGGATTGGTTATAATGTCAAACAAAAAATCGGAACTAGAAGCACAAGCATCAAACCTTTCAAGCTTAATTAATTATCAAGAAGGCTCTGTTGTTAGCCGCACTTTAGTTAACAAGAAAACAGGAACCGTAACGTTATTTGCATTTGATATAAACGAGGGATTAAGCGAACACACAGCGCCCTACGACGCGATGGTTTATGTGATAGATGGCGTAGTCGAAGCAAAAATATCAGGAAACCCTATAACTCTAAAACAAGGTGAAATAACGATTATGCCTGCCAATAAACCGCATGCTTTATCAGCGAAAACAAAGTTCAAAATGCTTTTAACTATGATAAAATCCTAAATTGGTCTACCCCAGATATCAACAAAACAATATCCTTCAAGCAGTTTCTTTATTGGCACCTGCGGATTCTCTGCTGGATACCCCATAGCAACAAACGCTTGAGGTTCCACCTCATCGGGAATTTTTAAGATTTTTCTTACGGTTTCTTTGCAAAACGCTGGTGCACAGAACCAACAAGCCCCTAAACCTTTCGCGTAGGCCGCCAAAAGTAGATTTTGAAGAGCTGCCCCTAAACTTTGCACTGCCAAGTCCCGTTCGCACATCTGCCTTTCAGAATCTGGAAATGTCCGCAGATCAATCATAGTTAAACCTGCCAAAATGAGCACGGGTGCAGTTGCGAACCGATCAACCCGCTCCGTAAGTTTATCTGATTCAACTTTTATTCCGTCTCTTTGCAAGTCTTTTGCCCATGCCTCAGCCATAGCTTCCGCCAACCTTCGCTTAACTATGTTATCTTGTAAAATTATGAATCTCCAAGGTTGAGAGTTGTGTGCAGAAGGTGCGTAGCCTGCAGTCGCCAGAATCTGTAAAATAACCTGTTTTTGAACTGGCTTGGGCAAGTATTTTCTGATGCTACGACGCTGCTTGACAACATCAAAGAGGTCTTTCATGTTTGATTCTATAGAGACTTGTATTTTTATCTCTTTTACTCGTTGTTAGGCTGCAAAATTACTTTCAGCGATTGACCCGCTTCAGCCATCAACCTGAAACCTTCCTGAGCCTCACGTAAATTAAGCCTGTGAGAAATCATATCTTTAATGTTCAATTGCTTAGCAGCCAAAACTTTTACAGAATCTTCCAGGTCATTTGGAGCTGCACCATAGCTGGTGCGAATTGTAATTTCGTTTCGCCAAAACTGGTTAATGGGCACTGAAAGCTTAACGGTTGGGTCTGGCACGGCGAAGAAAAGGATAGTTCCGCCGCTTTCCACGCAATCCATAGCAGACATTGCCGCAGAGGTTGCGCCTGTGCAAACAATTACTTGGTCCGCTAAGCGCCCATCGTTTATATCTTTGAACGCTTGGGGAAGATTGTCTTTAGAGTTTAAGGCGTGGTGTGCGCCGAATTTTTTGGCTAGCTCTAGCCTGTAAGGGTTAATGTCGGCTACAACAACGTTTTCAATTCCTTTGAATTTAGCAAGTTGAGCGTGCAGTATTCCTGAGATGCCGCTACCGATTATGAGTAGTGTGTCGTCTTTTTGCAGATTTATCAATCTTTGACCCCTTGACACGCATGCTAATGGTTCGATGAAGGTTCCTTCCTCAAAACTCATAGTGTCGGGTAGAGCATAGATCCCGCATTGGACGTTGATTTTTGGAATTTGGATATATTGTGCAAAGCCTCCTGGGTAATAATTGGTTGTGTGCAGTGTGTGGCAGGCGGTGTGGTTTCCTCTTTGGCAGTATCGACATTGGTTGCACGGAACGTGATGTGATACGAAAACGCGGTCGCCGACTTTGATGTTTTTTACTTGGCTACCGACTTTGCTTATTATACCTGTGGCTTCATGGCCTAGAACACGTGGAGCTTTTGGAATACGGTACCATTCTAAGACGTCGCTGCCGCATATGCCGCTCGCCATTACCTTGAGCAATGCTTCATCTTCACTGATGTTTGGAACAGGGATTTCTTCTACACGAACGTCATTGTTGTTATAGTAAAAGGCAGCAAGCATGCTTTGTCACCGAAAAGAAAGAACAGTTAGGCTTTGCCTGCTATTACTTGATTGTAGAGGTGGTCGGCTTCTTGGGGTGTGTAGCCTTCGTGGATTATGGCTCGGATTGCTTTGATAGAGGCAACAGGGTATTGTGTCTGCCAAATGTTGCGCCCCAAGTTAACACCTATGGCACCTTTCTGCAAGCCATCATAAACGAAATCGAAAACTTCCTTTTGCGTCTCAGTTTTAGGTCCACCTGCGATTACAATAGGAACAGGGCAGCCTTCAACTACTTTTTCAAAGTTTTCCTTGCAGTAGTAGGTTTTGACCACGCGTGCACCAATTTCCGCTGAAATACGTGCGGCTAATGCGAGGTATCGTGCTTCTCGTTTTTCAAGTTCTTTTCCGACTGCTGAAACTGCCATGACGGGTATTCCGTATTCTTCGCACTCGTCAACAAGTTTGGCAAGGTTACTTAAGCTCTTGTTTTCATATTTGGTTCCGACAAAAACTGACATGGAAACCGCTGAAGCGTTTAATCTAAGAATTTCCTGAATTGAGGTAACAATGCTTTCGTTAGCTAAGTCTTCTCCGACTACTGACACAGCGCCCGAAACACGCATTATGATTGGTTTCTCGATTGCGGGGTCGATACAGTTGCGTAGAACACCGCGGGTAAGCATTAATGCGTCGGCGTATTGGTAGATTGGTTTGATTGTTTCGCCAGGCTTTTCAAGGCTGTGTGTTGGTCCTTGGAAGTAGCCGTGATCAACAGGTAAAAAGAGGGTTTTGCCATCCTTCTGGATAAGTCTACTTAAGCGGTTTTTCATTCCCCATTCCATAATCATTTCTCCGTGGAAGCTTTTGGTTTTAGAATTAAATAACTCTTTCTAAGAAAAAAGTGATGAGTCAGTTTTTTCTTTGTTTAAGATAATTGTTTAGCGATTCAAATCTTCGATACATAAGGAAATTAAGTATACCATTGATTTTATACTAAATCGGAATTTAATTTTTATTGTTTGGGTTACTAAACCTAAACCACCCGACAGAGTTTTTTGATTGCTAGTTAAAAAAAACAATAGCATTACATATTTTGGATTAGCCGAAAGATTTATCCAAAGACCTATTCTAATAAGAATGAGGGCTAAAATGGAAAATAGCACGACAAGTTCAACTTTTGCAGCGGATTTTCCTCCTCCGCCACCGCCGCCTTCAAAATTTTCACAGAAGACTCTGATTGTCAATCATAATCATTATTGCTATTGCGGCAGTGGCAGTTGGAGTTTACTTCGCTACCAGCACAGGCAGCTTTAACCCTAATGTAAACCCAAACTCAACTCCGATTTCTGGTGTAACATCAACACCTTCTGCAAACCCTACTAGTAGCGGCATAGTTGCAGGCGACTTCATTAAGTATAAAACCGTGAGTTATGTTGACACGGAGGGTATAGGTACCAAAGCTTTCAGCCTACTAATCCCATCGGACTGGCAGTTCGAGGGCAACGTCAACTGGGTGCTGGACAATCCGATGATGCCTGGCACAGTCAACATCCGAGTTTGGAATCCAACCGGCACCGAGGAGTTAGACGTTTTTCCAAACCAAGCTTTCTTCTGGACGGATAATCCACTTGTCCAACAGACTAATCCACCAGGATCTACTTACTTTGGGGCTATAGTTCGCTCTCCACTGGGGCCTATTGATGCCTTAAAAGAGATCACTTTGCCGATGTTTAGGAACAACGTGGTAAACTGGAAAGTGATTAACGAACAAGAACTGCCTGAACTCGACCAACTCTTCAAAACAGGAACTGACCCCACAACGGGAATATCCTACTCCGCAAACGCCGGGAAGATAAGAGTCGAATACAGCCTAAACGGCGTAATAATGGAAGAGGAAATGTACTGTGTCATCCAATCCGTCAAAATCCCCACACAATCCATTTACGGCACGGTCACAAGTAACAACTGGTATATGACATATCTTGCATCGTTCAGAGCTGAGAAGGGGAAACTTGACTCAGAATCAAAGACATTCCAAACAATAGCCTTCTCCACCCTGACTGACAAGAATTGGCTAAACAAGTACAACCAATTGGTCTCTTACCTCATCCAAAACCAGATTAAAGTAATCCAAAGTGTTGGCGAATTCAGTAGAATCCTGAGCCAGATGAGCAATCAGATAAGCGACGAAAACCTTAAGGATTGGGAACAGCGGCAAAGCGTGAATGATCAGTTAGTAAAAAACTTCTGCAATCAAATACTTGAGATTCAACCCTACACCAATCCGATTGACGGCACCACAGTTGACCTTCCCTCAGGCTACTCTAGCGTATGGACCAATCCTTTAGGAGAAGTCGTTTTAGGGCAGTCCCCGAGCTTTAACCCTAACATTGGATCCAACATGAATTGGCAACCTATGACGCCGGTGACAGGTTGAGCGGCGTAGCGCGCACGTTCTTAACAGATAGTGAACTTTGATGGCAAAATCGACCAAGTTTAAACCGCTAATAAGCTCACTCTCTATCTTTGCCCAGTTATGGTGCGTTTCGTAGCTAGCACCAATTTTTCGGAGCTCTTTGATATGGCTAATAAGGCATAAGTCGCAGTGTCTTATGTTTTAGGGCGTGTAAAACATTTTTGATAGGATTATGGCTCAATGATTATGGGGTGTTCGTAAAAATCTGAATTTTCGAAGGCCAGACTACAAGGGGTAATCGGTAGTGGTTAAGTTGGTTGCGTTGATTTCTGATTTTTTCTTCTCTGTAACAGTATTGCGACCGCGATAACTGTTATTATTACGATTATGATTGCTACTAATGTTATGTTGGTTTCCATTCCGGGATCAGCGTCTCCGTTCGAGGTCCCCGAGATTGTATCTCGATCCTGTTGCACGATAATAGTGTAACTGGGAATGTTTGCATCAAGTATTTCTAGGTGGTAGTTGTTCATGCCTTCATGGATGTACTCGTTCCCGTTAGTTTGGGTGCTTCCGTTAACATAAAACGAGTCGATATAAGTCGATTTATCTTGTTGATAAATAAGGACTCCAAAAAATGTAAGAGAGGGAAACTGTGGGTCTGGCGTGTAGCTCCATTGAAGTCGCCATTCTTTAGAGGTAATTTTGAAGGTATTAGTTGTCTGGTCTGCGGATCCTGTTATGGTTGTGACTGTTTCCCAGTTAGCTGCGGAGGCGAATGGCAGAACGCTCATAGTTGTGATTGATGTCAAAATGATTATTACTATGGCTATTTTTTTGGTGTTCATTTTTCCCTTTCAATTATCTCTATGCAGAGGTTTTCTTAAAAAAACTTTTCGCGCTTAAGCTAGCAGGGCTATGAACCAGTCTTTCTTTTCGTTTCTCAGATATTTTACAAACAACAAAGCTTCCGCGTTGGTTAGCAAATATTATGTTTCCTAAAATGGCTAAATACAGTCATTTTTTTTGTTTTCAAGTCGTGTTGGAATGCTGGGAATCAAAACCGCGGCTGGAAACAGTCTAAAGAACCAAAGATTGAGTAATCGCATTTTTCAGCAAATCAGGAACAATCACTCCTCAGGAGAGATAGAGAAGACAGCAGAATCACAAGTTATTTATTATCAAACAATGAAAATGTCTGTGGGGAGAGAAGGGTGAGTGCAAGAAAGGGGCTTTTCTGTTTTCAGATTTTCCTCGTTTTCCTATTAATTTTGATGCTTGTTTTTCCGCCTATGATTGGACACTGTGCGGATGAAAATGTTTGGTACGTACATGATATCATAACCCCTTCTTTAGAAAATGTACATTGGGTTGAGGAAGGAGGAACCAAGGAGACTTCGTCTTGGATAAGTGATGGGTCATGGTATCACGCTTCGATGAGCCAAAGCCTGGTGGGTTCAAACGATATTTTTGTTTCAACCTACGAACAGTTCAACTGGTCTCTTGTTCGTTCGCGTGCTGAATACTTTTACGGTGCAATATTCAATTCATTTTCTGAATTTCAAAATGCAGTCACACAAAACCCTGGTCCATGGCTTAGCATGTCTTGGCAAATCGACACCCACTGGTACGGTGTGTCCCTAAACACCACAAAAGTTGTCTCTTCCTTCGACGAAACAGTAAAAACCGGAGAATTTTGGATTTGGCTACACATTACTCGAATCCCCGAATACCTTGTTGGAGAAGGCAACTTAGAAAATTGGCTTACAGGATTCGACCTTACGCCTGTTTCCATAGGTAGTCTGAGCCTCTGGGAGCTTCATAAAGAATGGAATATTAACGGAACATATTATAATCTCCGATTCGAAGCTCCTGCAGATGTGCTAATTCAGCATTCAAACACATTCAATTTCAGCATTCCCGTATCCCGCAACTACTGGGGTAACACATTCAAGATCCATCAAATGATCGAAGTTAACATGCCAGCTAATACAGAGGTAAAAGCGGCGGCGCCAACCGATTTTGGCATCCTGAAAGGGAATACAGCCACGTTTTTAATCTTTACTGGCGACACTTACCCTCCTCTATTCACGGTCACGAGCGGTCCTCCTGCTAAGTCTTTGGGTGAATCGATGTGGGACAGCGCCAGTCTCTGGCTGTTGTCGCCAGGTGGATGGGCGGCCATCGCTTCGTTACTACTTCTTAGTTTCACGGCACTCCGTGGCAGAAGAATATGGAAGCGGAACAAGCGCTATCATCACATTTACAACAGTATGGTTACTATCTACGACATGTACTCGAAAGATCCTGCGAAGTTATATCGAGAAATGGACACCCTTTCAAGATCCTCAATAAAAATGCTCCTCGATGATCAAATAACAGATGAACAATTCGAGAAACTTCTCAAACGACGCGACGATCTCATTGAGCGTTCAGAAAAACAGCAGACTCCACCCTAGCCGGAACCATAAACTCCTATCAGCTTCGTCACCAGAAGATCCGACATTCACGGATGCTTTTATAACATTGTTCTAAACAACATTTTTCTTGAAAGCCGATTCTCAGCATTTTCAACAGAAGAGCGGTAAATTTGAATGAAACTTTTTCTTCAAGGATCGAACGATTAAATAACCTTCCCTTTAATTGATCTCTAATTTATTTAGGAACTGTGACTCTGTGGTTTTACCCCATTGGTGGATCAAAATATGACTTTTGGCTTTATTTTCAATTTGCAATCTAATTTGAGGATTTCAACCATTTGTAACCTATAGCGTACTAAAAGGAATAGAGGCGTTGAAAATGGGGTGAATAATCAAATTTATGGCGTAAACTGCAGAGTTACTGTTATAAAAAATATTATCGTTGCATCAATAGTCCAATTTTGAACTAAAAGGAAGCACTAACTTGTCTCTTGCCTGCCTTCATCAGAAAATTTCTCGAAATTGCATCATTGCAAATTAATTCAATGGCTAGAATAGTTTAAGAGTATGACACGTGACATAAGTTTATTGAGGACCGCCCCAAAAATGAAACCGCGATTTCTTTTAATATTCTTTTTTCTCACAATATCCCTAATAAACATCACACCAGCAACAGCTACTACAGGAACACTTGAAATAACCGACTTATCAAACGTTACATATAACTTCACATATCAACAACTGACAGAAATGCCTAAAACCACTATGTACGCAGAAATTTATTGTTACGGTAGCTTAGTAAACGCTGGAGACTGGAGTGGAGTACAAATTAGCTATCTACTTAATCAAATTAGCGATAGCAACAATGTTAATTCAATACAATTCGACGCCGCAGACTCTTATACAGTCACAATACCCTTCTTAATAGCAATGGCACCGGAAACCATAATAGCTTATCAAAAAAATGGAGACCCACTACCTGAAGGGCTAAGATTGGTCCTTCCAGGATATAATGGTGCATCTTGGATTGCCCAAATCACATCAATAGCCATGAGCAATAAGGAAGTTTCCACACCCGCAGCCGCATCTGGACCAGGAGGACGAGCTAGCCTAATAGAAAACTCTATTGAAAACAGTAAGACCCTTCCAACACCAAAATTAACGCCTCAACCTACACACAATAATTCAACACCAAATCCAACTGCCCCTCCAGCAAACATTAGTAAAGTTGAGCCAACGCCCAAACAACAAATCGGGAACAATCAATCAATAACTTTCGAAAGTGGGACTGTTGTCCTAATAGTTTCCGTTTTCGCGATGGGTTTAACAATAGCAATAATTATTGTTTCGAAAGATAAGTCCAAATTTAAAGGTACCAGGTAATAAAATAGCTAATCAAGACAATTTTTGTCAATAAACATCTTCAGCCACTCGCTCCGCAACTGATCTAGATTAATAGTTTTGTTGAAGACAACTCATAATGTTGTATAATTATTTTTTGTCTGCGTTTGGTTTTAGAATTAAATAACTCTTTCCAAGAAAAGAAGAAAAGTGCTGGTGATATTTTGCAGTAATGGCTTAAAATCTAAAAAAGATGAAACAGTGTTTTTGATTGGTGACTCAAAATGACTATCAGTACACACTTAATTTTGAAACGCACCTACGTGAGTTTTAGCGAAATTTTTTTTAAACAATCGTTTTCATAGTTCTGTAATGCTTTTTTCAAATGTTATTGAATATTCACCATGCTTGCCCTATTGATGCTATCATTTTCGCTGCAGTGCTTATGTCCATCTTCCAAGTGTTGAGAACCATATCATAATTCACTGGATCTTCCCAGTTGATATTGTAAAATCTTCGCAGATATTCAGCCTGGGCTTTGTCATTGTCTTCAATCAATCGTTAGAGCATCCTCTTTACTCAACCCTCCCTTTTTCATTATTCTTTTAATTCTAAAATCTGTAGGAGCAACTATCCTCACGTGAAGCACACCTACTTTATCTTTCAATATTGCTTGCCCTCCACGTCCTACAATAACTGTTTGCCCTCTACTAGCCAGACTATTGATAACCATTTGAATCACTGAGAGACATACCGCCTCGTCGAGAACTTTCCTTATTTGTACATTGTTTTTCAATGCATAAGATATTGCAATAGGGTTTTTACGGAGCAAAATTTTATCCACCAACCCCTTAACCTTGTAAGTATCTTCAGAAAAATCCACAATATCTTCGTCACAAACACCAAGGCTTTTGGCCTCACTTAACATCAAACTCTTATCGAAGAAAGCATAACCAAGAATCTTGCAGACTTTCAGGGCAATTTCGTCTCCCCCGCTACCTAACTGCCTCGAAATTGTTATAACAGTACGTGCGATCTTTGCTATTTGTTCCTCCGAAGATGTGTGTTCTAAGACTTTTCTTATTTCCTGATAATCTGGTTCAACATTTGGATTTTCGGAAACCCACCTGTATTCTACAATTCCATTTTCGTCGAGGATAAAGATTGAGCGCTTAGCAATCGGGTAACAGCCGCTTCCCCAGCAACACGCAGCAGATCCACCTTCAGATCCTTCGAAATCAGGCAAATCCAACCCGTATGCTTGAAAGACTTCGCGTTTGCAATCACTCAGTATAGGAAAAGATAGCTTGTTTTTCTCTGCAAAATCCTTACTCAATGAAGGAACTTTGATGTCTATTCCGACAATTTGAGCCTTTAAATTAATCAAGTGTGCCATTGAATCTCGAAAATCACACACTTCTTTCGTGCATTTTGAAGTGAAAGCGCCAACTAAGAAAACTAGCAAGACTTTTTGTCCTAAAAACTCTTTAAGGCTTCTGGTTCTGTTTTCTATATCCGGTAGACTGAAATCGGGTGCCTTGTCTCCAACTTTAACTTTTTCAATCATAAAAATTAGTCCCTTCTAGAATAAGAAGTGGTTCTCTTGTATAAATTGCTAATGCATAACTAAGAGTGGAGGTTGCTCAGTAACTTTAATTTCGGATACTGTTATTTCTATTTATTTTCCTATGACTAACACTATTATGAAATGGCAGAAACATCTATGATCGTTAGAACGGTAGTTATTTGATATAGAAAACGAGTGAGAAACGTAATTTTTGTTCCTTTAGGATAGGTACACTAAAAAATGTTTCAAATCGTATCCTTTGAGGTTCTAATAATTAAATAGCCTTTTTTTATGAGCCATTGATGAAACTGCCATGTGGTGTAAACACAGGCGATTTTACATTTCTGGCGTGTCAGCTCGTATGCAGGACAACCTTCCTTTTGCATGTTTAATTCATGTTGCACAGGGCATTTGACGTCTTTGCAGAATTCCCTGCGCTTATACTCAACATAGCCTTCAGGCACCATTTTGCATCTTGCTAACTTTTCTTTTAAACCTAATAAGCGTTACCGACAAATGAACTAATTAGTCAGTAGTTAAGTATGTCATCGTTAAATTGATTTCAGAGCATAGTTAACTTTTTTAAATCTCAAGACACCAAGCTTGTATGCCCAAGTATTATCTTTTAGGTGGCGAAAACACCCATAAGAGAGATGCAGAAGAAATAAATCAAAGAGCCTTCAACGATGCAGGAAAGTCTCCTAGAGTTCTTTTGTTTTCTTGGGCTAGAGCCTCCTTTGACAGAACATATCCAAAGAGCCAATTAATGTTTAATTATTTCAGAAGTTTAGGCTCAAGCACTGTAAACACAGTTGACTATTCCTGTACACTTGAGGAGATTAAAGAAAAAATCTCTGAAACAGACCTTATCTATTTAACAGGTGGGGTGCCCACGGTTTTGGTGGAGCGCCTAAAAAAATCTGGCATTGGAAGTTTGCTTGGGGATTTTGAAGGTATCATAGTTGGCAGAAGCGCCGGTGCATTAGCGCTTTGCCGAAAATGCATAATAACTTGTCGAAGAACCTCAGAAATCAAAGTCATCGAGGGGTTGGGACTTGTCGATTTAACACTTAAGGCTCATTACAAGTCGTGTAAGGATGAAAAACTGATTGTGTTATCGACAACTGAAAGTTTTTTTGCTGTGCCGAAAGACTCAGCTATTGTTTACGATAATGGAAAACTATCATTCATAAATAGTGTCTATCTCTTTCGTAATGGCGAGAGACAAACTGCAAGTGAAAAACCGTTAGAACCCTAATCCCAGAAATTGAATAAAAAAAAGTCGTAGCTAAGTTTTTCAGGTGTCACTGATTATTCCTTCTTTGAAAGCAGCAAAAATAATAGTTGCAAGTATTAGCACTAAAAAAAATACACCTAAAAAGGTAAGTAGAATTCTAAAGGCAGCTTCAGAATGCAAAACATTTTTTGAAGACAGACCGCCCAAAATATGGAGTTAATAAAATTCCGACAAATACGGTTCCGAAGCTTTGAATGATAAATAAAAAGTTCGATATTCGTTTGTCGCTTAATCGAAAATAAATGCCTCACCTAAAAGTTAAACTAAATTCCTGATTATCATCAACCCCTTTTACAGTCATCTATTGTATTGCACTTTCTAACTGCAAGTATATTATGCAAACCAAACGAATTTACTTAAAATCATACTGGGTTGATTTTAGAGCGAAACAGAAATTCTACCTCACTAAAAATAGTTTTACTGGCAGTTGTCTGCTCTTATTTTTTTATTCACCCTCCACAAAATGTTTTCGCTTTCATAAATTGGTGAATGGGACCGGATGGGACG
Organism: Candidatus Bathyarchaeota archaeon; assembly: GCA_963708495.1. Classification (GTDB taxonomy): domain Archaea; phylum Thermoproteota; class Bathyarchaeia; order Bathyarchaeales; family Bathycorpusculaceae; genus Bathycorpusculum. Next base: position 127,519 of record CAVPSS010000003.1, read on the forward strand.
AGGAGCCTTTGGCACAATGATTCGTGGAGAAGATATTTCTTCAACTATCGGGCTTGTTTTTAGGTTTGCAGCCAGCATACTAGCCTTTGCAGTCGTGGTTTACTAACTCGTTAAAGATAAAATGGCAAAATCAATTGTCCAAGGCTCAATAATCAGGAAAATTTTTGAAAAATATTAAACGAAACATGTAATAATTTTTATAATTTTTTTTTAAAAAAAAAATAAAAGAACTATTTAGAATAAAATAGTTTAGTCCTTCTTTTCTAACTTGACGATATAAACTTCTTTGTTGCGTACTCTGAGCGCTACATTGAATTTTCTGTCGGGTGTTCTATTGAATTTTTTTACTCTGAATGTGAATGGTGCATACATTGACCGTACAGTTTTGCCTTCGACTTCAAGTTTGAACATTTTTTCAGGGCTTTCAATGACTTGTTTGAAGACTATATCGTATTCGGGTATCTTGGCGATTTTTCTGCCTTCGGGGATTTCTTTGACTGGAGTCGCTTTTGCGACTATATGCTTGCTTTTTATTTTCTCTTGCTTAGACATCTGTTTAACACACTATACATATTGTAATCTCACTATATAACACTATCATTCTCATAGTTAAAATAATAACGGTTTGGTCAAAATAATATTACATTAGATACAAACACTAATATTAAATTGGAGTAATTTTTTTAGTTCCCTAATTCCTTCAATAAAGCTAAGCGAAAATCACTTTTTTCCCACCTTATGTCAGTCAGGTCGCATGCAAACAAGTCATAGACCGCTTAATTATCAAAGCTTTTCACAGAACTGACTATCAGCATTATTCGCCTCTCGTATCATTACGGTTACATTCTGCTTTTGGACGATACTCCACTTTTTTATGCCTCTCTTTAAAATGCTTCTCGCATTCTTTTACCCGCACAAGCATCCACTCACTTTCCTCATACACACATCCACAAAGCAGAGTTTTAGTCGTCAAGATTACTACCTTTAGTTATTTGGCTTTTTCCAAACAATATATGAGTAACTAATTGCTCATATTGATTTCTCTCAGAGTCAACTTACCCTGTATGGACTTTTTATACAGCTTTGTCTAAAAGAAGCGTTAATCTACTTTGTTTAGAAGAGCAACATTTTAGAGTATGTAATGGTTTCTTGTTTGCTTGTAGTGTCGAAATATGAGCGTTATGAGTAGAAAAAACAAAAACACACAGATTGAACAAAAAAAGAAACTTGAACGAGAAAAAGAAGCAAAAAAGAAAGCATTGAAGAATCAACTTCCACCTAAAGGAAAAAAGAAATAATCTTAAGCTTTAGCTGGAAATTACCAATCATCTCGTTTGCTTAATTGCTCTTTCTTAGTTGTTTTTTCAATATTTCTAAAAAGATCCTGTTCTGATTCAGAGACTACCGCTAAATCAGCTCCAACAACGCTTTTAACACTTGGAATTTTAATCAATCTGGATTCGTGGATTAGAGGCATATAATCCACGATTGCTTCCCCGAATGTTTGTAGAAGTTTTTCGCCCGAAGACCACAATTCATACAGTTCCACTTTAATGCTATGATTACCCGCAGGTATTCCTTTCATGTTAAGCACAGGCGTTAACTCAAATTCATCTTTTGCAAGAGGACTTTGAGGAATCATTATTGAAAAGGATTTAATTCGCTGGTTGTCAAACCATAAATCCAATTTCACCTTTGAAAACGAGTATTTTGATGGAACCAGAGTGAAATCGACTTTAAGTTCTAACTCATCTTCTTTGGTCAAAGTGCCGATTTCAGTTATGATTATGCGTTTTACTTGAATCGGTGCAGATATTGGGATGGGTTTCTCTTTGGTGTCAGGTAGGTTGTCCAGAGTCAATTGTTTTGGGAAATCAGGTTTTTTCGACATTTTCTTATTCAATTAACTGCTTTTCTTATTCTATTCTCTTCTATGATTTTTTTCTTTGATAGCTCCTCTTCAAGAACCTGAATTGTGGTGTTTATTCGAAGAAGAGTTTTTCTAAGTGCTGCTTGCTCGTTTTCCAGTTCACCGAGGACTTTTGGTCCTGCTGCATATTCGGCTCTAAGTTCCTTTAGTTGTTGTTCTAGTTGTTTCATGAAGACTCCAAGTTAGAAAAGGCGTGACCACTTCTAAAATCTCTTCCTTTAGCCGCACCTATTATTAGCCGTTTGAGTCTAATTGTTTTTTGAATATTTCTTCTCGCCACTTTTGCTCCCAAGAGGCCCAACCAGTCTTCACAAGACTCTCTCTTAAATGAGGTTTTTCAGCAACCCACTCCACAAACCTATAGAATCGCCTATTGTCCTGTAGTATTTCTTCAGGCACACCTTTTTCAACGCACCATCTATTGTAGGCTTTTTCAACTAGCGACTTAAGTTCGCCTGTGGAATCGACTCGCTGAACCTTGAATCCCTGGTTTTGTAAATACACAAAGACGCTGGATAGCACGTATTCAGAGCAAACTTTAAAGCATGTCTCAGAGTCAGGCTGCATTACGTTGATGATGTCATTGGCGATTTTGACTGCGTCTTCCAAATATTTTTTATTCTTAAAGTTTGGCGGCTGAAAAGACGCGGTGGGAATTCGTCGTTCCATCAGCATGGGGTGCGGGGGCTTTAGTGCGCCAACTACGACACCCAGTAATAGGTCGCTCCAACCTGAAGCCTCTATAAGAATAGTTTTGTCAGGAAGAAAACAATCCAACGCCAAGCTTTAATCACTCAAGACTTAAGAATATGTGCGAGTTGGTTTTTCTATCTTTTGCTTACTTGAACCTAAACTACAGTGAAGATTTCAGAAGTTTGATTGTTTTGACGAATAAATTTTAAGGGGTAGAAATTGTTCTAGGTGAAATTTTAGGGTTAACAACAACTTCTAAATCGACTTTGCAAAAAAACTATCCCATAAAAGAGCAGTAGCCAAAAGAAGAAGAAGATTGAAAAAATTGCTCTTCTTCTTCTGCCAAGTTAACTATACATTCTTGAAACACATTGCAAAGTAATCGACAAAAATAGATTCTTCAAACAAGAGAAGTAGTAGTCGAATTGAAATTTGCAACATTGACTACTACTTCCAAAACTCAATGACAGCGCTGAAAGATTAACAACCATTGTATTTTGCACATTTTCCCTATTGTTCTTCTTCTCTTGAGCGCGGTGTCCTGCTTTGAAGGTTGAAAGAAAAAAAAATCAGTTTTTCCAATTCAACACAATTTTTTTTCTTCTACTTTAAAAGAATAAGACAACGAATGCTTGCGGGGATGTTGTATTTTTTTTAGGACTTAGAGTACGCGATCTAGAAAAAGGCATAGTCCAATCCATGTCCATGTTGAATCAGAAATAACCAAGGGCAAATACCACGACTACGACACGTTCATGGGACAAGAAGCAGCCGAATACCTCAAAGCTTACCTGGATATACGCAGACAAGGCAGCCCAACAGGCAGAAAACACCCAGAAATAATAAACGACAACTCACCCTTAATTCGCGATGGACAAAGCAACCTCGCCAAGCCAATTACCACGGGCAGAATTCACTCAGTTGTCCACAACCTCTATGTCAAAGCAGGGCTGGTAACCAGCAACCCCAGAGGAAGACGCTATGACCTAAGAGCACACAGCATACGCAAATACTTCCGCACACAATTAGCATCGCTAAGCATTCAAACAGACTACATCGAATACATGATGGGGCACACAATTAGCACTTACCATGACATTCGAATGAAAGGCATAGAATACCTCCGCGGCGTCTACGTATCCTCAGGACTAAGCATAAAACCCAAAACACGCCTAAACAAACTTGAAGCCCTAAAAGAAATGATTCGAGCATGGGGACTTAACCCCGACCAAGTCATGTCCAGAGAAGCGTTAGCGCAATCCAACACAACAATCATAGACCGAGCCCAACTAGAACAAACTCAACTGGCACAACTAACGGCTGTTCTAAAGCAACAAATGATCAAAGAAATTTATGAGAGTCAAGGTCCAAAAAGTATGAATTCACGCCTGGGACAAAGTAGCCCGGGGGAGATTCGAACTCCCGTCGGTGGGTCCAAAGCCCACTATGCTTGACCACTACACCACCGGGCTGCACGGTCTCAATTAGCACTTGTTTTATTTATTGTTAGAGGTGTAAGGTTAGCTTTTTTGTTAATAAGCGTTCTCACGGTGAAATAGCTTTCTTTGATTTTTTATTGAGATTAATGAAGCAAGCTCACGGCTTATCTGAGCGCAGTTATGTTGTTTTTTACATTTTTTCATGTTATATTCCATAGTGTTTTCTTCAAATATTGGGAATTTCTAAACTATTATGTGCAACAGATTTAATAAACCACAAACCTTAAATAGTAAATCAAATCCTTTGGTAAGTTTGCGCGGGCCGAATGTACTATTTTCTAGCCAGAATGGCCTATGGTGACGGTTCTACGCATATCAAAATTGAGGTAGAAGAGAATTGAGCAAAAAAGAAACACCTAAGACAACTCAGCGCTTGCAAGACAAGTGCCCAGAGTGTGGTAGCGAGAATTTGGTTCACGATTACGATACTGGAGAAACCGTATGCGGCGACTGCGGATTAGTTGTTTACGAGCAAATGATGGATAAAGGACCTGAATGGCGTGCTTTCACTCAAGAAGAGAAAGCTTCGAGGAGCCGAGTTGGAGTTCCAACTTCTTATTCTGTTCATGACAAAGGATTATCCACAGCCATCAGTCAAGTAGATAGAGATGCGTTTGGAAGAAAATTGCCCCTTTCCACAAGATTACAAATGTGGCGTTTACGGAAATGGCAAATACGCAGTAGAGTTCACTCTTCAATCGACCGAAACCTTGCACAAGCAATGGCCGAACTTGACCGTTTAGCGGACAAAGTATACATTCCAGCACCTATCAAAGAAAAAGCTGCTGTCGTCTACAGAAAAGCACTCGATAAAGGCTTGGTTAGAGGCAGATCAATAGCCGCCATTGCTGCAGCCGCATTGTATGCTGCTTGCCGCGCAAGCGGAACCCCACGCACCCTACGGGAAATCGCAGAAGCCAGTTTAGTTGACAAAAAAGATGTAGCAAGATGCTACAGGCTGTTATTGCGAGAACTCGACGTTCACATGCCTATCGCAGATCCATTAACATACGTGTCAAAGATCGCTGAAAAAACAGGCATCTCAGGAAAAACTCAAGGTGCAGCAATCCAAATATTAAGGGAAGCGAGGCGAAAACGTGCTGCTGCAGGAAAAGATCCGATGGGTTTAGCTGCAGCTGCCCTCTACATCGCATGTTTGCAAAACAACGAGAAGAAAACACAAAAAGACATTGCTGAAGCTGCAGGCGTAACGGAAGTTACAGTACGTAATCGCTATAAAACATTAAAGAAACAACTAAATCTTGAATTGCCCGATTAGTACCCTTTTTATTTATTCAAAAAATTAAGTATCTTCTTTTTCTGTTTCGTCTTTTTCAAGTTCCATAACAATTATTCCAAGGTAACCGCAGTTTTCGCAAAAATATTGTTTAGGAGTTAGCCAAACTGCGAGGCTGCTGGATAAAGCAATTTTTGAGCTGGCACATCTTGGGCAATAAATTTGGGTGGGTTTGCAATGTTTTATGTTTTTGAGGATATCGCGTATCCCATCTGGTTTTTTCATCAGGAAACTCACCTAAGATGAAGGGACAACAGATTATTGCAGTTCAATGTTTTCTTGTGGATAACCCATCTTTATCAAGAATTCGCGTACTCTGTCGCGATGGTCGCCTTGAAGCATAATTTGACCGTTTTTGCTGGTTCCGCCACATGCACAGTATGTCTTGAGTTTTTGAGCAATGCTTGACAAATTCGAGTTTTTATCATCCATGCCATCAATTATGGTGGTTGCTTTGCCAAATTTTCTGGTTTCAAGTCGTATGCGAATGCGTTGTTGCTCTTTCTCTATTTCCCCGCAAACGCATAGGTCTTTAGGTAGTCCACACGTTGAACAAACTTCAGCCATGACACTCAACAGAGAATTAGCACCAGCAATATATAAGAGTTTCAAGTGTTTAAAATTGATTTTTCTGGCATTGCACCATTGGTTGTTGTTGCCTTTGCTGACCGGTTTTCTGGACAACGAACAAAAATTAGCTCAAACATGGAAACAATCCTTTTGGCAGGCGAGTTTATCTTGGAAGATAACGTTGCAACTGCGCCTTTAAATATTTAAAGACCCTTACTTTTTGACAGAGAAAAAAACAGTTTTTGAGGGATAATAATGAAAACTGAACTTGGAGTAAAAAACTGCCTTTATCCGTTGCCAACCGTGCTGGTTGGAGTGGTGGTTGACGGAAAACCCAATTACATCACTATAGCACATGTTGGCATAATGGACCTTGAATCGGTTTCAATTGGCATGAATAAACGCCACTATAGCAACCAAGGGATAAAAATAAACAAAACCTTCAGCATCAACATTCCCTCAACAATGATGATTAAGGAAACTGACTATTGTGGAATAGTTTCAGGAAAAGACAAGAGCAAAGCAGACATGTTTAAGACTTTTTATGGAAAACTCAAAACAGCTCCCATGATCGAACAATGTAACGTAAACATGGAATGCGAACTTGTAAAAACCGTGGATTTTCCAAATCACGACATATTCGTAGGCAAAATAACAGCCACTTACTGCGATGAAAGTGTCCTAACCAACGGTGAGATTGATTTTGAGAAAGTGCAGCCAATCTTATTTGTGATGAATGACCGAAGTTACTGGAGTTTGGGCAAAAAAATCGCGAAAGCTTGGAACATAGGAAAACAACTCAACAAATAAACATTCCACAACAGAGTACAACGAGGTTTAAGGACGAACCATGACTGCTCTTCTGAAAAGATGCTGGAATGCTAACGAACCCCTCTACATTAGATACCACGATGAAGAATGGGGAGTTCCCGTTCATGATGATCAAAAGTTATTTGAGTTTTTGGTTCTGGATGGTTTTCAAGCAGGCTTGTCATGGTGGCTGATTTTAGAGCGACGAGAAATGTTCAGGCAAGCGTTTGACGGCTTCGACCCTGCAAAGATAGCAAAATACACCTCTAAAGATTTTGAGCGACTATTGAAAGCTCCCGGAGTAGTTAAGAATCGAGCCAAAATAGCCGCAACCATAACCAACGCGCAACAACTCCTTAAGATCCAAGAGGAATTCGGCTCTTTTAACGCTTTTATTTGGCAATTCGTTCATGGAAAGACAATTCAGAATACTTTAGGTGACTTGTCTGAAATACCTGCAGAGACCGAGGAGTCCAGAGAGATGAGCCGGGAACTCAAAAAGCGAGGCTTCAAGTTTGTTGGACCCATAATTTGTTACGCCTTCATGCAAGCTGCAGGATTGGTAAATGACCATTTAGTAGACTGCTTCCGTTACTCACAACTTCACTAAACAGCGGATTTATTTTGTCTATTGAAACTTTTAAAAAGAGCTAATTCTTCATCTGTTATTCCTGTTTGGCACAGTTTTGTGATGCAGATTTGATATTGTTTTTCGTTTAACTTGGCATGCTTGATAATTTCCTGATCCTTGCTTGTGAAATGGTAGGTTTCTTTGGTTTTTCTGCCCCTTCTAAGTGCGGTGCGTTGTCTTTTGAATCGATTGAGGGCTTCGCAGTCTTGGGTTTGCATGCCGAACTTGGTATTTGGGAATTGTTTGCATCCTTCAGGTCGGATTTCGTAGATTGAGCAGGTCTTTTCTACTTTAAACGGACAGGAGTTATGTGTAATGTATTGGTCGTATTTTGTTTCGTCTTCTTCAAAAATCATCCCTAAAGAGTAAAAGAGACTTTTTAGTTTTGCGTGGACTTCTGGGTGATCTTGAAGTTTAGAAGTTATTTCTCCCGCAGTTAAAAAATCATCAAGTGTACAGCATACTCCGCACTTACTGCATAAGAAAGGAAGATTAACTGACCATCCTCCATATTTGCCGTCAAATTCTAAATGAAGATAAAACGTTTCAACCATAATGCATCCACCATATTTTATTTATTGCTTAGTGCTTTTCAATTGTCTGTACCTGTTGATTTGTCCCAGCCGGATCCAAAAAGATAATCGATTAAAGGAAAACTTGGACCTGATGTTTGGAAGACTATGCTGTTAAAGCTTTCATCTTGGGTGTTTAATGTGCCCCTAACCATAATAGCGTATGAGTAAAGATCCATTACAACTCCTGGATCAATGGTTAGAGTAAACCCGCTAATTCTCGTAAAACCCCCAGAGCCGATATGACCTGTCTATTGAAGCCCAAGTGGTGTCAGAAGCGATTGATCCAAATACTTGACTGAGAGCAAGTACAACATCGACAAAAATCAAAATCCAACTAACCAAGAGCGCGATAATTAGTAACATGCAGGTTAGTTTTCTCATGTTTCCACCATAATAGAGTAACTGGTTAAAAATTTAAAACTATCCAGAAACACAAAAATAGAAAAAGAAAAAATTATCTTTTTTTATGATCTAACAGTTTACCCTTTGCATCGAAAAGTTTAATATCTAATGGCATTTTGCCGACGGCGTGGGTTGCGCAGCTTAGGCATGGGTCGAAGGCGCGGATGACTGCTTCAACGCGGTTAAGCATACCCTCTTGGAGTTGACGGGCTTTTACGTATTTTTGGGCAACTTGAGTTACTGCCATGTTGTAGGCAATGTTATTGTGTTCCGTAGCGATGACCATGTTGTTCCACGTTATCATTCCCTCAGGGTCAACTTTATAGTGATGAATTAATGTGCCTCTTGGCGCTTCAGCAACACCAACCCCTTCGTAGGTGTTTACGAGTGCTTTGGATGTGACGTGTTCAGAGAGTATTTCGGGGTCTTCGAGTAGTTTTTTGGCGGTTTCAATGCAGAAGAGCATTTCGATTAGGCGTGCGTAGTGGTAGTGGAAGGTGCTTTGGACCACTCCGTTTTTGCCAAGTTTCTTGAATTGTTTTAGTTCTTCGTCTGCCAATGGTGTGCCGCAGTGTGAGGCAACGTTGAGTCTTGCTAATGGTCCAACGCGGTATGCGCCGTCTGGGTAACCGATGGCTTTGAAATAGGGGAATTTCATGAAAGACCAAGGTTCAACTGCTTCACCTATGAAGTCGCGGTATTTTGTGGGGTCAATGCATTCTGCGGCGACGTTTCCGTTTTTGTCTGTTATGCGGATTTTGCCGTCGTAGTGTTCTAAGCCCCCATCGGGGGTTACTAAGCCCATGTAGTATGATGGGAAGTTGCCGAAGTTTTCTACCTCCTCCTCAAATCCGCTAAGCATTTGTTTGTACATTTCAAGCGTCTTCTGCACGCTTTCCAAAGATTCGGGCAAGTTGCTGGTTAGGTAATCAGCTCTTTCTTTTGTTAGGGGCCATTTGGCGCCGCCTGGCAGTATCCAGTCGCTTGAATGGATTTTTTTGCCTGCGACTTTCTCTATTATTTCTTGTCCGAACTTGCGGAGTTTGACGCCACGCATTGCGAGTTCAGGCTGTTTTTCAATTAAGCCGAAAACATTACGTTGCGCTGGGTCCGAATCGAAGCCCAACAACAAATCGGGAGAGGATAAATAGAAGAAATTTAGTGCATGTGATTGGATGAGTTGCCCCATGTGCATTAGGCGCCGAAGCATTATGGCTGTTTTGGGTGGGTTTACGCCGACTATGGCATCGCAGGCTTTGGCGCTGGCTAAGAGGTGACTGACTGGGCAGATGCCACAGGCGCGGCTGGTTATGCTGGGCATTTCGTAGAAGGGTCTGCCTTCAGTGAATTTTTCGAAGCCGCGGAAGTCTACTACTTTGAAGAGAGCTTCCTTTACTGAGTCATCACTGTTTAACAGAATGTTTATTTGAGCATGTCCTTCGATGCGAGTGATGGGACTGATAGTGATTGTTTTTTCTTTTAGTGCTTTAACCATATTTTGATCTTCCTTCCATGACTGGTGTTCTGCCAGCCAACAGTTCAGCTATAACGTAGTATATGAGGTCGGCGTGAGGTGGACACCCAGGAATATAAAAGTTAACTTTAACGATTTCATGCAATGGACGAGCAGTAACCAGCAGTTTTGGCACTGCATTGGGGATGACCGCGTTTAGGTCAGCAGGGTCTTTGTAGGCTCTCTCTAAGACGGCTTGGTCGCTGTGATTCCAAGAATTTCGCAAAGCCGTTACGTTGCCATCAACCGCGCAGTCACCAAGGGAAATCAGGATTTTTGTCTTAGCCCGCACTTTCTTTAGCATCTCTAACTGCTCCTCGTTTGCAACTGCGCCCTCCATTAGGGTAACATCGACGTTTTCTGGGAACTCCTTAACGTCAGCTATGGGGCTATAAACCAACGTTATCCTCTTAGCCAAATCTATGAGACGCTCGTCTAAGTCGAGGAAGGACATATGGCAGCCTGAGCACCCGCTAAGCCAAACTGTTGCTACACGTACTTTTTTGTTCTCGGTCATTTACGGTTCCTCCTTGCTAAGATAAATTCGGCAATGTCCTTTTTCTTGGTGTGCTCAATGGGTTCTCCTTCAATGTATATGGCGCCGACAGGGCAGACTTTTGCGCATTTGCGGCAGGAAGTGCAAGAGCAGGAGTTGCCCCAGTGCTCATCTAAATCCATGATTACCTGAGAATCTTTGCCGCGGAGTTTAAGGTCAAGAGTGTGGACGCCTTCGATTTGGTCGCAGACGCGTATGCACCTCGTGCATAGGATGCACCTGTTTCGGTCGATAACAAGGAAATCATGGGTTGAATCGATTTCGTCGTGGCTCCAGTTTCGTTCAAGCATGACGTGATCTACGCCCAGTTGGTTTGCCAAGGCTTGCAGTTCACAGTGGTCATCAGCTATGCAGACAGAGCATATGTGAGTTTTTTCAGCGAGAAGCATTTGAACAACCATCTTTCGATATTCTTTGAGCCTGTCTGAGTTGGTGGTAATTTCCATTCCGTTACTTACGGGGGTTATGCATGCTGGGAAAAGTTTTGGTGAACCACTAATCTCAACGAGGCAAAGTCGGCATCCGCCATAGCTTGTTACTCCTTCAAGGTTGCAAAGCGTAGGAATAACTAATCCATTGTCTTTTGCAGCTTTCAGAATCATTGTATTTTCTGAAACATTAACCTCAACGCCGTCTATTTTCAATTTAACAGTTCCAACGCTCAAAGTTTAAGCCTCCTTTTCTTTCTTGAAGCATTTCCCAGCTTCACATTTTTTATCGACAATATGCTCCAAGTATTCACCTTTGAAGTACCGTAAAGTCGTCAGAACAGGGTTTGGTGCTGTTTGTCCCAGACCGCAAAGACTTGCATCTCTTATGAAAATCCCAGATTTCTCCAAAGTTGAAATATCATCCATTTTACCGGTGCCCTGTGTGATAGCATCAAATATCTCTTTTACTCGTGCAAGCCCTGCTCTGCATGGAGTACACTTCCCGCAGGATTCCTCAACACAGAATTCCGTGAAGAATTTCGCCGTATCTACCATACAGGATTTTTCGTCGAGAACTACTATGCCGCCTGACCCCATGATTGCGCCCACTTTTGTTAAAGAGTCATAGTCTATGGGAATCTCAAGCAGGGTGTCTGGGAGACAACCGCCTGAAGGACCGCCTACGAGAACGGCTTTGAATTTTTTACCGTCTGGAACGCCTCCGCCAATGTCGAAAACAACTTCTCGCAGTGTTATTCCCATGGGCACTTCGATGAGCCCTGGATTGTTAATTTGGCCAGTTAAAGAGAAGCATTTTGTTCCAGTGCATTTTGATGTACCCAGCTTCGAAAACCATAGACCGCCGTTTTGTATAATAAGCGGTATATTTGCTAGAGTTTCTACGTTTTGGATAAGTGTTGGTTTCTTCCATAAGCCCGAGTTTGCGGGGTAAGGTGGACGTGGACGAGGCATTGCTCTTCTGCCTTCAACTGAGGCTAATATGGCGGTTTCTTCGCCAGCCACGAATGCGCCTGCGCCGAAGCGTAGTTCAAGGTCAAATTTGAAGCCCATTTCAAGAATGTTCTCGCCGAGCAGAGACATTGATTTGGCTTGAGCTATGGCTTTCTGCAGCGTTTGGATAGCTAACGGATATTCAGACCTGATGTAGATGTAACCTTTTGCTGCGCCGACAGCGTACGCGGCAATGAGCATGCCCTCAATTATGGCATGTGGGTCAGCTTCCGCCAAGGTTCGGTTAGCAAAGACGCCTGGGTCTCCTTCATCCAAGTTGGCAACTATGTATTTGGGGGAGTTTTGTGCTCTTGCCACAAGCGCCCATTTTTGCCCCGTTGAAAAACCTGCGCCGCCTCGACCTCTAAGGCCGCTTGTTCTTACTTCATAGATTACGCCTTGCGGAGTCATTGTTGCTAGGCATTTAGCGATGGCTGAGTAGCCGCCTGCAGATATATAATCTTGGATTCTTGAGGGGTCGATTTTGCCAGCGTTTCTTAAAACGAGTCTGTGTTGTTTTTGGAAGTACGCTTGGTTTTGGTAGAGCATTTCTTTTACTGGTAAACCTAAAACGATGTGGTCACGCACGATTTCACGGACTTTTTCAGGAGTAACGCTCTGATATAGGTAGTCTCCAGGTTCAATTAGCACAGCGGGACCGACTGAACATGTTCCAATGCAGCCTGTACGTGCAACTTTACATTCTTTTTCAACACCGAATTCTTTAACGGCGTCTTCGAAAGCTTTTAGAACTTTCAGGGCGCCGAAGGGTACACAGCCGCTTGAGCAGCATACGTTAATGCGGTGTTTGTATGCTCTTTGAAAATCTAGTTCTTGCTCAGCTACTCTTTGAAGGTCATCAAGCTTCAACTTTGACCCCTCCAAGAACGCTTTTAATTTTGGCGATTACCAATTCTTTTGTGGCTTTACCGATAACTTCGTCATCAACCACAATTGTGGGTGCCATGGCACATGCGCCGATACAGCGAGTAATCAACAAAGAAAGTTTGCCGTCTGGTGTGGATCCGCCCCGTTTAATATCGAATTCCTCTTCAACAGCCTGCATAATTTGCTCTACACCTTTGACGTAGCAGGCAGTGCCTAAGCAGCCTGTCACGACATGTTCGCCTGGTTTTCTAAGTTTAAAGTAACTGTAGAAAGTCGCGACTCCATAGACGTGGCTTGGAGGAATGTTTAGTGAACCAGAAATATCCATCAGCAACTCTTTGTCTAAGTACCCGTAGATTTCTTGGGCACGATGCAGTATTTCTAGAAGAGCATTTTCTTGATAATTGTGTTCTTTTAGTACTTTTTCAAGCAGTAAACGTCGATTATCTGTGTCAGACATCATTTAGCCCTCCATTGATTTTAAGGTCTAATTTTTCCTTAGGGCAGTACTAAAATGGTAATATAAAAGTCTACAGGATAAAATTTGGGATAAATTACCCCAAAAAACGATAAAAATCAATTAAGGCAAAATTTTATTGCTGAAAGGTCAATTTGTTGGCGGGCATTGCATAAAAACCTATCTTCTATAAATATAACAATGTTTTGTTCCTATTTTCTTTACACAAAAAGAAAGAAAGATTACTTTAGGCAGAGGCTACTTCCGAGTTTTTTTCCACTTCTTTAGCGATGATTTTCGGCTCCTCTTTTGTGGATACCAATGCAGAAGCATTAGGGTTTGGGCAACGCAAGTCCAAGTCTTCTTCTTTTAAATTAAGAGTTGCTTTCACTGTACCGTCGCTTAAGTAGTCGATTTTGAAACCCATCTTCTTTGTCAGACTCAAAGCACGGTAATTATCCTGTAGAATTATTGCGTTAACTTTATCGATGCCTTTTTCCTTTGCGATATCAAGTACGTAATCAACCATTTTAGTGCCTAAGCCTAAACCTTGCCAGTAGTCGCTCACTAGGAAAGCCATTTCGCCGCTCTTTTCATCGGATTCAATGATTAAACGACTTACGCCAAGGATTTTTCGTTTACCGTCTTCTACAATTTCAGCTACAAGTGCGATTTCTCGGTCGTAGTCGATGTTGCAGTAGCGGACGCGGACTTCATGGGGTGTGTCTTTTAGCATTTGGAAGAAGCGGTAACGTATGGATTCTTCGGAGAGACTTTGGAACATTTCAAGCCACATTGGTTCGTCTTCAGGTTTTATGGGGCGTAGAGTACTTCTTTTCCGTTCCTAAGGAACCAAAGTATTTCGTATTTTTTGGGATATGGGCTGATCACCATGTGTTCGTGAGGTTCAAATTTCCTGCAAATCTTTTCTTTATCCACAACTATACGTGCGTCCAGGATGGGGCTTCTTTCTCGTTGATTAACAGCGGATTTATGTCAATTTCCTTTATTTGTGGAAAATCAACTAGAACTGAGAGAACATGAGGACTGTTTCATCGAGTTTTTTAAGGTCTACTGTCGGTGCGTTACGCCAACCTTTCAGTAATCGGTAGACTTTGGTTTCTTCCATCATACGGTGAATGAGCGTTGTGTTTAACGGTGGTAGTCCTATTGAATAATCTTTAAAGAGTTCCACTCCAACTCCGCCCATGCCGAAAAGAATTAGGGTCCAAATACAGGGTCTGTTTTTCCGCCGATGATGAT
>CAVPSS010000004.1:0-224612 GCA_963708495.1 Candidatus Bathyarchaeota archaeon
CCAAAAAAAACGCCTCTATTTCGGGAGACTTCTTCTTTCTTTTCTCATTAGAAAAAGGTAGACTTTGGCTTATCGTTGGATCAAGCCTTGGGTCATGGCCTAAATCCATAAGCTTTTGGTTCATAAGCTCGATACCTAATGATTGCGAAAGCTCGGCGACTGCCATGAAAGCCCTCTTTGTATCATTGTTTACGGGGATATTGTGACTTTTTAGTGCTGGAATTATTTCTGATACTAAGATCCCCATGAACTCATTGGTATATTGCTCGCCAAATCCTCTATCGCTTTTTTCTTTTGTCACTGCGATTCCTCCGTTTCGACCTGAAGCAAAGCTCTTTTGGCAATTTCTTCAAGCTCATGAAAATCAGCATCAAAATTAAGCGCCAAACCAGCAAGGAAAATCCGCATCATAATTGCCGCAGCTTCAATTTCATTCTGCTTCAACTATGAAACCCCCAAGCTGCTACAAAGAAAAAAAGAAAAGTTTGTGAAACTAAGAGGGATCTGAAAACCTGAGAGCGCAGTCCCTGCAGAAATATAGCTGAATTACACCGGATGGCACATGGCGTTTTCCATCTTTCCAATTCTTTGTGCTTCCGCACCCCGGACACTTGACTATTTTGTTGCTTGATGTGTTCTGTTTTTCCCAAAGATCTTTTGAAATTATTTTGCCGCAGTGAGGACAATTTATTATTCGTTTTTCCATGTTTATCACCTTCTGCCAATGAACGTTTATGGAGACTTTTCCCAAAAAAAGAAAAAAGGGAAGAAAACGCAGAAAAGTGAGAATTGAACATCGCCACTCGTGAGGTCTCGCATGACTCTCAGACTTAGCTTAATCCATCCTAGACGACGGCCCCTCGACACTGAACGAGAATACAAAAACGGGCAAGAAGTAATAAAAACATTGCTCAAACTAAAGACAACAGCATTATTCGAAAGCACCATTGAAAGGACTTATTAAAGAGTAAGATGCCTCAGAAAAATGCAGAGTAAACAACACCAGAAAAAGTCATGGTTTTCTGCTGATTTACAATCGAGTGATGCTTTGTTATTCCCATGAGACATATCGATTGAATTGTGTAGGGGAAAAAAATTATGAATCTGAAATCACATAGACTCATAGTTTCGCTAAGTAGAAAGAAGTAAGTTAAACACGATTATTAACTGCGATTCAAAAAAGTGCACTTCAAAAAAATGGACTTTAGATTAAAAAACCGACAATACTTTACTGTTAATTAAAAACACCTCATGTAGTGAATGCATCTCCCTTATAGTGCGTCCCCTCGAATCTAAGAACTCTGTTTTTACACTTGAAACAGAATTAGAGAAAGGACAAAGGTGTGCACTGTTAAATCAAGATATTGCCTTATAATTCTATTCGCTTTTGGATTCTATCTGGATTGTTGTGTGCTCGATTCCGAATTTATTATTCAGTATCTTGTTTATTTTAAGGATAATTTCATTCACATTTCCGCTACTAGTTATGTTTGCCCCAATATGTGCGGTTAAGGAATACATTCCAGAAGTAATTTCCCATATATGCATATCACTAATTGAGGTTACTTCGGGTACGTTTTTCTTTATTTCTGCTATAACAACATCTGAATTGATGCCTTTGGGAGATGTTTCCATTAGAACGTTAATAGAGTCTCGCATTAGACCAAAAGCCCAAACAAAGATTAGTATTGAAATTCCAATACCCAATAAGGGGTCAATAATGTACCAACCTGTTAATGAAACAACAATCGCACCGATTATGATAAGGACAGAAGATGCTGTATCAGCAAACATATGAAGAAAAGCCCCTCGGACATTTAGGTCGTTTCTGACGCTATTGCGCAGGATTAAGATACTGATTCCATTTGCAGCTAAACCGGCCAAAGCTACGAGAAACATTTCATAACCTAAAACTGGCTGAGGATTTAGTAACCGCTCTATCCCTTGGAAAAATATGTATGCTGTTACGCCAAAAAGAAAAATACTGTTAAACAAGGCTGCCAAAATTTCTGCTCTATAATAGCCAAATGTTCGATGATGGCAAGGTTCTTTGCATGAGATTATGATTGCAGTAAAACTGATTGCCAAAGCAAAAAAATGTGTAAACATATGTCCAGCGTCGCTTCCTAAAGCCAAGCTACCAGTCAGTATACTTCCAATAACTTCGATAACCATAACTGACGCAGTAATAATCATGGAAAGAACTAGTCGATTCTTAGTGACGTTCTTATACTCATGAATGTCAGATAAAGTATCTACTTTTGGTCTATGATTATGTTTCATTTACTGAGTTCTCTCAAATAAAAGAAATTTCTTTCCTTTTAACTATAACCCTTCATCAATTACAGTTTTCTTAAAACTTATAGCTAGATAATGAAAATAACAGTGTAGGGATGGCAAATGAGTGAAGAACCAGAAGAATTACTAAGGTTAAGAAGGTACCCTGAACTATGATAGACAACAACTCCGATTATGTTTTCGGCAGGATTATATCCTGTGAAGATGGAAAACAATATTTGAATTTTCTAAAAAGGCTTATAACCTCGTTATCTGTAAAACAAAAAAACGAAGCCCCCCCAGGACAAATTGTTAAACTAATAGAACCGAATCAAAAAACCCTAACTTGTAAGGGTAAATCCTTATGTAAATAGGAACCCTTAATGTTTGCAGCCGATTAAAATGAAACCTCAACCTTCCAATCCTGAACATAAAAGAATGAAGCGTGAAAAGAAAACAATAGGATATATGGCGGAGATCTATTGCAGGGGTCACCATGAAACCAAGGGTGAATTATGTGCTGAATGCCTGCAATTTAGGGATTATGCATTTATGCGTCTTGACAAATGTCCGTTTCAAGAGAAAAAGAGTACGTGCGGAAAATGCTTAATCCACTGCTACAAACCTGACATGAAATTGCAAGTTAGAAAGATTATGCGTTATTCAGGTCCGCGACTTCTGATATCCCACCCAAGCTTAGCTTTTCACCATTCGTGGGATGCACGACGAAAACCCCCACAATTGGACAAAGCGGTATAGTTTGAAGGCTTATTATGAAAGCTTTCATTATTTATGACTCAAAATATGGGAATACCAAAGCTGTTGCAGAGCACATTTTGGAGGGGCTAAAGGCAGTTGAAGGAAATGAAGCTACAGCAGGTTATGTTAAAGAAGTTGACTTTCAAAGTTTGGTCTGCTACAATGCTTTGATAGTAGGTGCGCCAAATCATATGGGCAGTCCTTCTCAGACTATGAAGAAGTTTATCGACAGGTTGGCTGAACTTGACTTGAAAGCCTCAAATGTGGCTGTATTTGGGACTTATTCTGGCCGAAAAAGACCTATTGATAGAGCAGTGAAAAAATTGGAAATAATCTTAAGAAAAAAATTGCCTAAACTAAAAATCTTTACGCCAAGTCTATCAGTAAGAGTAAAGGGGGTTACAGGTCCAGTGATGGATGGAGAACTAACTAAAAGCAAAGAATTCGGCAACAGAATAGCAATCCAACTAAGCTCTGATGTCTTGCTTTTGTAGAACTCCCTTTTTAGGCAAATTGCATTTTACACACAGACTTTCGACGACTCATCTTCACTGAAATATAGTATTGCCCTTGCTGGAATAACAAAGAGATTTTGCCCAACCAAATTCGCAATTAACGCCGGCAAAGCAATAGGCCCCAATACAAGTTCTCCAATTACAATTGCCAATATTGAATTTTTATGACTGCTTGCAACACTCAATGCAATTGCACTAGAACGACCAAACCTCTTACCAGAAAAGTATGCAAAAGAAAAAGTAGCACTAAAAATTAACAAAATAAAAAACAGAAACAACATAAATTCAACTGGGCTTTCCTCTACAAAAATAGCCCCAGGTGCAACTGCTCCCCAAATAAGGAATAATAGAAGTGTCTGCTGGATAGGGGGACTGCGAACAACGATTTTTTGAGTTTTTTGCGAAAGAAGTCTTCTTAAAGTCTGCGCGACAACTAAAGGTAGCACCAAAATTAAAAAAAGATTCGTAAAAATTGCAACCGAGTCAATCTGGGCTATAGTCTGCGTCACAAGCAAAATCGTGATTGGAATAGTAAGAAGAGCCAAAATATTTGTCACCATACTTATGATAAGAGCTAAAGGTGTATTACCACGAAAAACATCACACCAAAAAACAGAGGAAATTGCAGCAGGTGAACTGAATGCAATCACTAACGCGGCATATTCCACTGGATTGAAAAAAGGTATTCCAACAACTGAAAATACCGGAGGCACCAAAAAGACCAAACTCAGGGCAAGAAGAATAATCTTATAGTTTCTTAATGAGTTTATAAATTCTCTTGGCTTAATATTGAGAGCAACAAAAAACATAATTAACGCGAGAAAAATCGAAGTGTACGGATGCCAGAGTAAACCTATTCCTGGAAGCAGCAACCCTAAACTTACAGCAATTAGAGCTACAATTATAGAAGAGAATTTTCTGATGAAGTTTTTGTAATCCAATTTTTATTGCCAGCTAAATAAGCCTTATTTTACCTTTAAAATGTAGGTGAGTCTATTATACTGAGTCCCATAGTTCAGCGGCTTGTTTATCTATCTTGGATTGCTGAAAACGCCTAATGTTTGAGTATGCTTCATGTGCTTGTTTGCAAAATTCATCGTATCTTTTCATTAAAGCTTTCATATCCGACGACCAATCCAAGCTATCTGGATAATAAGGCACGGGATTAGACGGGTATGGACTAACATTTTTGTTATTCCAAACCGAAACTTTGTCGTCATAACTTCCTGGCTTTGTAGCAACATTGTAACCATATTCTTCTAAAAGAACTCCTAATTTTCCCAGTCCTTTTCGAATTGGATGATCAATTCTCTCAGGACATTTGCTTCCATATTGCGAATAAGCAGAAACAAAATTAATTCCTTCATTTGGTGATAAATGCCACCATAAAGAGTCAACGTTCAGAAACTCATTAACATATTTCTCTGCATTGTCAGTTAGCTCTTTTAGCTTTACTTTTAATTGAGCCAACTGCTCTTTACCCAACCTTATAGTATGTTGAGAACCACTAATTACATAATGTCTTGCCGCTGAATTATACCAATTAGCAAAAAAAGCACCCGTGGCCTTTATGAATAGCTGATGAACTGTTTGCATTTCTACTTTATATTTCGCTAATTTTTCTTCTTCACTAGATATTGCCACGTCAATGTTATCGATCGTTTTTTAAAGCCTCTTCAAGATTTAAATAAAAATAAAGAAAAGAAATTAGTAGTCTAAGATTTTGACTACTGCATCATTTTCAACTTCGTGTGCTAATGCGATGCCTGTGACTTTGGTAGCGATCTCACTGAGACTCATCAAATCTCCTCGCGCAAGTAAATCAAGCTTCCATTTTCTATTGCCAGCCATTAATTGCTTCAATCCAACGCCAACTCTCTCCGTTAAGTATGTATAAACGCCAACGCTTTCTAATGGAATTTCATCAAAGCCTTTACCATATTTCGCTTTCAGTTCTGGAACTGCGATGAAGAATTTTTCTGGAGTTGCACCAAATTTGTCTACGAAGCTCTTGGGCAATTTTCCTTCTTGAGCTAGTTGTTTGAAGTAGTTTGCTTTCATAGCTGCTGTGATAGGAGAGCGCCCCATCAAGACTGCTTTGACAAGTGGTCCTTGACCAAAGTTGCTTAAAGCGATTGTTTTGAATATTGATGTCTCTTCTATGAATCCTCCTGCCATTACAAGATCTGGAACATGTTTGCCTTTTTTCTTCAGAATTTGGGCACATTGCAAAACTAACGCTTGAAGGTATAGTGTTGGAATGCTCATTTCATCCATCATTGGCACTGGACTCATACCTGTTCCTCCGCCTGCACCGTCAAAGCTCAAGGCGTCAATCTTAGCTTCTGAGGCAAATTTCATTGTATACGCTACTGCTGAAGGTCGGTATGCACCTGTTTTTAGAAAGACTCTCTTTGCACCTTGTTCGCGTAGCCATTCAATGTCTTCAAAAAACGATGTTTCTTTTGGTATACCGATTCTACTGTGTCGCTCAAAGGTTTGGAACACCCCAGCTTTGAATGCTTCCTGAACGACCAAGTCTTCTGGATCAGGTATAACGATATAACCGCGTTTCTTAAGCAGAATTGCTTTCTCAATACTTTTTAGGCGTACTTCCCCGCCAATGGCCTTTGCTCCTTGTCCCCATTTGCGCTCGATAATGTTTACTTCTAGTTTAGAGAGGGCGTAAGCATCTATACCTAATCTTTGATCTTCAACGTTTGTTTGAATTATAACATCGCCATATTTTTTGTCCCAGAACTTTCTAAAAGAATCCACTCTTCGTTTCAGTTCGGGAGAATGTGTAACTTTTCCATTTGTTAACTCGGACTGAGCATCCATACCGGCGATGTTTTCTCCAATAGTTACAGATACACCCGATAGAGCTGCACCTATTGCTAGAGCATCCCAATTTACACGTGCAACTTCTGTTGATCCAAAAGCACCTGTCAGTATTGGAAGTTTGAGAGGCATTCCGCCTACAACTGTTTCCAAGTTTGCGTTTGGAAAAACGGCTGCTTCTGAGGTCTCTGCAACACCTTGTGCATCAAATAATCCTGCTTGTATGCTAAAGTGTGACCAGTCTAGACCAAAATTTTTAAGCGCTCCTGCAGTGCTGGTTCCGAATTGTGCTGGCTCTGGGTAAAGGGCTTCGCGTCCTCTAAATGCTGAGAGGCTGATTTCGCATAAAACTGGGCAATCATGGATGCATATTGGACACATGCCGCTAATTGTGCTTGTGTCTTTTACTCGGGTGTTTGTTCCAACGGTCGATTTTCCGTTTAGATATGAACCGTTTTTATGTACTCTTTCGCTCAATTTTCGTCCTCCAAATTATTATTCTCTAAGTTAAAAAATTTTTATTGTATTTAACGTTATTGAACAGATTTATGTTACTAAAAGTGTCACTTATATAGATTAATTGAAAATATGTCCAAAAATAAGCGTTGTTAAAAACAAATGTCGGCTTCAAACGAAATAGGTTTACCGATAAGAATTGAAATTAAAAGAAAATCGCTGCCCACTTTTTGTTGCTCATCAAGCTTTCCCAAATTATCCTTCCCTCTCAGCAAACGTTCAACAAACTTCTATAAATAGGGCAGTTTGCACTTAAGTTTAAAAATTATAAAGCCAATATTGAACGTTTATCATTATTTCAAAATACTTAAAACATATCATCTAAAATTAAGTTGTTCATTCAAAATTATTTGTCCTCTAAACAATGTTTCTTATTTTGAAACCAAAAAAAGTCCAACTTCACCTAACAGATTCGGTAAAAATTTAACTTTCCGATTCTTTGAAATAAACGCTGAACTCTCGATGGACATGTTGTTTTTTCTGCAGTATTCTTTGAAGTCTGCGATACTAAGAAAGTGTAGGTTAGGGGTATCGTACCATTCGTAGGGCAATGAAGCGCTTACTGGAACTTTTCCACGGAAGAATATTTGAAAGCGATCTGTGATGAAACAGAAGTTCGGAAGGCCAATTATGACTTTTTTGCCAACTCTCAAAGCTTCTTTTATGGCAAAATCCGGTTTCTTGACCTGTTGCAATGTCTGATTTAAAATGACATAATCAAAGCTTTTTTCAGCGTAATCTGTCAAGCCTGTGTCGATGTCTTGTTGGAACACGCTTAAACCTGCGGCGACACAGTTGCCGATGGCTTGCTCACTAAGCTCAACTCCTTGCGCATGCACCTGCTTATTCCTAATCAGCAACGAAAGCAGTTCACCGTCGCCGCATCCCAAATCCAAGACAGATGCTCCGCTGTTAATCCAACTTGAAATGACAATTTGCTCTATTTCACGGGTTTGTTTCGTCATGTTTACTTACCGTTCCTCTTTGCGGTTTCTACAGATTTCAAAAAGTTCCCAATAAGTTGAGTTTCTTGTTCAGTCTCCAGAAGAAAAGAGTCATGCCCATAAGTGCTATTCAATTCGCAGTAACTTGCATCCACACCTGCCAATTTACATGCTTTTACAATTTCCTGGCTTTGGTAGGATGGGTATAGCCAATCAGATTTGAAAGAAAGCACCAGCACTTTTGCCTTCAAACCTCTAAATATGCTGCTTAAAGCGTGACCGTTGAGTAAGGTAAAGTTGTCTATTGCTTTTGTGAGGTAGAGATAGCTGTTGGCGTCGAAACGTTTAACGAAGTTATCTCCGCGATACCGCAAGTAGCCTTCGACTTCGAAATCTGCGCTAAATTTGAAGGGTTCTTTGTCAGCTTTGGCTTTTCTCCCAAATTTTTCAGTCATGGATGTATCGCTCATGTAGGTTATGTGTCCAATCATTCTTGCGATAGCTAACCCTTTTAATGGTGGAGTTGAATCGTAGTAATCGCCCTTTTTCCAGTGAGGATCCGACATTACTGCTTGCCGTCCAACTTCGTTAAAGGCTATTTGTTGCGGTGTATGCTTAAGGGTGGTTGCTATTGGGATTGCTGACTGTATCTGGTCTGGGTTGGAATACATCCATTGCAAGACTTGCATTCCCCCCATTGAGCCGCCGACTACAGAGAGAAGCTTGTCAATCCCTAAGTATTCGATGAGTTGTTTTTGGGTTTCAACCATGTCGTGGATACTGATTAAAGGGAAAGTGAGTCCGAAGGGTTTTTTGGTTTTTGGATAGATTGAAGATGGACCAGTTGAACCCTTGCAGCCTCCTATGACGTTGCTGCATATTACAAAGTACTTGTCTGTATCAATGCCTTTGCCGGGTCCGATAAGGTTCCCCCACCAACCATCTGTTCCAGCAACATGGGCGTCCCCTGTAAGAGCATGAGCAATAAGAACTGCATTTGATTTTTCAGTGTTGAGTTCGCCGTACGTTTCATAGGCAAGCGTCACCGGACCTAACTTTTCGTCTGATTCCAGCTTTAACTCGTTGGGTGGAAATGCGAAAGTATAGAATTGTGTTTTGTTGGGTTGTTGGTTTGTTATGAGTTGTTTATCCTCCAGAGAATTTAGGGGTTTTATTGTTTAGCTGACGCCTTTAAAGCTTGGTCAATGTCGAAGATAATGTCTTCAGGATCTTCTAAACCTATGGAGAGTCGAATGAAGTCAGGTGTTACTCCAGTTGCAGCTTGTTCCGTAGGAGTTAACTGTTGATGTGTGGTGGATGCTGGGTGAATAACCAAGCTCTTTGCGTCGCCGATGTTTGCAAGATGCGAGAACAACTTTATGGATTCAATGAATTTCTTACCCGATTCTAAACCACCTTTTATGCCAAAGCCCACTAATCCACCATAGTTAGTCTTAAGGTATTTTGCAGCTATTTTGTGGTTGGGGTTATCGGTTAATCCTGGATAGTTTACCCAGTTGACCAAGGGATGTTGCTTTAAGAATTTGGCGACTTTAAGCGCGTTTTCTGAGTGTCTGCGTTGTCTTAACGGCAGATCTTCTAGTCCTTGAAGGAACAGGAAAGAGTTGAACGGACTCAATGTTGGACCTAGATCGCGAAGAAGCTGAACCCTAGCTTTGAAGATAAATGCCACATTTCCTAATCCTGGAAAGTTGCTAAAGGCATCCCAATATTTTATGCCGTGATAACTTGGGTCTGGCTCGGTAAATTCAGGAAACTTGCCATTGTTCCATTTAAAGTTGCCAGAATCAACAATTATTCCACCGATGCTGGTGCCATGTCCTCCGATGTATTTTGTAGCTGAAGTAACTAAGATGTCTGCACCGTAGTCAATCGGTTTTACTAAACCTACACCAACCGTGTTGTCTACGATGAAGGGGATTCCGGCTTCGTGGGCTATTTTTGAGATAGTTTGAAAATCAGGTACGTCAAGTTTGGGGTTGCCGATGGTTTCAGCATAAATTGCACGAGTTTTAGATGTTATTGCTTTTTTGAATTCGCTTGGTTTCTGAGAGTCGACAAAGGTTGCTTTTCTTGCTATTTTAGGAAATGTATAGTGAAGAAGACTATAGGTGCCTCCGTAAAGGTTGTTTGCTGCAACTATTTCATCGCCCACTTGGGTTATTGTAAGTAGTCCCAAAGATATTGCTGCTTGACCCGATGCAACTGCCAATGCGCCTGTTCCACCTTCGATGGCGGCAACTCTTTTTTCGAAAACATCGGTCGTTGGATTCATCATTCTGGTGTAAATGTTTCCTAATTCTTTTAGAGCAAACAGGTTTGCGGCGTGCTCTGTGCTTTTGAAAACGTATGAACTTGTTTGGTAGATTGGAACTGCCCTTGATCCTGTTGTTGGATCAGGAGTTTCTTGTCCTGCGTGAAGGGCGATTGTGTCTATTTTCTTATTTGACATTTTGGATCCTCTTTTTTATTAGTTAAAACAGAATATGCATAACGGCGTTATATGGATTTTTGCAAACAATATTCCAAAAAGAATATTAGTTCACCAAACAAACTACACAACCATGTTCCCCACACTACAAGACATAGCCAAACGCCGCAGACAACTAGGCTTAAAACAAACAGAACTAGCCAAAGCCGCAAGCGTTAGCCAATCACTAATAGCCAAACTTGAAGCAGGAACCATAGACTCATCCTACACCAAAGTCAAAACCATCTTCGAAGTTCTCGAACACTTAGAATTCAAAACAAAAGTACAAACAGAAAAAATCCGCCACAACGAAGTCGTATCAGTCCAAAAAAGCGATTCAGTCTCCAAAGTCGTCAATATGATGAAGGAATATGGATATTCGCAAATTCCAGTTTTTGAAGGAAAACAATCTGTTGGAAGTGTATCAGAAAAAACCATATTACGCCAGATCCTGGCGGGAAAAGATTTAGAGGCAATTTCAAGCTTACCAACTGGAGAAATAATGGAGGAAGCTTTCCCCCAAATAAACGAGAATGCACCTTTGTCTTTGATTACTAGTCTTTTGCAGACTTACTCAGCTGTTTTAGTATCCAAAAAAGGCGTCTTGATAGGCATCATTACTAAGGCAGATTTGTTACGAATGCTTTAAGCTGATTCTTTAGGTCAAATGCAATAATCCGGGTTTAAGACTCCGGCTTTTACAGAATCTTTCGTACAAAAAGTAACACAAAGCTTACAAAAATCGAAAGTAACATCTTTGGCAGCAATTTCCTTATTAATCAGTCTTTGGGCAGTTTCAGCCGCCATAATTTGGATTTTGGGCAAGTACTGCTCAACCTGTTCGGTGCCTTTGTAGGCACGCTTTGAGCTTAGGTATTGGCTCACCGCGGCTTGGGTAGTGCCTAAGTGTTTGGCTGCTTCTGTCTGTGAAAGAGCGAATTTCTGCACTAGTTCTTTGGCAAGCATTGATCTAAATATAGGTAGAACGTATTTGCCGATTATTTCGCACTGAGGATCCATGTTTATCTCCTTGTCTATAACACACTTATATTAATAAAAGCTTACCCACCGGAACTCACTTTTATCTTCAAATCATCATCTTGAAAAGATAAGAATCATAACGAATCAATGTAGAGCTTGTTTACCTAAAAAACCTCGAAACAAATTAATGATTTTTTAGTTCAACCTACGAAATTGCAACTTCGCAAATTAATCTTTCTACCTAATGCAAAAGACACTTGACATAAAAAAAGCTGAGACAAACAATCTATCCTTAACTACAATTCACCTAAAAATTATTGCTCAGATAGAACCCCGACGACTTTCATTCGCTTTAAGACTTCACTTCCGTGAGGTGCAATCTCCATTGCTTCACTCAAGTTCTGCCCTGCCGTGTGCCCCAAGTGATCGCCTTCAATCCATTCGATAGAACCAGTAACATCGTAAACTTTTCCCGAATAGCCAATGTATGAGGCTTTACCGTTTTTTCCATCAAACAAGCTAAGTTCATTGATGCTAAATTTTTTGAGTTCTTCCAAATTAATCACTTTCCAGGAGTTCCATAATGAACCACCACAAATATCTCTTTTCCTTTATGAGAGATTGGTTTTCATTTCGATTTCTTGAACATCTGATCTCTATAGAACAGAAAATTTAATTATTGAAAGTTCCTCTTGAACTAGCAGACAACCTGCCAATTTTACCAATAATAAATCGAGCTGAATTATTTGGAAAAAAAAGAAACTTCAAAAATAAACAATGATTCGAAAATACGGGTTTCAAAAAACGGTCCTTACTTAGTTTCTGGAAACGTTCCTTTGAGAAAAATGACGATTAAATGCGATGGCCAAGGTATTCCTATTGAATGGCTGATCGGCCAAAAACTGAAAAATTCAGAAACTTATGCCTTGTGCCGATGTGGACAATCCAACAGCAAACCCTTCTGTGATGGAACTCATATGAAGGTTAATTTTGATGGAACAGAAGTAAGCGATAATGATTCGTTTGATAAAATGGCAAAAACCATTGACGGCCCCACTTTAAAGTTGAAAGACGCCGAAATCTTATGTGCGTCTGCACGTTTTTGTCATCGTGGAGGAGACATCTGGCCTCAAATTTCACAATCAGATGATCCCAAACTAAAACAAAACACCATTCGCAATGCCTGTGACTGCCCATCAGGGAGATTAGTAATAATAGATAAAGAAACTTGCAAAATAATTGAACCCGAACTTGAAAAATCAATCGGTTTTATTGAAGACCCAGGAATTGGAGTTGATGGACCAATTTGGGTTCGAGGTGGAATCCCAGTATACTCTGCCGAAGGGATGCTCTATGAGATTAGGAACCGCGTGACTTTGTGCCGCTGCGGAAAATCAACTAACAAACCGTTTTGTGATAGTAGTCATTACCCAGAAGAAGATAGAGAGGTGATTAAGAATGAGCAAGAATGAAAAATCCAATACAAAACAAGCGAAAAGCGACATTGAAAACGTTTTGAAGTCCAAAGAAAAAGCGTTTGTTCTATTTTATGCATCGTGGTGTCCGTTCTCACAGCGTTTCCTACCTATTTTTGAAGACTATGCTAAAAGCAACCCGCAAGAATGCATGAGTGTAGTGATAGATGATAAACCTGATTTATGTGAAAAATACGAGATTGACTATTACCCGACAGTGCTGCTTTTCAAAAATGGAGCTGTAGAAAAGAGACTTGATGCAACTCCAGGATTAGGATTAACCAAAAAACAACTCCATGGTCTTACAGCTAATCCTTGAGCTATTTTTCTTATTTTCCAACAAAAATGAACGAGCGTATTTCTTCGGTTTTCGAAATTAGATTTTAGTTTTGTTTGGGCATTGGTTTCTTTCTAGATATGATTTTGTTGATTGACTTTTGGTCTTTCTTTAAATTATAATTTTCGCACGCCCCCACTTTATCATTTTTTTCCTTTCCTTGTTTTAGTTTGCACACGTGAAGCATTTTGAAACATAGTAATCTCAATTTTCCCTCTGAATAGAACCAAACGTTGTAGTGTCCTTGTTCTTCTTTGCCGATAGCCATTATTTTTGAATGCAGATTGCCTATGCTATGCACGTATTCTTTAATTGTGTGGTTATAGGGGACAAGTATCTTGAGTTTCAATGTGTCATGTTTGCACTCCCAGCAAATGTTAGCCCCATTCATAATTCATTTCTCGCTTTCGGGTTTAGCTGAAACCACAAATAACTTTTTTGGAGAACACTAATTTACGTGCTTGTTAAAGGCCTTTGACAACAGTACAAAAACGGTGCATGCATTTGTTAAGATAGCTTTGCTAAAATTAGTTTTTAACTTGACAAACATTCAAAACATCAGTTCAACAAAGACCATCATTGTTTTGGCAAAATTTGTTGGTATTCAGAGTTAACTGCTCCATGCTTATTTAGGAGAATGTAATTTGTTTTGCGCCATTCTTCACTTATTGATGACCACATTGGACCACCAATAACACTTTTCTTAACGTATTCGCTTAATGATTTTTGGCGTTTAAAGCTTCTTTTACTCCCATTCACAGCAATTAAGCCTAAACGCCTGAGTTGCTGAAGGTTTCTTGAGATCTGATTTGAGTTTATCGGATAGGTTATCGTACTATTCAAATCATCAGTTAATGATTCAATTGTAAATTCTTCTTCAACTCGCAGACTTATAGTTGCAATCATATCCTGCATCAGTTTTGCTGACCGTGTAACGTAGAGCGTTCTCTTTGGCACTAAGGTCTGCTCAAGGCGATATGCATGGCGCTTGTAGAACCAGTTCTTCACGAATTCAGCGAGCACTAAGTATGCGCTAAGCAGAAGCAGTAACGTTAAGAAGAATAATGGCGGAGGTGCAACAAATCCAAACACTTCGCCAAGCGGTGTAAAGGGCATTATTAAAGCGAAAGTGAGGATAGCTACAGCACTAATTACTAAGTATTTGCTAGGTTTGCTCTTCCAGAAAGGTTTTCGTCGCGTTCTAATTATGAATACAACTAGGATTTGTGAACAAAGAGATTCTATGAACCAAGCTGTCTGGAACAACGAAACGTCATGAGTTGTATAACCTATTAGGGGGATGTTAAAGACCAACAGCATTATGAAGAAGGTTAAGAAATCAAAGAGGGAACTAACTGGCCCCATGTACAACATAAATCGTTTAATATAGCTAATATCCCATCGCTTTGGCCTCTCAACATATTCATCATCAACGCTGTCAGTTGTAATTGTTGATTGAGAAACGTCATAGAGAAGATTGTTTAAGAGAATTTGAACTGGAAGCATGGGTAAGAAAGTTAAGAATATGGTTGCGCCTGCGACGCTGAACATATTGCCGAAGTTGGAGCTGACGCCGAGCATTACATATTTCATAGTGTTGCCGAAAGTTTTGCGGCCTTCAAAAACACCTTCCGCTAAAACAGTTAAGTCGTTTTTAGAGAGAATTATATCGGCAGATTCTCTTGCCACATCTACAGCATTGTCAACTGAAATTCCGACGTCGCTGGTTTTCAATGAAGGTGCATCGTTGATGCCGTCACCCATATAGCCTACGACATGGCCATTTCTCTTTAGCAAAGTAATTATGCGATCTTTTTGCATGGGATTAACTCGGCAAAAAATGTTTGCCTCCTCAACTACTGCTGTCAATGCTTCATCCGACAAGTTGGCTATGTCGTTTCCAAGCGCAACACCCTTAACTTCAAAACCCAGTTCCTCACAGACTTTTCGAGTAACTAATTCGTTGTCACCTGTTAGAACTTTAAGTTCAATTCCTGCTTTGGTAAGCATTTGAAGCGATTGCTTGGCAGTTTCTTTAGGAGGATCAAGGAATGCTACAAAACCCAGGAACACCATATCATTTTCGTCATTTACCGAATAAATAGCTTTGTCTTCTTTGATCCTTTTATAAGCGATTCCTTAAACTCTCAGACCCTCTGCACTGCAGTCATGGTATTTTTGCTCAATTTTAAGTCGGGTTTCTTCGGTGAGATCCGCAACTGCTCTACGAAGTTCAAAATATGAGCAAACTTTCAGGATTTCTTCAGGGGCACCTTTGGCTATGAAAAATCGGAGTCCCTCACGTTCAACGACAACTGAAACACGCCTTCGGATAAAATCAAAGGGTACCTCATCTATTTTCTGTATTTTTGATGTATCAATGTCTTTATGTTTTAAGATAGCTTCGTCAAGTGGGCTTTTTAATCCAGTTTGGAAGTGACTGTTGAGGAAAGAGTAGAGGAATACTGTTTCATCTTCCGTTCCTTCCATGTCCACGTTTAAGATCAATTTTATTTGGTTTTCTGTGAGGGTACCTGTTTTATCGGTACATAAAACGCTCATGCTGCCAAAATTCTCTATTGAGGATAGCCGTTTTACTATGACACCTTTCTCGGACATGGCTAATGCCCCCCTGGAAAGGTTAATAGTGATAATCATGGGCAAAAGTTCAGGTGTTAGCCCTACTGCTAGCGCAACGGCGAATAGCAACGCAGTCACAACACCATTGCTTGTTGGGTTGCGAAGGGAAATTATTAAGAAGACAAAGATAACCAAGAGGAAGGTTACTTGCATTATTAGAAAACCAAAACTTTTGATGCCGCGTTCAAACTCGGTTTCAGGCGCTTTTTCAATGAGTTTTTTTGCAATTTTACCATATTCAGTTGCGCTACCAGTTCTAACGACCAAAGCTGTTGCCGTGCCACTTACCACGGAGGTGCCCATAAAACAAAAATTGCTCCATTCAGTAATTGAACCATCTTTACTTTTCAAGACACCAACGAACTTCTCTACAGGAAAAGATTCACCTGTTAAAGAAGATTGATTAATGAACAAATCTTTAGCACTTATGACTCTTGAGTCTGCAGGTGCAATGTCGCCGGCTGAAAGATAAATTATGTCTCCTGGGACTATTTCAGCGAGCGGTATTTCTTGTTTAACATTATCTCTAAGTACAGTTGCGGTGGTGGTGACTTTTTGTTTTAGAAGTTGAGCAGCTTTCTCAGCTTTAGATTCTTGATAGTAATCGAGTATTACACTGACGAAAATTATGGTTAAGATAATTATAGTATTTGCGTATTCGCCGAATACTCCGGTAATTATTCCGGCAATTAATAAAATTATAACCAAAGGACTTTTGAAGTGCAAAAGAAACTCCTTAACGGCATTATGCTGATGTTCGCGGGCAAGTTCATTTCTGCCATAAACTTCAATGTGTTCGATGGCTTGTTCAGAGCTTTACCCGTTGAGGAGAAGCTTCCAAGCGTGCCAAGAGTTCTTCAATAGGAAGACGCACCATATCTTCAGAGGTCAACAAAGGCTGCACTGTAGCAACTGAATCATCCTTCAGGTTGTTGCTTTTTTCCAGTGCTCTTGCCATAACCTTGACGCCTTAAACCGTACAAGATAATAAAATGGTCTTAAAGGGGTTTCTAAAAAAACCGACAACAACGCACAAAAGATGCGGATTTGTTGAAGGTTATTTCCATTTGCTGAAGATTTCTTCTCTTTGGAAGGTTTCCTTGCCCAAGCAGAAAATATGTAGTAAACCATAGACTATTCGAATTAGTAGAAAACCGAATTTTTACCGCTCCAGAATTACAGAGGATCCTAAAATCCTTTTCATTTGGAAAGCCCACATTCTGTCTAAAAGTAATTAAGGGCTTTTGTTAATCTTTTTTAGAAGCGCCTGATTGATTTGGGTTATGACCACTGCTATGTTTTGGCGCAGGAAAATACTTCCAAACGGTTTAACGGTGCTACTGTTTCCACGTCAATCCGCTAACACAACGCAACTGTCCATCGCTGTTAAGTATGGATCAAATCGAGAACCCCAAGAAATCGCTGGAGTTGCCCATTTCCTTGAGCATATGCTTGCAGGAGGTTCCCAAAAAAGAATAGAGTTATCCCGAAGCATAGAGAATTCCGGCGGAATTTTAGATTTCTATACGGATCACGAACATATGATGGGCATTGTGGATGTCTTGCCGGAAAAATTAGCCGAAGCGGCCTTTATTATTTCAGAGTTGCTCTTTAGCTCGGATTTTGAGGAGGAAAAATTTGGGCAAGAACGAAAAATAATTCTCAACGAATTAGCCGAAGCTTTAGATGATCCCACCGAGAGAATTGAAGAATTACTTCTGAAAAGTTTATTTAAAAACCATCCCATAAATCGTCCAGTCGGGGGCTTTCCGAAAAAGGTTAAACGATTAACTTTAGAACAAATGAGTAATGAACATAAAATAAACTATACCCCCCAGAACATGATTTTAATTTTGACGGGTAATTTCTCGGAAGAAGACACAGAGTTGGTTTTTAAAAACTTCAAAGATAGAAGCTTTGAGAAACCGCTTCCAAGAAAGGTATTTCCTGTTGAAATTGCTAAGCCTACGCCTTTGTTTGTTGAAGAAAAGTCTGGAATAACCCAAACATACTTGAGTATGGGTGCCCGAACGGTTTGTTCAAAACACAATGATGTACCTACGTTAGACTTAATTAGTGCCTTGCTTAGTGGCGGAACTAGTTCACGATTATTTATTGAACTACGTGAAAAGACTGCCTTAACCTACGATGTTATCTCGGATCATAATAAGGGCGTGGACTTTGGTTATTTCAGTATTAACTGTGCCGTGAAGGATAAAAATTTAGAAAAAGCTAAACGGGTAATTCTTAAGGAATTGACGAAGTTGAGGACAGAAAAAGTTTCCGTTGATGAACTTGAAAAAACTAAGAATTTAATCGTTGGAGCTAGTCTAAGAGGAATTGATGACCCGCAGGAGTGCTCAGAGATTCTTGCCTATATGGAAATGCAGTTTAAGAGTGAAAATGCATTGGTTGACCATGTTGCTAAAGTTAAAGCTGTTTCAAGTGAGAATATATTGGAGGCGGCGAATGCATACCTTCTAGAAGATTTGTTGGCAACAGTTATTCTAAAATCAAAATAATCGTCTTTAGATAAAATGTGCGGGCTTTTTATACAAATTTGTGTTAGTGGGTGTCGTTTGACAGACTTCTATCGGTCGTAAAAGGATGCCATTATCTGCGTATTTGGGGGCCTAAGCCCCTCAGTGCATAACTGGGAAAAGAGGCTTAATCGGCTGCAGGTTTTCTGCCAAACGACTTAATGTTTTTCAGCAAATACCCGAGTGTTTTATAGAAAATAGAATTTTGCGGGAGTAATTGCACAATCAAAAACGAATCTGCTGCTTTCGGATTCACAGGAAGATTTTTGCAAAATCGATTTGAAATCTTGTTGTTACTGTTTGAGACAACAACTTCCTATATAGTATTAAACAATTTATTAGACAAGTTGATTTATGATAACGTGCCATAAAGTTAATTGTCCAAAATGTGGAAAGGAACTGACTAAACCAGATAAAAAATTAGAGAATGCTGTTTTTTTCGTTGCACGTTTTACATGAGATTGCTGCGGCACAACCGTCAAATATGCTTCGGAATTTTAGCCTTTTAACATGTGTTTGTTTAACATTTAATTTGTCACTTGTTGACGGATAGCCATAGAGAGGATACTCAATTCAAGCGTTATTATTTAAGAACGCATTTCCTATACCAATTTTATTGGGGAAGGTTTAAGTGCAACATTCATGATTGTTTTGCAAAAGGTGTAAATTATGCCAACTCACGGTTCACTTTCGAAAGCTGGAAAAGTTAGATCTCAGACGCCAAAAATCACGGCACGTGAGAAAACTGCTCCAAGTCCAAAAACCAGAAACAAACGCAACTATGAAAAACGTGTAGTTTTACAACGAAAAGCAGGGCAAAATTGGGTTTAAGATAGCATTTTTCAATATTAATTCTTATTTTAATTTAGTGTAGTTTATTTATCTGTAAAGTAACCCTTACTTCTGGTACTTTCCACTTGAAAAATCAAGTTGCCCTAAGAGAAATAATTACAACGTTACTTTCTATGCAATCCCCAACTCATGAGGATGCTAACCGATTAAAAATCAAAGTAGCGGCAAAGTACCATTTAGAAGCTGTCCCAGCTAACGCAGATTTAATAAGCGCCCTAACTTCGCTCGAAGCTAAAAAGCTATTGCCGATTTTGCGAAGGAAAAATACTCGTACTATCTCAGGCGTCTCTGTAATCGCAATCATGACTAAACCTTATCCTTGTCCGCAGCCCGAACCCTGCGCTTACTGCCCAGGCGGACCAACTCAGGGCAGCCCGCAAAGCTACACAGGCTACGAACCCGCGGCGTTACGTGGAACTCAAAACAATTATGATCCTTACGAACAGGTTAAAAGCCGAATCCGACAACTCACAGCTATAGGTCATAAAGTGGACAAAGTCGAGTTAATAATTATGGGCGGAACCTTCCCGGCTACACCCTTAGACTACCAGACATGGTTTATTCAACGGGGCCTGGATGCATTAACAGACAAAACCTCAGCAACCTTGAAAGAAGCAAAGGCAAATGCAGAAGTCAGCAAAACCCGAAACGTTGGCATCACTGTTGAAACGCGCCCTGACTGGGCAAAACAACCCCAAATCGATACCATGCTTGACATGGGCGTCACACGAATCGAGCTGGGTGTGCAGAATCCAGACGATGAAATTTATCATTTAGTCGGCAGAACCCACACTGTAGCAGATGTAGTAGAGGCAACACGCATTGCCAAAGACGCTGGGTTAAAAATAGTTTATCACTTGATGCCAGGAATGCCAGGTTCAAACCTTAAAAAGGATCAAGAAGCCTTCAAGCGAATTTTCAATAATGCAACATTCAAACCAGACATGATAAAAATTTATCCCTGCCTAACTATCGCAGGCACAAAAACCTATGAATGGTACCTAAACGGGACATACGAACCCTATACCACTGAAGAAGCAGCAAACCTTATAGCCGAAATCAAGAAAACCATTCCTCCATGGGTGAGGCTAATGCGTGTGCAACGCGACATCCCAGCAAGACTCATTTTGGCAGGCGTTAAAAAGAGTGATTTGCGAGAACTTGTGCAATCTAAACTCAAAACACAAGGCAGCCAATGCCAATGTATTCGCTGCCGCGAAGTGGGACATCGATTAGCAGTTAACCATGTGAAGCCTGACTTGGAGAAAGTTAAAATCTTAACCCAACACTATGAAGCCTCGGAAGGTCAGGAATTTTTCATCTCGATTGAAGACCCAGAAAACAACATTTTGCTGGGATACTTACGCATGCGTGTTCCTTCTGCAAGAGCTCACAGACCTGAAATAACAGCAGTGCCATCAGCTATTATTCGAGAACTTCACGTTTACGGGCAACTTGTGCCAGTTGGAAAACACACCTTAGGCGCAACTCAGCATAAAGGGTATGGACAACTGCTCTTAAAAGAAGCTGAGCGCTTAGCAGTTAAGGAATTAGGGTTGAAAAAGCTTTTAGTTATCAGTGCGTTAGGAACAAGAAGGTATTACAAGCGTTTCGGGTACAAACGTGATGGAGTTTACGTTTCAAAGAAACTGGTGAACTAAGTATGAGTCAAATTGAAGATTCGGGTTACAAGGGCAATGCATTGCATTTGCTAAAACAAGTTGACTGCGACATCGGCGATATCCTTAGAGTTACGAGCAAGGGTAAAATGTACGAGGGAATTTTGATTCCTCGTTCAGGCGAAGGGACTGCAATAATAATTAAAATGAAAAGCGGCTATAACATCGGCATTCAAGCCACTGCAGACGTGAAAGTTGAGAAAATCGGGAAAGGCACTAAACCTTCCTTCGCTTCACCACCAATCCCCAAACAAAACTCAGCTTTGCCTCACGTCATTATCATGAGTACAGGCGGAACAATCGCCAGCCGAGTAGACTACCGCACAGGAGCAGTACGCTCAGCGATTTCAGCGAGCGACCTATACGGCGTGGTCCCAGAACTCGCCGATGTTGCCCGCGTTGACACTGAGATAGTTTTCAGCCTTTACAGCGAAAACGTAACTCAAAAACACTGGACAGAACTCGCAGAAACCGTTGCCAAACGCATCGAGCAAGGGGCAGAGGGTATAGTAATTGCTCATGGAACAGACACAATGGCTTACACTTCTGCGGCGCTAAGCTTTGCCCTGCAGAACTTGCCGGTTCCAGTTATTCTTGTTGGTGCCCAGCGTTCGTCTGACCGACCTAGTAGCGACGCCGCAACAAACCTCATAGGTGCAGTCAAAGCCGCTGGAGAAGCACCCTTCGCTGAAGTCGGTTTAGCAATGCATGAAACCGTCTCAGACACTACCATAATAATTCACAGAGGCACCAAGGTGCGCAAATGCCACACAAGCCGCAGAGATACATTCAAATCCATTAATGGCTTCCCGATCGCCAAAGTAAAAGACTTACAAGTCACTATGCAAACCAACCAATACCAACGCCGAGACCCCAAGAAAAAACTGGTTCTCAAACCTAACTTCAGTGAAAAAGTGGCTTTAGTAAAGTTTTATCCTGGACTTGACCCGGCAATCATCGACTTTTATGTTGAAAAAGGCAAGAAAGGAATTCTAATAGAAGGGTCAGGTTTAGGTCACATTAGCAAATTCTGTTTTGACGCCATAAAGAGAGCCGTTGGCGAGGGTGTGGTAGTAGCATTATCATCCCAGTGCATCTGGGGACGCGTAAACATGAATGTCTACGACACAGGGCGTGACCTCTTATCGTTTGGCGTTGTGCCGCTCGACGACATGTTCCCAGAAACAGGGCTAGTCAAACTTATGTGGACACTCGGACAAACCAACAACGTGGAAGAGGCAAAGAAGCTGCTAAAAACAAACATTGCAGGCGAATTCTCACCGAGAACTCTTCCGCAACACCAAATCATCGAAGGAGAACAATAAAATGACCGTCGATTACGCTAAAGTAGGTTTAAAAGTCGGCTTAGAAATCCACCAACAACTAAATGTCAACTCCAAACTCTTTTGCAGTTGCCCGCCTGAGCTCTTCAAAGAAGAACCCGAAATCACTTTCTTGCGCAGACTCCGACCTACCCAGAGTGAATTGGGACAAATCGACCCAGCAGCTTTCTTCGAATTCCAGAAAGGGGTAAAAATCCTCTACGAAGCCAATAAAACAAGCTCATGCCTCGTCGAGATGGACGAGGAGCCACCTCACCCTATAAACTTGGATGCGGTTGAAGTGGTTTTGACTGCTTCTTTGATGATGAACATGCAACCGGTGGATGAAGTACATGTTATGCGCAAAACCGTGATAGACGGCTCAAATACCACTGGATTTCAGCGAACCTGTATTATCGCGTTGGACGGTTGGATAAAAGTCGGCGAAAAAACCATCCCAATGCAAGCCGCAAGCTTAGAAGAGGACGCCGCTCGCAAAACAGGAACCCAGGACGAAGGAAAAACCATCCGTTACCGCATTGATCGTTTAGGAATCCCTCTAATCGAAGTAGCCACTGCTCCAGTAATCTATTCGCCAATGGAAGCCCAGGAAGTTGCGTTTGCCATTGGGCGGATTCTGCGAGATACGGGTAAGGTTATGCGTGGATTGGGAACGATTCGCCAAGACCTCAACGTCTCCTTGCCTAATGGCGCGTTAATCGAGATCAAAGGCGTTCAAGAACTCGAATTGATTTCCACAGTTGTTGAGTATGAGGTCCAACGTCAACTCGGATTAATCAAAATCAAAGAAGAACTCGCCGCGCGAGAAATAAAAGCTGAAGCTTTAAAACAAGATTTTGTAGATGTTGCAAACGTCTTCAAGGATACCAAATGCAAAGTTATCCGCAAGGCAATCGACAAAAACCAGAAAGCCTTGGCAGTCAAACTTCCAGGGTTTGCCGGGTTGCTTGGGCGTGAATTGATGCCTAATTTCCGCTTAGGCACTGAACTCTCTGACCGCGCCAAGTTTTGGGGCAGAGTCGGGGGAATATTCCACACTGATGAAATGCCCAACTACGGAATCACAATTGAAGAAGTTGAAGCTTTGCGTAAAGCAGTAAATGCAGACGAAGGTGACGCGGTAGTTTTTGTAGCTGATACAGCAGAAAACGCATTGGATGCGCTAAAAGCGGTAGCAGAGCGTGCCCAGGAGGCAGTGACTCATATTCCAGCGGAAACCCGTACCGCCAAGGATGATGGAACCACAAGGTACATGCGCCCACGTCCAGGTGCAGCAAGAATGTACCCCGAAACAGATATTCCAGCTCAACCTATAACTGAAGAATTAGTAAAAAAGGTGCAATCAAACCTGCCAGAACCAGCAGATAAGAAACTTGTGCGTCTTATCAAGCAATACGGCTTGAATGAGAAACTGGGTAAGCAAGTGGTTGACTCAGAATACAGCAGTCTCTTTGAGATCACCGTGAAAGAGAGCTCAGTGGCTGCGTCTACAGTTTCTGCGTTCTTAACTGAAACATTAAAAGCCCTAAAACGTGAAGGGATCCAGCTTGACAATGTGTC
Source organism: Candidatus Bathyarchaeota archaeon (assembly GCA_963708495.1). Taxonomy (GTDB): domain Archaea; phylum Thermoproteota; class Bathyarchaeia; order Bathyarchaeales; family Bathycorpusculaceae; genus Bathycorpusculum. The sequence continues at coordinate 23,751 of CAVPSS010000004.1, forward strand.
AGACGATCAAATAAAAAGCATCTTCAAAGCAGTCGGCTCAGGAGAACTCGCAAAAGAGGCGCTCGCTGACGTTTTCAGCTGGTTATCCAAGAACGAAGGTAAAACCGTGCAGAATGCAGTTGATGCTTTGGGACTAAAAATGTTCTCTGAAGCAGACTTAACACCAGTCATTGATAGAGTAATCTTAGCTAACAAGGCATCGGTTGACAAATTGGGTCAGAACGCTTTCGGAATGCTAATGGGAGCCACCATGAAAGAAGTCCGAGGTAAAGCCAATCCCGAATTAGTTGGCAAACTTCTCAAGGAACGGCTAAAATAGTTCAATTTGTACCTTAAAAACAGCTCTGAGCCGCAAATCCTAAAAAGCTTTGCATTATTTATAGCATGTAAGAGGCTTAAGCCTATGAAACGTATTGAAGCACGCATTAAAACTTCCTTTGGAGAAGTCGTAATTGAAGGCGAAAGCCCACAAGAAATAATGAGTTTGCTTGAAACTATCCCTGAGAATTTTGTTGAGAAATTATCTGATTTTGTTTCTAACAGATTAACTCCGTCAGGAGCTCAATTAAAAGGCATAGTTGAACCAACGACTGAAGGTCCGATAATAGTTTCACGTGAAAAGCTTACGCATTATGAGGCTGTTGGATTGATTCTTTATGCTTCAGAAGAAAAAAAGAGTACTGCAGCCCAAGTTACTAAACTTTTGGAATCCAGTGGCATAAATGCGATGGTTCCTGCTCGGTTAAATGAAATGACAAAGCGTGGACAAATATTCAAGCCAGACCCAAATAAACCAGAGTTTAAACTTACAATTCAAGGCGAAAAATGGGTTGAAGAAGAAGTTCTCTCCAGGCTCAGAGGCAAAATGAGTTGAGCGATAAAACCGCGATAAAACCTGATAAAATAGGTTGTGCTAATAGAATACAAATACGTGGAAAAACAGTTTTCAGCTGAACCAAAAAAGTATTACTTCTTCTTAACCTGTTTTTAAAAACTCCATTCCCTATTTTGAAATTAACCAAAACTCAGATAAATACAGACGTGACGCAACTTGCTAAAGAATTAAACGGCATAGTAACTTTTTCAGGAAACCACATGAGTTTGTTCTCAATTTAACACTACATTAAATTCAAGAAAGCAAGTTTAATCACTTATTTTTCTCAAGTAAACTCTTATCTACTACTTGGAGTCTTTTTTGTCTATTTGACGAGATTGCTTTTTCATAAGACTTTTATATTTGGTAAGGGGTTCTTGCATATCAACAGGAATGGACAGGGACCCAAAATTGACGATGATGGAACCAAGTAAAAAACCATTGAACGTACTCATTAAACAATTGCATGGCAATATTGAAGTTGTTCTGAAAAATGGCTATGAATACAAGGGAAAAATGATAAAGTGCGATGGGCACATGAACATTCTCTTGGAAGGCGCCACAGAATTCAAAGAAGACCAATTAATGACTAACTATGGCAACGTATTGCTTCGAGGAAACAACATTCTCTATATAATTATGGATGCCAACAAGCACTAAAAAGTCAAGCTTCTGGTTTTTCCAGTTACGTACCCGCAGGCTTCTTTTTCAGCCAATTTTATGTTAAATTTTCGGCTGAAAAAAATCAGCACATTTTTAATATCTCGTTCAAGTAATTCCGCCGCGTTGGCATGATCTGTTTTTACTGCTTGCGGCCAATCTATAATTAACAGGTGACCGTCAGGCTGTAGAATGATGTTATATTCGCTAAGGTCTGCGTGAATAATGTGGGCTTTTAAGTATGTTTTCCGGACATTTCGCAAAATGTCTTTCAGTATCTTTTCTGGTTTGCCCACGTCTTTGTATTTGTAAAGTTGGGCACCTTCAATCATACCCATGGCTACAACATGGCGGTTGTGGCTTATTGGTTCAGGTACTGCAACGCCTTTTCCATAAACCAACTCCATAGCTTCAAATTCTTTTTCGGCAGCAATGTGTGATAGGAAAAGCCAAGAAGAATGTTCTCGACTGTATGCTCTTTTGCGTCTTGTTTGCCTAAAACTTATTCGCCCCAACCGATGGAATTTTACTGCTATACGTTTGCCCGTTGAGCTTAATGCATCATACACGTCGGCTTCTTTTCCAACACCTAAGGTTTTCCCAAACGATTCTATTACTCCAGCTTTCACAAGGGCGTTTATAGCTAGGCAATCGTATCCTGCATAGTTTAAGGTGTGACCGTTGTAGGTTTCGTTTGTTCGGTAGGTTAAGCCTAACTTGCTTAATTTGCCCAATGTAAAGTCTATACGGTCCATGGGAAGTTTGGCGTGTTTTTGGATTTGTTCTTTGGGAACAAATTCGTGTTTACTCATACCTGCTTCGATTATGTTGAGAATTCGAAAATCCTCAATTTCCAGTTCCCTGAACACTTTGACTGCTACTTCAGCGCTTGACATATTACCATTTAATAGGTTGTTTTTAAGCTATTAAAACATGGTTTTTTCTTAAGAATAATATAGATATTTGAGTGTCACTTATATGTGAGAAGTTGTTTTTAATGAATCAGAAACCAAAACTGTTCACCTGTAAGTGGTCATTAATCATTAAAACAAATGGTCTTGTAATATGTCAGTAGATCAAGGAAACGTTTCAAAAATACTTTCAGTCCTTTCGCATCCATTACGAAGGGAAATATTACTTGATCTTAGCAATAACGGCGAGTCATCTTTTACGGATTTATTAAATTTGCTTAAGGTTGATACGGGTAAGCTTAGTTTTCACCTACGTTCATTACAACCTTTTGTTGAGCAAACTTCCAGCGGCAAGTATAAGCTCAGCCGAGCTGGAGAAAGCGCCGTTCGCGTTATTCATGATGTTGAGGGGTGGGCAGAAGTTGCTGATGTAGAGGGAAAAGCAAGTTCACTTCCCCTTGCTTCTTTTAGAAATAGGGCTTCAGCGTTTCTTATCGATCTTGCGTTGATTTTTGCAATTACAGCGGCAATTACATTTCTTCCAGTTATCTTGTCACTTACTGTTGCAAACTTCATTGGCGATAGAATAAGTGCGTTACTTTACATAACCGTTGGGCTTCTTTGGGTTTACTCGACTTTGCTTGAGGGTTTTAATGGTCAAAGCATCGGGAAACGTATTATAGGATTAAAGGTTGTTAGAACTGATGGGAAAAAAATGTCATATGACCATGCAGCAGTTCGCAACTTTGGAAAAGTTTTACCATTGCTTCCGTTCGACTTAATTTACGGATGGCGAATAAAAAATAGCGCTTTCATGAGGTACTTTGACAAATTCGCAGGGACAACCGTAATCGATTTGCGTTCTAATAAAAAATAAAAAATTTCTTTAGTAAATTCTTATTTGTTGCTTGTGCTTTGTTTTGTACGGGACACTATATGAGTGATAAGGAGCTTAGAGTTTCCAAAATAAAGAATGGAACAGTCATTGACCATATTCGCGGTGGATTTGCCTTAGATGTTGTAAAAATTTTAGGAATAACTGGTAAAGAAAAAAAAGTTGTGACAATAGCCATAAATGTTCCCAGCAAACGTTTTGGAGCTAAAGACATTGTCAAGATCGAGGGAAAAGCACTCAACTCTCAAGAAGTTAATAGAATTGCTCTTGTGGCTCCGCATGCATCTATCAACATCATTCATGATTATGCCGTGGTTGAAAAGTTAGAGGTAAAGCTGCCTAAAGCGATTGAAGGCATAATCAAATGTGTAAACCCATGCTGCATAAGCAACGCAGATGAACCCGTAGTCTCCAAATTCTATGTTAAAGATGAAGAACCGCTGGTGTTGAAGTGCCATTATTGCGGGGTTATCTTAGAGCAGGCAGATGTTCTGGGACAACTTTAGCATAATCGTTCTTTAGCCAACTCAAATAATTTTTCGAAATCCTTCAAAGTCATTATTTTGCCTTTGCTTATTTCTGGACATTCAAAAGTAAAATCGAAAGCATGCCTGCCTTCGTCTGGCTCAAATTTTAGTTCAAATGGATAAAACCTGCAGATTAGGGGTCTTAGCTTGTAAATGCTGCATTGATCATCTATCAAAAAGAAGCATTTGCCGTCTTTGGGCTTTTTCATTTCAAAACAGTAAGGTGCCTTATCTTTGATTTGTTCCGCAAAATCTTTTATCGCTAGGTTAATTTCTGCTGAAATATCACTTGCTTCGGATTCTAAGAGCAAGATGTGTCTTGTTTTTTGTTCAGTGTCTCCACAGCATAAACCACATTTGCTGCAGTCGAAAAGCAAGTTGTTTGGGTACGTGAAGTCCACTTTCGTCAACAGACATTAATTCGTGGTTTGCCATAAAAACTTTAGTCATTACTTCCAGGTTTCTCAGGGTGGTTTGCTGCGGTGTCCTTCACCATATTGGAACGGTCTACCGAGGTTTTTTTCAAGCTTTTTCAGGAACACTTCATCCATATTCATTGTTGGACACGCTAAGCGACTGGTATCCAAAACGTAAAATAGAACGTCGATGAGTTCTTCTGCGATTTTTTCTTCAGGCAACCCTTTTTTCCATGCGTCGCTGGCTTCACCTAGTTCTATGAACGCAAAAAGCAGTTTCTTTGGAATATCCTCGGGTTTGTTGTAGAAGCCTTTGGATAGGACGAGGGCTTCGATTTCTTTTTTCATTTCTTCCAGCTGCAACTCGCTTACGCTTCCTGTTGCTTTGAAAAATTATAACTCTCTTATTTAAATTGTGAAGTAAGAAACACGAAAGGCACAGTCAATTCTTGGCAACTTATTCCCAGAAACGATTAGAGAAAAACCTTTCACAATAGATAAAAAAAATCTAAATTGTCATATCGACCTAAACTTTTTAGATTATCAACCCAACGCTGGCAGATTTATTTATCAGTAAGGGATATTTTGAATAGCAATAATTGGAGTTTAAGCGCAGGGGTCGCCGAGCATGGTCAAAGGCGTAGGCTTCAGGAGCCTATCCTCCAGAGGTTCGTGGGTTCAAATCCCACCCCCTGCACTTTTATGGTAAGAACTGATGGCGCACACTATTGGCGCCGAGTGGTAATTCAAAAAGGGGAAACGAAACGGTATATTGTCGCATAACAAGTCTTTAAAGAACCTTAACTTACTGGTTTATGGTTTGTTCCGATTTTGTGCAGATTTTTTTCTTAGCTTTTCCCACTTCTTCTTGAACTTTGCTTTTCACCTGTTCCGCTTTGCCTTTAGTTTTTTGTGTTTTACTTGTTTGGGCAAGATAAACAGAGAGTTAAGCTCTGTACCTTTTTTTACTGTCAGAAAAAACTGAACTGCCTCTTAAATGTAGTTTTATCAACTAGCTAGGCTGCTAGCGTTTTTTCGTTGTTGATTGCGTCTCCTCAAGTAGATTAGAAGACTCAGGCCGCCGATAAGGACTATTGCCATTGGCGCAATAATTGGATAAGCTGCCTCAGGCGAAAGAGGAACTTGGACTTTAAAATCAATTGTTTGGGAGGGTTTATAATTTCCTGCTTCATCCGTCGCGTAAATAGTTAGCTTGTGGTCTCCGTCTTGCAGTCCGGTTAAGGTTATGTTTCCATCAATAGTTGACACTTTTCCATCAATGATATAAGTAATTTGTGAAGTTGTCTCGTTAACTATAAAAACTAAAGGTATGTTGGAACTATTGTATATTTTATCTTGAAATGAAACAATTGAGACATTTGGCGGCGTTGTGTCTACTTTGAAGTTAACTGTTGAAGAAATGGGGAGTATGTCCGAGAATATCGAATAAACCTTCACTGTGTGCAAGCCATCAGATAATGGTCCGTACAATGTTGTGTTTCTTGGAATGATCACGCTTAATTGTTCATCTAAGATATAGCCCATATTAACCATTGATGCATTCTTGTTCACAGTGAATTCGAGTGGAATCATTTTGTTTAGGTTGTAGGTTTGGTTTAGGGGTGAGAGAATCGAGATTTGAGCTTGGTTGGCAGTGTTAACGGTGAAGTAAACTGAAGTTTGTGAGGTGAAGTCATCGGCATCGATAGTTGTTGAGTTTTGACTTGTCCGATAAACGCCTCCGACGGATGCAGAGATTTGTAGATGATGTATTCCTTCTGAAAGAGGCCCCAAAGTTAACGAAAAGTTTTGAGCTATCTCTTTAACACGGAATTGAGAGTCATAGATAACGTAGCGTGGTTCTTCGTCTAGGCTAAATGTAACAGTACAACGTTGCACGTATCCATCCCAGCTTCCCTTCACGGAAAATTGGAGTAGCACAAACCATGAGACATAAGTTGTGCTTGTCGGTGACTCCATATGTATTGCTGGCGGGGTTAGGGGTCCTGTGGGGATAGGGTATGATGGCGCCGAATTTGCCCTGCCAACAACAAATACCGCTAAGACAAGCAGTGCCAAGATGATTGAAATTGATAATGATCTTTTCTTCATTCAGCACCGAGTAATCATAGGATAAACGGTCACTTATTATTTTCCCGTATTGCGCCCAAATATGTTTTGTCGATAAATGCTATGCTCTGCTTCATGAATTTGCAGCAGCCCTTGTTAACGCACCTATTTTAGCGGCATAGATAAGTTTCTGCATTGAAACAAGAAATTCAGAGTGCACATTGGAGACCTTTGTATCTGCTATAGTTCGAATGATTTTAAGGTGCAGCATTCTCAACAGCGTAGCTTCTAACCAGTAATACAAGCTCTATGCATAGTTTTATTAACAAATAGCAACAGAAGATAGTTTGGGGATATTATGTCTTCAGACCAAAAAATGCTAGAAAAACTAGAACAAATCCGTCAATTACTCGAACCAAAACCTGCAGCACCAGCACCTGCTCCACCACAAGGACTCTGGAACGAATTCAAAGACTTTCTTAGCAAATTCAAAGTCGTAGGACTTGCAATAGCCTTCATTTTAGGTCTCTACTTAGGAACAGTGATTCAAGCACTAGTCAAAGATATTATACTGCCAATAATAGGCCTCGCACTGCCAGGAATGGGCGACTTAGCAACCCTATCTATTACAGTTGGAAGCCAAAAGTTCGGAATCGGCGACTTCTTAGCAGCTGTAATAACCTTCATAATCGTAGCGTTCGTGGTCTTCATCTTGGTGAAAGTCGCCAAGAAAATGCATATGCTCGATATGTAGGATGCCTGAAACCTATTCTTTCTACCTTTTTCTTTTTTTTCAAAAGATTTTTTACATAATCACTATCCAAGAATCTGTCTGCTCAATATTTTTACTGTTTAGACAGCCGTATATTCATTTTAATCTAGTGACATTAAATATGTTTTAAACAACGACTCATTTTTAATCGAAAGTGAATTTAAAGGAATTTTATGATAAGCGAAGAAGAAGGCGAAAGAAGAAGATAAGAAAGCTATATATGAAACAAAGAAAGCGAGACATATAGTTTCTCAAGCTTCCAAGAAAGCAGGTGTGAAAACAAAGGAAAAAATCAAAAACACATCGATTTCCAACACGCCTCTAATCTTAGCGAAAACTACTTGAATCTTTTATCTTCATTTTCTTGTTTATTTCCAACAACCAGATTCGCGATTCGGGAATGCCTATTAGTGGATTTCTCGATAAGAAGCCTACGATCGCTCTTTGATAATTTTCTAGAAGTGCTTTTTAAATAATAGATACACGAAATTTTCATACATCCTCCTAATCAACAAGTCTATATAACTTGGACTAAATATCAAAAAAAGGAAAAGAAGTTTAGGCCTAATTCAAACTCGTTATGCGATCAATAATTTTGGCCTTTGGTGCATTCTTCTTTATTGAGGCAAATGCCTTTTTCAGCTGACACTATTGCTTTGTAAGATTGGCTTTCAGCAATTATCAGTCCGTTAGAAGCTTTCAGATGAAATCGAACCTTTCCACCAACATCACACATGATTTCAAAATCTGGATCTTGAACAATACCAGCTTTATGCCGCACAGCCGCCAAAGCAGAGAACCTATTCGCCCCAGAAAAAACGCTAAAACTCTCCTTTTCTTTTTTTGAAAGCACCCGTTGCTCTTGCATAATTAACATTTCCATAGCAAATTAGCGCGCAAATCATCGAAGCGCCAGCGGATTGCCTATTCTGTAATCATTCAAGAAGCTACTTTGAAATCTGGACTGAAGAATACTAAGCCTGTTCTGCCTGCAATTAAAAGACTTATGAAACAGTCAACCTCTTCATTTATAATTATCCACTTGTCGCCTAACGAGGGCGTTGAATGAGGAAATTCTTTTTCTGCCCTTGAAAATCTGTTAATTTACCTGATTTCATGTCTGTTTCTACCTAAAATTTTAAATGGAATGAAATCATCTTGTTGGTTAAAAAATTAACTTCAAAATCGTCAAGAAGAAATCGATACTTCTTTGGATAAGGATCAGAACGCTTAATGAAAGGAACAGAAACCGCATGAATGATGAAATAAAATTATTCGCAACAGGGGTAATGATATTTGTCCTTCTACTGGGAGTTGTGGCCTATTTTTCCGTCGAATATGGGGCAGCCAAACCGATTCGCGTTGCTTGCGTAGGTGACAGCATAACCGAGCGAAGCGGATACCCCCACCAATTGCAATTAATGCTCGGCTCGAACTATATAGTTGGCAATTTTGGTGTAAGCGGATCAACTGTGTCACTTGACTCTACAAAACCTTACATGAATGAGATCAAATTTACAGCAAGCTTTAGATTTTGAACCAGACATAATTGTTATAATGCTGGGAACCAATGATGCAAATCCAGAAATCGCTCCAAATGAAACCGACTTTGAAACGGATTATTCACAGTTAGTTTCGGCATTTCAACAACTCGAGGGTAGACAACTAATTTGGATCGTTAAGTCACCGCCAATCTTCACTCATAACTCAAGCTACAACAACACAATTCTCACTACAACCTTACTTCCAGAAATTGACAATTTAGCAGACCAAATGAACCTACCCACTGTTGACATGTATAACACTCTTCTCAACCACTCAGAATATTTTGCTGACGGCGTACACCCAACCAGAGAAGGCGCCGCCATCATTGCCGCTAACCTTTATGATACGATAACTTTGCCCGATGGCTCCATAGATGACTCATTCTTCGCTAACGGATACTCAGGTTAAATTTTTTGCAATCCACTTTCTCAACTATTCTTTGACTTCGGCAGTGTTTTTTTAGTGCCAGCTTCAATATTTTTCAACATGCATTTTGTAAACTTGTTTTCCAGCGCAAATTACCTGATTTTCAAGGTGCAACAAGGTATTAAAGATGGTTATTAAATTTTCAACTTGGCTCCAACAAGCGTAAACAGCTTTCATACGAGCATTCAATTTGCAGGGTTCGCACTTGTCTTTTCAGGATTATTTTGGATAAGCAGACATAAAATAGGTTTATTCCATAAGCTTTTTCACAGCAATAGCTAAAAAACTCGGGCAATCATCCAAAATCCGAAGAGTATAAATAAAATAATTGAAAAAACTCTTATGTACTTGGTGAACCATACAGAAAAGCGATGCAGCATGCAAAACGACATAGAAACAAAAATTAAACAAGACCTCTTAGCTGAAATTCAGAACTTAGAACAAAATTACATAATAATTCAGAGCTTTATTTCTGGGAAAGATTACGATGTTACAGTTATTGGCTCAAGTATTCAATCTTTCAAAGACAGTTTAAGCCGAGCCAGTGCTTTTGTCCTTGCCCTATACAATTTTAAAGGAAAAAGAGTCAATATTCCATGGGAACCACTATTCACCAACTTAGATTATGCGTTAGCCACATTATCAACTACACCAAAGAAAGAAGCCGTCCAAGTAATCCTATCCATGGCCAAAGAACAGATTGAACAGGTATTATCTTATTTTTCAGCGCTAAAAGAATCACTCAAATAAACTATGTATGAAAGCAACAATAAATTAGAATCTAATTTCTTTTATTTTTGTTCGCAATAGTTACTTTTTTTGCGGCTCAATAGATGTCTAGCCGCATTGACTGAGGGATTAATTCTATTCTTGAGAATGAATACTACAATGCTGTAGCAGTTTTCCCGTCGGTTTCCAAAGCGGAAACTATCAGTGCACCCAAGATGAAGAGTTAAGTATAACTCAAACCAAACATTCGTGAAGAAAAATGGCTTACTTACGTAACGAGAAAGAAAATCTCGAAGTGTCTTATCCGCTGAAAAAGATTTGGGCTGCAATCCCAGAAACAACTAAGATATTGGAGTGGACCATAGAAGAACAAGACGACACAGCTCACAAGGCTAAACTCAAAACAAAAGGTGGTTTCTTAGCTTACAATTCAATTCTTTACCTTGAAGCATCCTCTGTAGATGAAAATAAAACTCGAATGTCAATATATGCTGAAACACCAGTAACCACAATAACATCAATAGTTGATTTCGGCAGAACAAGGGACCGCATTGGCCAGTTCATTGAAACGTTAGGGAAACTTATGGAAAATAAAGATAAGCAAAAGAAAGCTAAAGCGGTTAGGCCAAAAATCTTAATATCATTAGCAAAGGCTTGATTATCGTATGATTCATGCAATTAACTTGGGCAACAACGGCGAAAGCGAAATAAAACCAGAAGACCTTCAAAGCAAAGCGTATCGAATCTTTGGTTGGAACTTGTTGATCCAACAGAAAACGAGTTACAAGCTGTCTCCCAAGTAACACAGTTACCTGTTAATTTATTGAGGCTACCCAAAGCAAACAACTACATTAATTTACGTTTGGAAGAGGGCTATTCAATTATTAATTTTATGGTCATGCAGGATGTCGTTTCCACAAAAAAAGTGCATCCAGTAGTATTGGCTTTTTCTAAGAATTTTCTTGTGACAGTCGCCCAAAAAGAAATTGCAACAATTTTCAAGAATGCTAAAGAGAGAATGAGTAAACCCAAGATTGATCCACCTTCGCAAGTTGTTTATTATATTTTAGATGAAATCGTGGCCAGCCACTATTTTCATATTGAAAAACTGGAAAATCTTACTGCCACATTAGAGGAAGAAGTGGTTGAAAAAACATCCCAAGACACACTAAAACGCATTTTTAAGCTCAAAACCAATATGATTAGTTTCAATAAAATTTTGTGGTATGAGCGAGGACTAATTTTTAATCTCCACAAATGCGGTGACAGCTGTATGGTTTCAAAAGCCAGAAACCTATTTGACACTACTCACGAAGATTTGACTAGACAAATTGACATCGTTGAAACTTATAGAGAAATACTCTCAGACGCCATAAACGTGCATTTATCAGCTATTTCAAACAAAATTAATCTCTCAATAAAAGGTTTAACAATCGTCATTTTTTACTTAACAATTGTAACTACGATTACTTCTTTCCCAAACACGGTTGCTACCTTCTTTGGAATTGCCCAGTTCGGCAACACAAATATCGCAATAATCAGCCTTGCTTTATTGCTATCAATCGTTTTTCCGCTCATTTGGCTGTGGAGAAAAAATTGGCTTACCTCAAAGAGGCTTGATTACTCATAACATTTTGGACTGCAATGTCACGATACATCAACATAGCGATAACAAAATAAAGAATCCTACTTGCTTAAAACAGTAAAAAATTATTTGACTACTCGGTCAAATTAATCTATACGTTGGCGATTACATGAGCAAAAAACAACTACCAATAATCAGCTACAAAGGCAGAAGCTTTGGCATTGTCATTTTAGTTGTTGCACAGTTAATTATCGGCGTCATCCATGCTTTCTTCGGGTTACTTCTTCTCGCATACGAAAACTTATCGTTCTTTTCAGCAACAACAGTTTACGACGTTTACACTTTTGTTTTTGGTTTGTTGGCTTTGGTTTTCGCCGTTTTTATTTGGGAGGGTAAAAAGTTTGGTTGGATTGGCACAGTTGCGGTTTCGCTATTTGTGATTGCTGCAGATTCTTTGACGCTTCTGGATTTGCCAAGTATTCCTGGCATCCCAAAGTTTGCCGGGTTTACTGAAATAGCATATAGCCTTTTAGTTTTGGGTTATTTGCTTCAAACTAGAATAAGAAGAAAATATTTCGATCCTAAGAAAACATAGCTTAAAGCTTAGCAACAATTTGAGAGTACAATTAATTGTTTGAAATTTGGGTTAAAAAGTGAATAAACGAGTTTTTTTAGCTCTGTTTTTAGATTGCTTTTTCTTGAAGAGTACTCAAATACGAGGGCAATCCCTCGATGCAATGCATTTCTCGACCTGCAAGTGCACGCAGGTCATGCCAAAACTTCAGGTTCACCAGGATTTTTCCCCGCTCCAAACTCTCTTGAAGATGCTTTGTACCTTCTTTTCCTCGTCGATCAAAATCCAAGAATAGAATAACCTCATTTGAACTTAGCTTTTCGATTTCCGCTGCTACTTCAAGAAAAGATTTGCCCCCAGTCTTCACCATTAAAATTAAACCTTTAACACCCAACTCTTGTAGCGCAGTTGCATCTTTCTTGCCTTCAACAATGATGGGAGTACCTTCCGATGATTTTTCAATCAACTGCGTTAAGAGTCGCTCTATTTTCTCTACTTTCTCTTTACGATGTGTAGACAAAACAGTTACCGGGTAATCTTTGCATTGCGCACAGTCTCTAAGCAGACTTTTGCTTCTTTGTTATTTTCAAAGTAACGCCTAACTGGTTCAAGGATTCCTGCAAGTTCATCTGCAACACCATTTTTAAGGTCCATCGGATGCAACTTGCCTTCTGCATAGGCTACTTCAAGTTCTTGGAAACACTGGAACTCTGCGTTTCCACCGAATTTAGCTGGACGCTCAATTCTGAAAACTGGTTTTTCTCTGAAAATAATGTATTTGCAAATATCGATTATAGGATTGAACTTTACAGTTCTTTCTGGACAGAACGCTTTGCTCATCTTTTGTTTAATTTCCTCTGGTGAGTCATAAATGAAAATGCAAGTGTCTGGTTTACTCTTAGACATCTTGGCTGATGCAACGGCTTCTCTTTCCTGACCTTCAGGAATTGGCCAAATCCCAGGTTTAGCTAAACCCTGGAGTAAATGATGATGTACACAGACTGGTTTCCAGCAACCGATTTTTTCTCCGATTTCTCTGCCAACCATGTTTGCTTTGCGCTGGTCCATGCCTAATTGGCAAATTTTTACTTTCATGTGGAATATGTCTGCGACCTGCATTGGTGTATATAGGTAATCGGATACGTAGTGGGCTTCGCCTTCTTTTCTGCCGGCGATTTCAAGAGTTCGGGTTGTTCGGGCTAAAGTCAAGTTCTTGGCGATTATCACTGTTTTGGTCCAGTAATCGATATCTTTGTAGAGGTCGTCTGAGTAAATGAATTCGACTTTGTCGCCTGGCACTCCAAGGGCAAGCCATGAATGTTTAAAGAGGTCTGCAGCTTTGTGGATAAGTGTTAAGTCGCCACCCAGTTTGTTGTTTAACCATGCATGCCACGTTGCCAAGAACGCTTTGAAGTGTATACCTGCTTCTGCAAAGTCTTTCATTTTATAAGAGCAGATTACGCCTGTTCCCAGATGTGCTAGACCAGAGGGTTCCCAACCGTTGTACGCGATGGGGTGTTCTTCAGTTTCTAGAAGGGATCTCAAATCCTCTGTGGTGACTAATTCTTCGGTTGGCGGTCTGCAGATTAATTCGATTTTCTTTTCTATGTCCAAATTGGCACCCAGCTATAATGTTTATAGCTTAAATGTGAGTGTTGAACTTAAAAATTTAGTTTGTTTTATCTTATTTTAGACTGTATTCAGCTTAATTCTCTTCGTGAGATGAATCGGGTACTTTTCTGCGTCGATGGTTTTTGTTCGACTGTTAAAAAGCTATTTTTGCTTCAGTTAAAGCTTGATCAAAGGATAAGGGCTGCGGGTTAGCAACTTTCTACTTTGCTATAACTGCCCAGATTTCAAGATATTTTTATTTGTTGTCTTCAAAAAACCGTTTAAGCTCTGAAACGTTCTGGGGTTTAAAAATTATTGATTCAACCATACTAATTCTTATTTTTGCGGGCTATTTGTCTCCCATGTGACCAAACGCTTAACTTCACTGTTGGGCGTTGCCCACCTTTGCTAAGTTCTCTCGGCACGGGAATTTTGCCCTTTGCCCCACCTGTTCCATAATTGGGTAGAACTCTATCGTCATAGGTGCAAGATTTGTGTTTCTTACGTTCCTCTGTTGAGTCCGTCTTTATGGGTGCTCATTTTTGGTGAGGCGAATAAAAGTAGGTGGTGAGTAATTTATTAGTTCCTTTTCTCGAAGACTACTCTTATTTCATATCCAAGGTAACTTCAATCTTTAATCAGAAAATTTGATAGAACTTTCAAAGATTGTTAATCATAGTTTAAATAAACTAAGTCATCATGAGAGGTACAGATCAAGCTAAGAAGTGAATTGACTTGAGTCATAAACATGTTATGAAAAAAACCCATATTTCATTCATTGAATTTGACGATGTCATGTTAAGCAAATTAGCAAAAAACATGAAATACTTTGGTGAAGGCAACTCTAAGGAGAGGATTTTAGAGTATGATTTTGAATATTGCCTCGCTTGTGGCTTAAGACTGCTTGATGGTAAACCAATTATGACTAGAGATATCTTAGAAGAAGAGCTCGAAAGACTAGTTACCCAAGCAAAAAACAACAAATATGTGAGTTCCGAACAAACTACTTTACAACACACGGATTTTGAAACATTAGAACGTTTAATTAAGAATGCTTTAAACTTAGGGAAACTAAAAGAAAACAAGTTTAAACAGGAGGCTGATTAGGTTGCCTGATACATGGCGCGAACCTTACCACGTTGTTATTGAAGTGGAGAACAAACAATGTAAAATGGTTGGTAAATTGGCTTCTTTGGGGTTTAAACATCTAAAAGTTGTTGATGTCCGAAGTTCTGTCAGCGGATCCGTTCGGCACCTGATGGATGTTGGCGAAGACCAAACCCATAACGTTCCCAAAGAACTCGCCGCCAAAGGGCATGTGGAGGGCAAATCGTCGGTTTGGCTGGAGAGTGAAGGTTGCGAGGTATGCAACACAATTTTAGCACATGATGCTTTTTTGGTTTCGGGTAAAAGTATGCAGGACAATATCATAACCTACAGCTTTATGGTTCCAACGTTTGAAGCCTACAAAGGCATAATAAGTGACTTAGAGAAAGCTGGGCACCCAGTTAATGTGCGCAAAATCGGCAAATTCGAACAACAGATTGGAGTTTTAACCGAGAATCAGGAACGAATTTTTTGGTTGGCTCTCAAAAGCGGCTTTTTTGATTATCCACGCCAAGTTGGAATGGCGGAACTCGCAGCCAAATTAGGAATCACCGCAGCGACACTCTCGGAAATTATGCGACGAGGCACGCGAAGGTTGCTTGAGCACTATTTTAAACGGGAATTGTAGTTCTCATTAAATTCATCTTCTAGCTTCAAAGTTTAAAAAAATTTTTTAGACTCCCCCATTAATTCAGGCGTAGCACAACACAAAATAAGGTGCGTGTGCTGAAGTATTTTGGCAAGTTCTAATAGCATTTTTAAAATCCCTAATATATTAGGGACAATTGCTATGTGTAGACTTGGATATAAGATTGTTAAGGTGTAAGAATTTGAGTCAAAACCAAATGTTCTGTTATCAATGTGAACAAACAGCTAAAGGGCAAGGATGCACGATCGCCGGTGTTTGCGGCAAAACCGCAGACGTTGCGAACCTTCAAGACTTGTTAGTTTACAAGCTTAGGGAGCTTAGCCAACTTGTAATTCAGGGTGGGTTGAAAGATGAGAAAATAGGCGTCTTTACCACTGAAGCATTGTTTGTTACGTTGACAAATGTGAATTTTGATCCAGAAGCAATAGTTGTTTACATTAGAAAAACCGCAGAGTTACACGATCAATTGCATAAGCAACTTCAAATCAAAGCTGATTATTTACCGTTGGAAAACACGATTGAAGGTTTAGTTGCACAGGGCAAGCGCTATGGCATAAATGCAGATTCAACAATTGACCCTGACCTCCACTCTCTTCAATGGATAGTAACTTATGGCTTAAAAGGAATCGCAGCTTACGCATATCATGCATATCTTTTGGGCAAAAAAGATCAAAAAGTCTTCGATTTCATCCACCAAGGACTAATTGCCCCGTTTAACAAATCGCTTGGCGCAAACGAATTAGTAAGTCTAGTTTTAAAATGCGGAGAAATCAACATACGTGCCATGGAATTGCTTGACGCTGGAAACACTGAAACCTACGGTCACCCAGTTCCCACCAAAGTACCATTGGGGCACAAAAAAGGCAAAGCTATTGTGGTTTCAGGCCATGATCTTATCGATTTAGAAAACATATTAAAACAAACTCAAGGCACAGGCATAACTGTTTATACTCACGGAGAAATGCTCCCCACCCACGGCTACCCAAAACTCAAAGCATACCCCAATTTCTACGGTCACTATGGAACAGCATGGCAAAACCAACAGAAAGAATTCGAACAGTTTCCAGGCGCAATCTTGTTGACAACTAACTGCATCCAACGCCCCATCGAAAGCTACAAAGGAAACATTTTCACCGCTGGGCCAGTAGGTTACCCAGGTGTTACACACATAGAGAGCAAAGACTTCTCGCCAGTAATTCAAAAAGCCATTGAACTGCCAGGTTTTCCAGAAGACACGGAAGGCAAAACTGTCTTAGTTGGCTTCGGTAGAAATGCAGTTCTTAGTGTAGCAGGCAAAGTCATTGAATCGATCAAGAATGGGCACATTAAACACTTTTTACTCGTCGGCGGATGCGATGGAGCAAAACCCGGACGTAGTTATTATACCGAACTCGTTGAAAAAGCACCCAACAACACGATCATACTGACTTTAGCATGTGGAAAATTCCGGTTCTTTGACAAAGAATTGGGTACGATCGATGATATTCCGCGGTTACTCGATGTTGGACAATGCAACGACGCTTACTCGGCAGTGAAAATCGCTCAGGCCTTAGCAGAAGCGTTGCATTTGGAAATAAACGATTTGCCACTTTCACTAGTGATTTCATGGTATGAACAAAAAGCCGTTGCCATCTTGCTATCTCTACTCTATTTAGGTCTAAAGAACATTCGACTCGGACCAAGCTTACCAGCCTTCATAACACCAAACATCCTCAAAGTGTTAGTTGACAAATTCAACATAATGGCCATCTCAACGCCCGACGAAGACCTCAAAGCCATAATGAAATAAGAGATTTTTTCTCTTTATTTTTTAATTTCAATTGATATAAAAGAAGATAGAAAGCGTTCTATAATTAGTGGTGCTTTGTAAACGATTGTTTGAGCACGAGTAAACTTGGGGTTTTTTGTTAGTGTGTTGTTAATTTAAGTCAATTCACTTTTACGAACTATTTTTGTCTAATATTACAAAAAATGTTTTATTAAAGCGCTTAGCCTATCACAAAGGCAAAACAGAACAGAAATGAGGTGCCTATAAAGTGCTAAGCAAAAAATCCAAAGCAGTATTCTTCACACTACTGGCTGGCGCTTTGTGGGGCACATCATTTCCAATAATAAAAATTGGGCTAGAAACCATTGATCCCTTCACTTTTGTGTTTTGGCGTTTCTTGGTATCGGCTGTAACATTAGTAGCCATCATGTTGGCTCTTAGGAAACTCGATTTCAAGGTGCAGAATAAGAAACTGCTTGGTTTTTTAGGAGTTGCAAACGCTGCAGGTTACCTGCTTCAGTACGTTGCCATGAACTACACAACTGCCGCTAAGGCTGCGCTCTTTATAAATTTAAGTGCGATTTGGGTGGCGCTACTTAGCACAAAATTGCTAGGGGAGACTTTTTCACAAAAAAAGATTCTCGGTGTCTTAGCAGGTTTGATTGGTATTGTGTTTGTTAGCACAAACCTCAATTTTTCGGCTTTGGGCGAAGGCCAGATTGTTGCCGACTTGACACTTATCATTTCAGGTCTAAGTATGGGCAATCTTCATGGTTTACAACAAAAAATTAGTGATGAATTCAACCTCTGCTACTTTCCAATCAATGACATGGGTTCTACTAGTTACATTTCTTTCAATAGCACCTTTCGCGCTTCTTGCGGGTCCTGGGTTCTATCAACTATCAGGTTGGGCATGGCTAGCAATTGTTTGGACGGCAATTGTTTGTTGGGTTTTGCCCTATTATTTATGGCTTGAGGGTCTTAAGCATCTTTCAGCTTCAGTTTCTACCGTTTTGTTATTGTCTGAAATCGTCGTTGCAGTAATCTTGTCAATCGTTGTCTTAAAGGAGCCCATTACTATATTTTCCACAATAGGCGCCTTCTTAATAGTAATCGCCATTTCTTTGGTTTCTGTGCAGGACAAAAAAGTCGAGGCACTCAAAGCTGAAAAAAGCCCTTCCTTGCTTAAAGCTTAAGCTTAAATACCAAAAGGATCGAAATATTGGGGCTAAGGAGAACAAATATGACAAAAATATTAACCGTAGCTATAGTTGTAATAATGCTCGTCGTAGGCTTCGGCGTAGGCTTGGTTGCAAACCCATTCCTTATGCCGCAGACATCAATAACCACCGACACAGTCTGGGAAAATATTCAAAGCACAAAGTTGATCAAAGTCGGTACAGATGCAACATGGCCACCTTACCAACAACGAAACAACGTTACCAACGAAATCGAAGGCTTTGAAGTTGACCTTGCAAACGCTTGCGCGCAAAAACTGGGCTTAACCATTCAATGGAATGACGTAGGCTTCGACACTATTATCCTGTCTGTGCAGAACGGTCAATATGACATGGGCGTCAGCGGTTTCTCAGTAACACCTGAAAGACTGGACACGGTTTCATTCACTCTGCCTCACAGCACAACAGAAGGGCAAATAATAATGCTTCAAAGCGCCATGACCGCCAAAGGCATACATACACTAAACTCGCTTGCAGACTTCAAAGCCAAAGGCATTACCGTTGGAGTACAATCTGGAAACATTCAAGAAGATGAACTGCGAGCAGCAGGCGTAGACATCAATACATGGGAAGACTCAGCTTCACCTTTTCTGGACATGGTCAGCGGCAACCCAAGTGTACAAGCAGTATACGCTGAAACACCAATCACCACCAACTGGATTAACCAATTTGAATCGGACGGAAAACCAGCAAGCGTCGTATACAAGCACCCATACTACCCGGTAGCATTCCTCGTCGATAAGACCTCACTTACACTCCTTGACAAAATGAACGGTGCACTGGCACAGCTAATCTATGACGGAACCGTAGATCAACTTAAGACAAAGTGGCAAATACCCTTAGCGTGATAAGAATTGGATGCGTGGCAACAATTCTTTATCCTCTTAGAAGGAGTACCAGTTACTCTTTCCATTTCCATCATTTCTTTTTTAATTGGCATAGCGATAGGATTACCACTCGCGTTCATTAGAGTTTACGAAAAAGAAATCAGCTTCGTTGTTGACGCCTACGAGAAAATATTTCGCGGAATCCCAGAAATAGTTCTACTATTACTGTTCTTTTTCGGCTTAGGACCCATCTTTCCTTTTCCATTCGGCAATCCCTTCATCGTAGCCTGCTTTGTGCTGGGATTAAGAAGCGGAGCGAACCAATCTCAAATTTACCGAGGCGCAATTCATGGCATTGGAGATGAGCAGATGATTGCAGGAACATCAATTGGCCTCTCAAAATGGAGGGCAATCTGGCACATAATGGTTCCGCAAGTTTTCAATTTCTCCACTGCGGCACTGGGCAGCGAATATGCACTGCTCATCAAAGACTCAGCCTACGTCTTTGTCATTACTGTCGCAGACATAATGTCTAGAGCATCGCGTTTAGCCAGCGCCCCACCATATGATCAAGTAACACCATATGTGATAACTGCCATTCTATATATTGCACTAACATTCCCCTTAGCTTTCTGGCTAGACAGAAGGGGAAACAAGAGAAAGAAAAGAATAGGATTGTAGAAAAATGACTGACTTGGTAATGGAAGCAAGACACGTATTCAAAAAATACGAAAGTAAGAAAGTAAAGAAACCAAAAAAAGCAGAAACTAACTCAGAATACTGCATTGATACTGAACATATAGTCGATGCAGTAAACGATGTTTCGCTTAAAATAAGAAAAGGAGACATCAAACTGATTTTTGGCCCCAGCGGCTCAGGAAAAAGCACTTTTTTACGCTGCATGGATATGCTCGAAATCCCAGACAAAGGACAAATCTTCCTTGGAGATGAAGAGCTAACCAAGCCAGGAGTGGATCTTAACAAAGCCCGTGCAAGAATCGGGTTTGTTTTTCAACACATCTACCTCTTCCGCCACCTCACAGCCTTGGGCAATGTAGAACTAGCGCTCCGGCAAGTATTGAGACTGTCGAAGGAGGAAGCACGCAAACGAGCTTTGGATGCCCTAGCTGAAGTTAAAGTGAGTGACTGCGTTAACAAGTATCCTTCCCAGATGTCCGGAGGACAAGCCCAACGCGTAGGCATAGCCCGAGCCATCGTGAGAAACCCAGACATCATACTGCTCGACGAACCGACATCAGCGTTAGACCCTGAACTCACAGGCGAAGTCATAGACACGCTCCGCGACTTAGCAAAAGAAGGGACAACCATGCTCATTGTAAGCCACGAAATGCCGTTCGCCCGAGAAGTAGCTGAAGAAATGATCTTCTACGACGAAGGCAGAATCGTCGAAACCGGACCTCCATCACAATTTTTCAACGCACCCAACACAGACCGAGCAAAAAGGTTCATGGACAGAATTATAAACCGTACCACTAGGGAATAAATAATGTTTGAATGGCTCCTCGATCCCATACAACAGATGAAAATCCTCGAAGGGTTAACCTTGACAGTGGAAATAACACTGTTCGGGATACTCTTAGGTTTGGTGTTGGGAACGTTGCTAGCCATTGGCGATATCTACGGCAAGAAGCCTCTCAAAGGGGCAATTGCGGTGTACGTGGAGTTTTTCAGAGGTAGCCCACTGTTAATTCAACTCTTTCTCGCGGTATATACCTTGCCAACGATATTCAGTATCCAAATTGATCACGCTTTCTTGGCATTCTTGGTTTTTGGGCTGAACAGTGCAGGCTACCAGAAAGGCTACATGAAAGGCGCTATCGAAACGATATTAGGAGACCAAATGCAGGCAGGTCAATCCGTGGGCATGTCGAAGGTTCAGACACTTCGACGAGTTATTCTGCCTCAAGCCTTTCGTATAGTAATACCATCTTGGACCAACGAGTTTTGCTCTTTGACTAAGAGCACTGCTGTATTGTCATACGTTGGCCTGATGGACATAGTTGGCGCAGGTCGCTCAATAATATATGGAAGCTTGGAGGTTCTGCCCGTTTGGATTTTTGTCGCCTTAATCTATCTGGTCTGGATTACTGGCTTCTCCAAAATGATGGACATAATCTATGAGAAAAAGAAGATTCCAGGCGTAGAACTAGTAATGCAATCCTAAAGGCTTCAACCGTTTAACTTCTTGATGAGCCATGCCATGTTTTTGCCTAAGTCATCCATAGTTTTGAGTCCTTCCTCATCTTTTTCAACGTCCCCCCTCGCCAATCCTATTCCGACGTTCCAGTATGAGGAACCCGGAACTATCATTTGACTGATAAGGAAGAAGTGGTTTATCGCGTCGAATGTTGGAATACCGCCTGCTCTACGCACAGCTACAACTGCTGCACCGACTTTGCGTTTAAACAAGTCCCCATTTGAGCGGCCTACAAAACCTGCACGGTCAATTAGAGCTTTCATCTCAGAAGTCATCATAGAAAAATATGTTGGCGAACCAAGAATTATTCCGTCTGCCGACGTCATCTTCTCAATGTAGAGGTTAACGTTGTCGTTAACGATTTTACACTGTTTATTTTGGATTTTTCGACAAGTTCCACATGCCATACAACCACGGATTTCTTCGCCAGCTAACTGGATGAGTTCAGTTTCTATTCCTTCGCGTTCAAGAACACTGAAAACTCGTCGAATCAAAATAGCTGTGTTACCATCTTTTCTTGCGCTTGCGTTAATAGCAACAACTTTCATGTAAATCACAGTTCACTTGTAAATCAGGCATTAAAATAAAAGAGTAGTGCAAAAAGTTTTACGTTTTTTTTCTTAATCGATAAACTAACACTACAACAACAATGACAACAAATGCTGAAATGCCCAAAATTATTAGTTCAATTGGGATTTTTGTTTCTGAATTTGGAAGTTTAACTGGGCTTTGCATTAGTGGGTAACGGTCTTGGTTTTGGATGTCCACAATGTATGGGGTGTCACCGAGTCCGTTGTTGTTTGCGTCAGTGCCGTTGTAGTCGCTCCAGTAGTTGCCTTCTTTGCCATCATCCCACGCATGTGTTTCTTCATTCTCAGGGTAGTCTTCGCAGAAGCAACCATTCATTTGCATATTATTTTCGTCAAATCCGTTATGGTTGACTATTATATCAGTTGGTATGAGTTCATTCTCAGGTCCGTTGAAGCCGAAGAATAAGCCTTGTTTGTTATGGGCTATATAATTGCTAGTAATTGTGTTGTTTGAACCTGAGAGCAAAATACCAACGATATTCTCAGATACGACGTTGCCAGTCACGGTGTTGTTTTTAGTCCACACATACATGCCGATGCTGAAATTCTTAACGTTTAGGTTCTCAATGGTGATTCCCTCAACGGTTTCGGCACCCAAGTCGATGCCGAGTATGTACTCAGCGACTGTACCGGGAGATTGATTAGGTCCTTCACCGACGACCCAAACGTCAACCTGTGAACCATTGTAGGGTCCATGAAGCGTATACCCTGCCCCGTTGAGAACAACGTTGCTTCTCAGAATTTTTATGGTACCGTAAATGTTATCCGTGAAGGAGTAAACATCGCCATTGCGCACAATGGGCACTGTCGAAGGGGAGACGTTACCGTCTTGGCGAATAATGATGCTCTGTAGCGACGTTTGCTGACTGGGCTGGGGCTGCTGTTTAGCAAAAATGAAGCCTACTGAAAGAAAAACAGCTAAAATCGCAACCGCCAAAACCAAGATTTTCCTTTTCCGCAACATAGCTCCCGTCCCACTACTCCAATTTTACGGTGTCTGATTTATTTAACCAGTTCCTAGACTTAACCAATTTTTTCCCTGCAAACTTGAATTGCAGACAATCTTCGTTGGGGCACATCTCTACACAACGCAGACAGTAAATGCATTGTGAATCTGCAACGTCGCCTCCTTTCTTTTCGTAAACGTCTTTGACCTGCGTTGGGCAAACCCGTTTGCAGATGCCACATTTAGTGCATTTCTCTTCAACTTTGTTTAGGCGCACCCCGCTGACCCATCTGAATGGGGGAAAACGGTTAAAGAGCGCAATTAAGCCGCCAAGTGGGCAGATTCTGCACCATGAACGGCGGAAGAAGAACGCTGCCACTGTAACCAAGCCGAATATGAGTAGGTTAGTTGAGGTTATGTAGTATCCCAGCTGCCAGAATTGCCCTGTGGTGTTCTGGGTTATCCATGCGGGCTTCATCAAGCCAACGCTTGTCTCCGCTAAGATGCAGAGAGGTTTCATTGGGCATACTTGGCAGAACGGGGCAGAAAAGTAAGTGTAAACTAAACCGCCCTTCTGAGTCCCGCTGACCAGTTGGGTGCCTGCGATGGCTTCCGAGGCGAAAACAACGCTCAAGATTATGATAAGTGCTAAGATGAGGTAGCTTAACTGGTGGAATCGTTCGTTAAACCTGTCCGAAAAGTTACGCCGCTTAATTTTCAGAGCCTTTCGTAGACGTGTCATCAAGTCCACGTACAAGCCAAAAGGGCATACCCAACCGCACCATACCCGTCCCAGAATAACTGCTGCCAAGATGATTATGCCAAAAACTATGGCTAATCTTGCCAAGCCCGTGGAGTCATAGTGTACCCCCCATCCGCCACCTATATCAAAGAACGGGTAAATGTACGCTTGAATCTGCCACAACGCACAAGTCGCGATTCTTCCACATGGATAAAAACAGCCAAAAAATGGTGCTGGAAGTCCATCAGGCATGCCAACGCCAAGTACGTTAGTCCCAATTTCAATTTCGTGAGGAGCAATCTCTGCTGCAGGCACGGGATAGACGTAGTGGTCGATGAATATGCCGAAGAAAATAAGAAAAACTAGCCCTATCTGTATAAACAATCGAAAAGAACTAATTTTTCTAGTTTTGTTTCTCGTCCCAAAGAAAGCTGCAAATCCACCTATAGATAATAGAATTACACTTGCGCTGATGACAGAATAATTGGGTTTATAGTTTAAGGATACACTGGGGGTTGGCAGGGGAGCCTCGGGATTAGCAGGGTCAGTTACTTCGGCGAATAATCTATCCGCAATGTGTCCATCAATGGGAAAAATATTCCAATACCCAACCATGTCAAGTTTTTGGGTAACTGAAAAATTGCCTGTCACTGGGTCAGTTAGAATGAATTGTTCGATGTAGGTGTAGTCTGGTCGTGTGAACGCTATCCTCACGGTCTTGTTTTCTGCTGCAGGGCATACTTGTCCTGTTACGATTACAGTTTCGTTGAGGTTAATTTGGGTTCTATCGATATCTGCGGAGATGTGCGGGCCATAACAAGACTCGACTGGAGTAACATATACAGTTAGAAAATAGATGGCTACGATGACTGCAATAGATAAACAGAGAATGGCTCGCTGTTTAATACTCATCCACATCCTCACAGTCCATTACTTAATCTTTGTTGATATATTTTTGCAAACAACCACTAACTTTTTTACTTATTTTCGCTCCCACTTGAATGCACATAGCTTGAAAATAAAACCTTTTTCGTAAAGATTTCTGGACTAACTCTAGAATTTTTAGTTGTGGTTTCTTGACAAGCTAAAAAGGTCAATGACCTCCATCAAAGCAAGGAACATATTGCGGGTTCCAAATGCGTTAACAATAAATTGTTAGCCAGACATTGAAAAAATATTGAATTTCTTGCATAATTAAGTAAATTAAACACTCTACGCAACGATTCCGCATAGTCTATAAATATAAATGAAAGAGCAGGTCGCTTATTCATTAGAGGTTTTTGTTTTTAGGTCTTATAAGATAAGGGGCTAGCGTTTATTCATGTAACCTGCTGATTTAATTTTTTGCCGTAAAGTTTTATGTTTGGTGTTGTTTGATGAATTTGGCGAAGTTTATGATTTCTAAGTCGCCTTTGCATCTGTAGCAAGTGCTTGGAATTTCTAATGATTTTCTGCCAATTTTTATTGGTGCGCCGCAATGACAACAGTAAATTGTTAGTGTTTGTCCTTTGTCAGAAAGTTTTTTTGCGAGGGCAGCTGCTTCTTTTTGTTCTTCAGATGATTCATTTTTCTTTTTTGGGCTCGTTTTTTGTTCGGTGGAGTAGTTTCTGCATGTTTCGGCTTGAATAAAATACGTGTTAAATCCAGCTTTCACTGGCACTAGTTTTTGCCCAGTTTTCTCGCAAGATTCTTCATCGATGTGACTGCAGTTCTCACAAGTCTTCTTTGAGCTATACTCTTTCTGGAGTTTCCAAAGGCAATCTGCACAGTAAGTGCGGTCCTCCCCGTTCATGTTTACTATTAAGCCTTTGCCGGAGAAGGTTTTTTGGCAACCATAACATTCTGACTTCATAATGTTCACGTTGAAAATTAATATTTGGTGGGCTTTTATTTAATGTTTGATTAGGTATTTATGGAAACGCTCGTTACTTAGCTGATATCTCGCTTCAACTGTAATTTGGCTTAGGCTAGAAAATGTGTTACTCCAGTTAAGATGTACTGGACTGCAATGGCTGCAATTAGCAAAGCCATAACTCTTGCTATTACTAAGGAACCTATTTTGCCCAAGAACTTGTATACTCTACTAATATACCTAAGAATAATCCATGTTACTGCCATCACGACCAAAACAGCCAAAATCGCTATTATCGTGTCATATTGTTGAATGTTAAATATGGTTGTGGTGATTGCGCCTGGACCAACAAGAAGTGGTATGGCGATTGGAACTGCACCTATACTTTCTGGGGATTCAACGTTCTCCTGCGTGCTTCCTGAAATTAAAATCCTAATAGCAATAATTAGTAATAGGATGCCCCCAGCAACTTCAAAACTATAGATTGATAATCCGAAAAGTGATAGAATTCCTGTTCCCGGTGAAGGCGAAAACAAGCAGCAGAATCACGCCAACAATTGTTGCGGTGTTATAGACTTTCTTCTTCTGAGCGTCTTGCACATTTTCGGTTAAGCCTACGAAAATAGGGATGTTTCCAAACGGGTCAACGATTATGAATAATGCTAGTGCGGCTTTACTAAATTCTGAAATGAAGAGCACTAAGTCCAAGGTAACATCTCCAGACATTTCTGGCAATTAAGTTATATTTCGACGACCCTATTTACTTAACGAATTTTTTCCCAGCTTGCCACCCTATCAAGGATTTCCTGCACTGGTTTTCCGCCATAGCTCTTCAACCGCTCTCTTAACTGGATATCCTCAACTACTGATTTCTGGAAATCAAGCATTTGATTAGCTCCCTCAGTTAAGTAAAGGAATCCGTCTGCACCTGCTCTTGCACAACGAACACTCGTTGTAAGCACTTCAGCAGGGGTTGGCACATCCTTTGGGGTGTCGCCTGGACCATAAACGTATAAACTAATGTAGAAAGGTTTTTTGAGTAGTTTTTTGAAATTGCGTGCAAGCATTTCAAAGTACCATGGCGTAGCATAATTTTTACTAAACATTACAACATTAAAAGCATCTGCATATTTGGCTAATTCATCAAAGTCCACGCCGTACCGTTCATAAGAGGTTACTGGGTCTGGTTGAATTGATAAAATGAGATCTTTTTTTACTACATCACGTATTTGACCTATATAATCAGTGACTTCTTTTCTTCGCCATTCAAGCCAACCAAGACCACTTTTCTGCCATAAATCTTTGCAGCGTGGACAGGTACAATGGCCGTGATCCGCAAAATATTGGCTGTTTAAACATATTCCCGGAGACTGTCTATCAACATCAGCTATATAGTCTAATTGTTCAGCTCTATGTTCAGGTTGAGTAGCGCATACCACATCCCAATAAATATTAAAATTTGCGTTTCCCATCTTGGCTGGACCCAGCGGAGACTGAGAGATCCAATCTGAATGATTCCGAACGGCGACGTTGTCAGCGAAAACGGCAATATTACTAATCATGTCTGGAACTGGTGTAAGCCTGATGCCTGTTTCGAGTTTTAATCGCAAAACATGAAAATCAAAACCTTGAGGCTTTTGAGGTTGATACATGAATGCGCCAAACTTCATAATCTTGTGCACCTTCCACGAAAACAAGCGGTGTTGTCGTTATAAGTTTTTGGGGCAAAACTCAAAAATGCTATTTTGTTTTTTAACCTGATTTGAAAAAGGGATGTTTGAAACAATATTGCACTATTGAGAGTTGATTGTATCTTAATGTTCAAAATGGGTGGTTGAGTTCAGTTGATTATTTGTATAGTAGTCTGAGACCAAGTTTTAAAAGTTAAACTAAAAGCTATATACTAAAACATGTTGTTTGTGTAATGTCCACATAATTTGTTCTGTGTCAATAGGTGTTTTTGGGGAAAATGGTAAATCCGACAAGAATAACTGTAGCATTCGATAAAAACACAGCAGACTTATTAGAAAAAATAAGCGCAGAAGCTCAGGTTTCACAGAGCGAAATAATGCGGCGAGCCTTAAAATTCTACAGCGAAAACAAGATACTTGAAGACCCAACGACCAAGAAAAAAATCTCTTTCTACCTGGATATGCTCCTTGCAGGTGAACACATAATATTGGACGTTGACCACTGGCTCATGTTCCTGCGTCTTATCCCTACGTCACCCGAGAAGGAACAATTCTGGAAGGAGCACCGAGAAGTAGCGAGAGCCCACTGGGAACAACTAAAAAACAAGGTGCACTCAACAGAAGACTTGCTGGCAAGGCTTGAGGCATGCAACTTCTACCGCTTAACCAAGAACGCACCCAACGATTTCACACTAGTATTGGTTTCAGAAGTTTCTAAGGATTTCATCAGAATCTTCCTTGAAGACTATTTTGCTGCAATGGGTGCTAAAGCTGAGATAAAAGAGAACTTAACCAAGCTAAGAGTCACAGTCAAACCTAGCACCCTAAGAGAATAGTTTTCAAATGCTCAACAATAATGGTGGACTTAAGCAACATTGCATAAATCTTGTTCAAACTGAGGAACACATTGAGGATTTGGAAAATCAGCTCTTAAAGATGTCTAATGTTATTAGCCTCTATTAAATTAAGGGTGATTTCGAAATGGTGGCGGTTGCGAGGTTTAGGAATGAGGATATTTCAAAGAGTCTATTTAAGAATTACTTTTTGTCTCTCAATATAAAGAAGACGATGACTAACGTTGCTCTTAATATTGCTAAAGAGGATTTTAAAATAAAACATGGCTATATTGGACAATAGTTGAGTTTATCGACTCATATATAGTCAATACCTCTGATCTCAAGTGTTTTTTATGTAAATTCGTCTGGTTTATCCTAAAAGTTATGAACAAATCACAAATACATTTATATTAGTTGCATCCCAACCAGCTTATAAAAATGGTGAAAATGAAATGAGAAAAACACGAATACTAACTAAAGCAACAAACTTGGCACAAAAAGCACTAGAAAAACACTCTACAATCTTCATGAAAAAGAAATTCTTAATACTTGCAGGCATCTTGGTCACTTGTTTAGCAATGAGCACAGGTCAAGCTTACGCACAATCACCCAACCCGCTTGCAGACACTGGTACCGCAATAAGCATTGCTTGGACTTTAGCAATGGGAGGCTTAGTCTGGTTTATGCAGCTTGGCTTTGCTTTCCTTGGTGCAGGGTTCATTCGACACAAAAACCAAGTCAACTACTGGACCAAAAGCTATATCGACTTCAGCATTGGTGTAGTCATCTTTGCAGTAATCGGTTTTGGCTTAATGTTCGGCGGTTCAGGCGCAACTTTTCCGACAAGCTTTGACTCAGCAGGTTCAGTAATTTACACAAGATTAGCAGGCTTAGACGGCGGCAACTCATTCATAGGATGGAGCGGCTTTCTATTAACTGGCGATGCAACAAACACATTGACCTTAGTGTACTTCTTCTGGCAAGCAGTCTTCGCTGCCACATCAGTCACAATCGTAGCAGGTATGGTTGCTGAACGATTAAAGTTCCAAGCATACCTACTATATACTGTGACTGATTAACATCATGATCTACCCTATTTATGGCCACTGGGTCTGGGGCGGAGGCTGGTTAGCAACACTCCCCTTAGGTGTCGGAGTTAGAGACTTTGCTGGTTCAGGAGTCGTGCACGCGGTCGGTGGCTTTACGGGAATAGCAGCTTGCTGGCTTGTCGGACCAAGAATAGGCAAATACGGCAAAAAAGGTGAAGTGCGAAGCTTTGGCTACACCAACGTACCATATATCGTAATGGGCACAATGGTTCTGTTCCTCGGCTGGTTCGGATTCAACCCGGGTAGCACATTAAGCACATTAGACGGTGTAACACCCCTCGTTGCAGTCACAACTTACTTGGCAGGAGGTATGGGTGGAGTCATGGGGGTAATAATTAGCTATATTGACAGAAAGCACTTCACAGGACCAGACATTCAGGCAGTATGTACAGGTGCATTAGCAGGTCTAGTCGCAGTAACAGCGTCTTGTGCATACATTGATCCATGGGCATCACTAGTTATCGGCATCATCGCAGCACCATTGGCACTCTACGGCAACATCTTCATAGAACGCAAACTCAAAATTGACGACCCGGTCGGTGCATTCGGAATCCATGGACTCAACGGTCTCTTCGGTTTGCTCGCAGTAGGCTTGTTTGCAAACGGAACATATGGTGGCGTACAAGGTGTCCTAATAAACGGTTTAGCAGGCGCGGGACAGTTAGCAGCACAGCTAGTTGACATGGCAGTCGTTGCAGGTTTCAGCTTTGGAATGGGCTTAGTCATATTCGGCATAATCAAATACACAGTTGGACTAAGAGCACCAGTTAAAAATGAAATCGAAGGCTTGGATCTTAGCGAACATGGATTCAGCGCATACCCAGAAGTTGAGATGAAACCCGAAGCAAAAGAGTGGGTAACTCCTACTGGGGACGAGAAAGAGAAATAGTCTAAATAGCCGACAATAACTTTCCCTTCTTTTCTTTTTTATGAATTTATTTATAGAACACTATTTTATGGTTAAATGTTTAGTAATTTATAAATAAGCTAAATATTAGTCCAATAATTATTAAAAGTTATGAACAAATCATAACTACCTTTATATCCAATAGAGGCTATCGTGAACAAAACATAACTAAGGAACCAAGACACCATGCAAATTGACGCGCAAATACTAATCTTACCCATATTCATAGCTTGTTATGCGCTTGCATTAAGCCGCAAAGTGAAGCTTGCCTACGTGTCAGTTGGCTCCTTAGTCGCTTTAGTCGTAATTGGTTTGGTCTCTTGGCAAGATACAATATTCAACGCAATCCAGTGGGATGTACTAGCGGTTATTTGGGGTTTCATGATGGTTTCATTTATCTTCTCAGAAAGCAAAATGCCCGAATTAATCGCCAACAAATTGTTAAGCCACATCAAAGTTGAAAAATATGCCATCTTAGCCCTTTGTTCAGTAGCAGCGTTTCTATCAGCATTCATGGCAAACGTCGCAGTCTTGTTTCTGATGGCACCTGTGGCGATTCAGATGGCAAGAAAACTTGGTTCTCCACTTTTCCCATACATAGTTTCGGTAGGTGTATGCGCAAACATGGTTACGACAACCACAATGATTGCTGACCCCCCCGCTCTTATTCTAGCAATTCAAACAAGTATGAGACCTCTGGATTTCTACTGGTTTCAAGGGAGAGTGGGATTAGGCGCAATCACAATTGTCGGTGTAACAGCTGCTCTACTGACCCTCTTGATAATATTCCGTAAGATGAACAAGAGAATAGACATTGAACCTGAATTAATCAAAGTTAAAAAACTACCAACGGTACTATTCGTTATTGGTGTAATAATCTTAGCTCTTGCTCCAGAAATCGGTCTCAGTCTTGGTGCAGTAGGTATAGTTGTCGGCTTCGTAGCTTTAATTATAGGCAGAAAAGATGCTAAACGAATGATTGTGGAGTTTGACTGGAACTCCCTGATGTTTTTAGCAGGTATTTTCGGAGTAATCTACGCGTTGGCTGCGTCAGGAATATTAGCTGACTTTGCTCAAGGAATCATCAGTTTGGGCATAAACAACTCAAGTATATTACTGGTATTCTTAGTCTGGTTATCGGTGGGATTATCATCATTCATTGATTCTAGCGCCTATACAGTCCTTATGATTCCAGTAGCCCAGCAGTTAGCGAGTCTTTCAAACATGAGTGTTTGGCCACTCCTTTTCGGTACACTCATTGGTACGGGAAGCGGTAGCAACATTCTTCCAATGGGCGCCGCAACAAACGTGTTTGCCTGTGGATTACTTGAGAAAAACAAATGTTTAGTCAGCACTAAAGAATACATTAAGATTGGATTGCCGCTGTCAGTGGTTGCAGTGGCGACCTCGAACTTGCTACTTTGGATTTTCTGGGTGAGATAATATGCCAACAGAAAAAAAGGGAAAAAACTTCAAACAAGTAATAATAGATGAAAAACAGAAAGGCAAAACTTACAAAAGAATAATGAAGACAATAACAGGCATCTCTTCGCCTGTGATGTATACTTTCGCTTTCCTGCTGATATTTGTGAGTGCGGATATCACATTTTTTATTTTGCTCTCACCAAGCGTGTTTGTTTGGGCGGGGATTCTTGTAGGTGCAGCTGTGGTAGCTTCCCTTGTAGCTTCCCGCATAACAAATTTGCTTAAGAAACAACAATGGAAGTACGCTTCAGAATAATAGAAATCTGATGGAAAAAAAATGGCGAAACTCTGGAAGTCACTGGATGTTAAAGAAACTCTTGAAGAACGTGAAAGCAACGAAAAAGGTTTGAATCAGATGGAAGCCCAACAGCGCTTAAGTACTTATGGACCAGCAAAAACTGTAACACCATAAATTAAGAATGCACTGTTATCATTTGCAACAGTATATGCTTATGCTCCTGATTGTTTGCTGATTATGCCATTGAATTTTATGATACCTGGTGCGTTGGCAATGAGTATTCAAATGAAAGTACCAAATCCAAAGTGAAAATTAGAGAATACAAAAGGATAGGCAATATATTAGGTCAATATTCTTTCAAAAATATGGTTAATTCTAAATTTAGTGGAATTGATATTTAGGGGATGCCCTTTCTATTTTAAGGTTGTTTGATTTGTTTTCCGTAGTTTTCACAGGTTTGTAAAAAATTTGGATTGATAAGTTGGATTAAAATTATTAGAAAGTAATGAATTTAATTTTTCTAAGCCATTAATTCATAAAATACTTTATTTGCTTTCAAATGGATAATTATAAATATTTGTTTGAGATATTTGCACAGTCAATAGATTAATAACTAAACAACTGTCAAGAGGAAAAGTAGAATGACTTCAGGAGACATATCTTGGATATTAACGGCAACTGCTTTAGTAATGCTAATGACTCCGGCATTGGGTTTCTTCTACGGAGGTTTAGTGCGCAAAAAAGAATTTAGTTTCAACAATCGTTCAGTGCTTCATAATTTTCGCATTAATAAGCATAGTTTGGGCACTATGGGGTTATAGCCTTGTATTCGGTCAATCCATCAACGGTTTCATAGGCTTCAGTCCCGGCTTACTAGGCATGGGAACTCTGGGAATACACGATGTAAACTCTGCTCTCGCACCAGCAATTCCCGAACTGCTATTCTTTGCGTTTCAATTAAAATTCGCCGCAATAACTCCTGCACTAATTATTGGTGCCTGCGCTGAAAGATTCCGATTCAAATCATTATTAATCTTCATGGTTTTATGGTCAACGTTGATTTACGCACCAATAGCGCACTGGGTTTGGAATCCAAGTGGATTGCTGCGTGGTTTGGGAGCGATCGACTTTGCAGGAGGCATAGTAGTACACGTATCTGCAGGCTTATCAGCACTGGCGGCAGCCCTGGTAGTAGGCAGAAGAAAAGGATGTTATGTCCCATGGAAAAGCCATATGCAATCGTTAGACCATTCAACTGAATTTAAACCAACCAACATCCCATATGTACTGTTAGGTGCAGCACTTTTATGGTTCGGCTGGTTCGGATTCAATGCTGGAAGTTCACTAGCAGCAAACGACTTAGCTATTTCAGCCCTCGTTACTACAAATATTTCTGCAGCTGCAGCAGCTGTAAGCTGGATGGTAGCAGATTGGCTAATCAAAGGTAAACCGTCAGCAGTAGGAATTGCTGTTGGCGCGGTAGTAGGTCTAGTCGCAATTACCCCCGCTGCTGGCTATGTTACTGTATCATCAGCACTCATCATTGGTTTAGCCGCTGGAGTAATTTCAAACTTGGTAGCTAACTGGAGAGCAGGCAGATCAAGAATCGACGACACACTAGATGTCTTTGCATGTCATGGAGTTGGTGGACTTTGGGGTTCAATAGCAACTGGACTCTTCGCATCAGCCGCTATTAGCGTCTCAGCA
Organism: Candidatus Bathyarchaeota archaeon; assembly: GCA_963708495.1. Taxonomy (GTDB): domain Archaea; phylum Thermoproteota; class Bathyarchaeia; order Bathyarchaeales; family Bathycorpusculaceae; genus Bathycorpusculum. The sequence goes on from CAVPSS010000004.1 coordinate 57,256, forward strand.
AACCTTCCTGGCGTTAACGGTCTTTTCTTTGGAAACCCAGGACAACTAGTTGCCCAACTAATCGCAATTGCTGTCGTAGTGCCTTTTGCGTTCTTCGGTTCATATTTACTGATTGAAATTGGTGAACCTATTCTCGCCATTGAGAGTAAGCGAGAAAGCAGAAGACGCAGGCTTGGACCTTGCTGAACATGGTGAAGAAGCCTACCAATTAGAATAGCGCATATTTGCGCTTAATTTTTCCTTTTTTGTTTTAGGTAAAATAGCTGCTACTTGAATTTGACAAGATTCTGTTTCAATGCTTGGTTTTTGGACAAAATTACGGTTATAGTGTTTAACAGTAAATTTTTTTGCACAAAGACATCGCTTGTTTTCTGCAGGTTGGACATTTATCGCTTTTTAACCTTTTATTCGATGTGAATGCATAGTTTAAATATTTGAAACGGCGGTACATCCACAAGCGGAGAATGACAAAGAACCGAAAAACAGTTAAGCTATTAGAAACCTAAAACTGTCTAATACAGGAAATTTAGCCATAGTGGAGTTTAAAAAAATGGCGGAATCAGAACAAACAGACAAATCGTCACAGACTAGTTTTTCTACTTCATCTTCTGCCCCCAGCGCGCCTTTAGAACTTCTTCAGAAACGCTGGTTCTGTATGGGCATGGAAACTTCAGGAAAAACATTTAAACACGAAGCCGAATCTTCCGCAACCCTTCTGGAAAAAATAAACCAATCGATGGTTACTTGGGTAGATTACATCACAGATAATCCAATGAAAGATCTTCCGGCGGTGGCGGCTCAAATGGGTTTTAGTGAATCATTTATTTCTAATCTTTCTTGTCGTGAACAGCTAAATTATGAGGACTTCGACAACGAGATGTGGATGAGTCTTCCCTCGGTGCAAATCCGTGGAACAGAGGTTAAAGCGCATCCGATGCTTATTTTAATCAAAAAGAACATGGTTTTTACCCTGCATATGCGTTTGGTTGACAAAAGATTCATCCGACTACGAAGGTACTCTGAAGCGATTCTCAAAAAAATACCTCTCGACGCTAATCCAGAAGACAAACTAACAATTCTTCTATCACGCATAATTGATGCCAACAATGACAGCAATTTTAGACATCTTCGAGTGATAGAAGAATTCGGAGATGAACTCAACCGGGATCTAATGGATCAAGAAACTGACAAAGCTCAATTGGGTCCCAAAATATACGTGATGAAGCACGCCCTCATTATCTATATGAACGCACTTTGGGAAAGCGTTGATGTGCTCCAAGCTATTCGATATGGAGATGCCCAATTGCTTACGGATGATCAGAAAATAGTAAATCTCTTTAGCGTGATGGTTGAGCAAGTTAAGAGCCAGATTGGATTATCAGAACACATGTCTGAGGTTTTAGCCTCAGGAATAGAAGCTACCCAAGCAATATACAATAACCAGTTGACTACAGCAAATAATCGGTTAACTATATCGAATAATCAATTAACTGTGCTCAATAACCGTTTTGCAAAACTTGCGGCTTACCTCACAATAGTGGGCACAGCGCTTTTGATACCTAACACCATTGCAACTATTCTGGGCAACTCTGTTTGGGTGTATGGACCAGACAACCTGTTTTTGTATCTGGTCTTGATGATTGGTGCAACGCTAGCCGGAAGCATCTTTATGTGGTACTGGATAAGCAAGAAAGGTCTCTTACCTCAAGACAAAGAAATTTGCCCCGATGCATGATAATTCACATTTAAAATTCTTTTTACAAATTTTGAAAAATATAGGATTGCTAACCTGTTTAGAAAACTTTCCTGAGAAACAATTTTTTGCCTTAAAACAAGCGAAATTAACACATTTTATTTGTAGGGGTGGTAAGCTTAGAAGAGAGATTTTTTCAATTGGATTTTATGAACAATTAACCTATAAAAGGTCAAGAAACGATTATGTGAACCCCTTCTCGAAAACATAATTTTCAAACAACCTGAACCAGAAAACACAGACCCAACAAGAAACGATGAGGCCTAAAGAATTGCCACACTCAACTCTCTTGCCAAATCAAAGAGGCAGTTCGATTATGAATTTTGTGCCTTTCCCCAACTCGCTTTCAAAAGTGACTTCCCCGCCCATTGCTTCTGTGAATCTTTTAACCACTGATAAGCCAAAGCCTTGACCTTTAGCTTTTGTAGTCACCAACGGCGTAAATATTTTGCTTCTAACGCTATCGGGTATACCTTCGCCTGTGTCTTGGACGGTTATTATTGTTTTTCCGTCTTTGGCAGCTGCAGATATTGTTAGTTTTCCCCCGTTTGGCATGGCTTGAATGGCGTTATTAATTAGGTTAATCAGTACTCTTTGGATGTATGTTTGATCAGTTTGGATTTTTGGGAAGTTTTTCTTGATAAAATGCGTAACTTTTATGTTTTCTGGGATGTTCAAGGTCACTAGTGTATAATGGATAATTCTTTCAAGGTCTGTTTCTTCAAGCTTTGGTGCTATCGGTCTGGAGAAGTCTTGCAGGTCAGCAACGATCTTGTTAATGTAAGAAATGTTCTTTTCAATCTCGTCTAGACTCTCTATTGCGTTTTTTTTCTCTTCACTTTCTATAGTTGTGGCTAATTCTGTTTTTGCCAAGTAAACATCGCTGGTTATTGCCTGCAATGGATTACGAATGTCATGACCAACCATACCTGCTGTTGCACCAATAGTAGCCAAACGCTCAGCATCTTTAAGCTTTAAAGCTCGCTCATCAGCAAGTTTCTCAAGATTTTCACTATATACTTTAATTTTATTTTGCAATTTTATGCGCTCAGTAATATCCATAAACAAAGATGCAAACCGCCCTTTAGTTGGACTAAAGGAATATACCTCATAGTGTCTTTGGGTGTTTTTGTTATAATCTTCAAAATGAATTGATTCACCAGTTAATGCGACTTTGCAGTAGTTTTGTACCCAATTCTCCTCTATTCCAGGGAGGGCTTCTTTTATTGTTTTTCCAATTAAATCAATTAGCTTAAGACCAGTCTGCGTCTCAAAGGCATAATTAGCTTCAAGTATGCGAAAGTCGACAGGATTTCCCTTTCCATCAAATACTGGTTCACCTAAAAAGAAGGCTTCTTCCATGTTACTAAAAAGGGTACGATACCGCTGCTCACTTTCATGTAGAGCTGATTCGGCTTTCTTGCGTTCAGTCACGTCTTTGCCAAACCCTACCATTCCAATGGGTTCATTTTGGCTATTCTTCATGAGCATGCTTGTTAAGATTAACCAAACAGCAGATCCATCTTTTCGCATGCCTTCCCATTCTTTAGCAAAAACTTGCCCACTTCGTATTTGTTCAAGCTGTGCGGGTGCAACCTGATCTTTCTCAATAGGTTTGACTATTTTTGTGATGGGTTCGCCTATCATTTCTTTGGCGGTGTACCCGAATATCTCAGCAGCACCTTTGTTCCAAGAGGTGATTTTTCCCTGAAGGTCAGTTACGATAATAGAGTCGGAACTATTTTGCAAAATCAACTCACTCTTGCGCATTTCTTCTTCGGCTTTCTTGCGTTCAGTTATATCTACTAAGGATAAGACGGCGCCGTCAATTTTTTTCTCTTCAGTTAAATACGGTCGAATCCGCATTTCACATAGCCTACCCCCATCACAGGTAACTTCCTGGTTGACAGTAACTAATTTGGTGATCACATCCGTGATTGTTTTTTCGAAATCAACAACATTTACACCCAAATTGACCTTGCCAATTGATTGTCCAACATCTGAGGGTGAAACCTTCAAAAGACCTTGAGCCGAAGCAGTAAAAAGCCTAATTTTCAGGTCGTTATCCACAATAACCACTGGGGAGTCAATATTTATCTGCAAATTCGTCAAATCATCGTTAAGGCGACCAAGAGCCAAATTTCGGTTCTTCAACTCCTCGTTTAGCGTTTGCAGCTCCTCGTTGCCAGACTGCAACTCCTCTTTAGCTGTTTCCAACTCCTCGTTAGTGCTCTGCAATTCTTCATTTCCAGATTGCGCCTCCTCTATAGTTGATCGCAGCTCCTCATTGGTAGCCTCCTGTACCTCAATAATAGTCTGCAAAGATGCCTTAGTAGATTCCAAATCCACTTTAAGATCATTGATTTGCTTATCTTTTACAGTTTCCTTCTCGACAGGACCAACTGCAGATTGATTTTCCTGAAGTAAAATATCATTTTGTAAAACGGGTTCTTCGAATGTTACAAGAAAGAAAGGGTCTTGATAATCCGACGTTTTCAAAGGCTTAACTTGGATACATACTCTCTTTTGCTGACCTTCCTGTTTGAACTCAACGGTTTCTTTGAGAGTTTTGTTTTCTTTTCTTGCCAAGTAAATCGCGGTTTGAACGTTAGTTCTTAACTCTTTCCGAACCATCTTTGCAACATTCAAGCTTGCAGTTCCCGGTTCATGCGTAAGATATGGGTTAACTTGACCGTGGAAAAACAGAATATCCAAATTATTACTAACCAGCAAAGTTGCAGGAACAAACTCAGCCATTAGTAGACGATCAACTTCCTCTTTCAACAACAACATGGAATTGGGTTTTTCAAGCTGTTTGTAAGTTTTTCTTTGGAAAACGTAGGGAACAACTGTTCTTGGATGCAAAAATGCCTGTGGTTGTGTTCGCTTCTTTCTATAGATTAAACCTTTGGTTGTTACTGGCTCGAAAAGGTAACTAAATTTGCCGATACTCTCTGATTCCCCCAAAACAAGAAAACTATCAGGCTTTAGTCCATAATGGAAGATTGGAAAAACTCGCTCATGAAGCAAAGAATCAAAATAAATTAGAACGTTACGGCACATGATAAGGTCCAGGTTCGAGAAAGGTGGATCGCTTGTTATGTCCTGTTTTGCAAATATGCACATATCGCGGATGAGTTTCGCTATCTGGTAGTTTCCATTTTGACTGCTAAAGAAATTTTTCAGCCTGTTTTCAGAAATGCTGTCTGCTAAAGTCTGGGGATATATACCCTGTCGAGCTTTCTCAATCTTCTTTTCGTTTGCGTCCGTACCAAAAATCTGAACACGCGTCTCCGTAAGCGCTTTGTCGTTCTAGGAATTCCTGAATCGCAATTGCCATGGAGTAAACTTCTTCGCCTGTTGAACACCCAGGAATCCAAACTCGAATAAACTCATTAGCTGAAGAGTTTTTAATTAGTTCAGGAAAAACTTTTTCCTTCAAAGCTTCAAAGGTTTTGGGTTCTCTAAAGAAGCAGGTAACTCCTATTAGCAAGTCATCAAATAGCGCTTGTAACTCCTTTGGGTGGGTTCGCAGAAACGCAACGTATTCTTTCTTGTTTTCTATTTTTTTAATGGCCAAGCGCCTTGCGATGCGTCGGTTTATGGTTGTCTGCTTATAATGAGTAAAATCAACACCGGAAGACGCCTTGAGCATAATGAGGATTTTCTTTAGGTCACTTTCGCCTTCAGCTTTTTGGGGAGCACCTAAATGATCGTTTGTTAGTTTCATGTTCTTGGCGAGTCTAACTATTTCCTTCACTATGTTTTCTGGAGAGAGAATAAAATATGCTGTTTCGGCAGCGATAGCGTTTTTAGGCATATCGTCGTATTGTGCTGTATCTGGGTCTTGCACGAAGGTTATGCCTCCCTCAACTTTGATTGTTTTGAGTCCTTCGGTTCCGTCATTGCCTGTTCCTGACAGCACGATTCCGATGGCTTGATTTTTTCGCTCAGATGCTAATGAAACCATAAAATCGTTGATGGGTTTGAAAGCTACGCCTTTGGGAACAAGTCTGAGGAAACCGTTTTTTAGCGTCATGGTTGTTCCTGGTGTGATGACATAAACCTGATTTTTTTCAACCTGCATGCCATCAGTGACCTGAAGAACCTTCATTTTGGTAGATCTTGAAAGAATTTCGGGTAGCATACTTTCCTGTCCTGAGGCCAAATGTTGTATAACAACAAACGCCATGTCAGTGTCCACGGGTAAGGTTTCTAGTAGTTTTCTGATGGGATCTAATCCGCCTGCGGAAGCACCAATCCCAACAATCGGAAACTCATAGGCAACTTTTTTTTCAGAAGAGCTTTGCATGTTCAAATCTTTCTTTTGCGTCTTCACTTGTAAACCTCCACAGACAATAAACCGACACAATTAAAAAAAGATGCGAATGTATCACATTTAAGGCTTGCCAACATCGAATAAAAAGTGAATAAATCCACTTGACAAAAAACAGAGGGTCCACTAAATGTTTGAGAAAACGCATCCTTTCGACGATGGGAACGGCAGAATTGACAGGTTTCTAATGAATTTCATCTTATGGAAAAATCGTTATCTCATTCTTGTAATCGAATATAAGAAAAGAGAATCTTACTACAAAGCATCGGAACGAAGCGAAGAAGGATTCGTGAACTACTTCACCAGAAGATGCCTGGCAGTCAATAAACAACGCTTACAATAAGAAAATAGGCATGGAAAATGGCGCGGGATGTGGGAATTGAACCCACGCGGCCTTTCGACCACAGACTTAGCAGGCCTGCCCCATACCAGGCTTGGGGAATCCCGCATGCGCCAAGAACAATTTAGTTTATTACTTTATTTTGCCTGCATTCTGTAGAGTGTAAGTGCTCGGCTATTTTTTGTTTTCTGTAAGCCTTTTAATTACTGATTTGGAAAATCAGTTTTGTAAGTACTGTCTTGTTTACTTTTGGAGGAGTCGGTTTGCTAAAGGAACTTTCGGGTTAACCTCCAATATAGTTTAAAAGGGTGACCTTGTTAACTATTCTCTTGCAGATTTTTCTGCACTTATGCAATGTCGTATTGGTGGTCGAATGGGGATTAAACTTTCAAAGTCCGATATAGCGTTCATTAAACAGTTACCAGTTTGCCGTCTTGCAACAGCAACAGAGGAATGCGAACCCGTTGTGAGACCTGTTTGGGCTATTTTTGATGGCGCAAACATTTACTTTGCATCTGACCCTGACACCCCCAAACTGGAGCATATAGAAGCTAATCCGCAGGTGTCGCTGGTCTTTGATGATTATGACGAGAAAAACTGGTCAATCATCAAAGGTATCCGTGTTCAAGGCGAAGCGGAGATTATGCTAAATGGCAAAGAATACCGTTACGCCCATGACTTACTCAAAGAAAAGTATCCTGAGTACGCAAGTCCTGAAGGCAGCTGGAAAGAGGGCGATGTACCGATAATCAAGGTTACGCCAGTATCTTTTAACAAATGGGCATCAGGGCAATGGAAAAAATAGCCACCGCCAAATTGTCCTTATAGGAAGATGGAAACAAACAGGCACTATTTTTTTGATTGATATTGCTTTCTCACTTTCAAATCCACAACCAGTAGAATGGCACAGAACACAAGCAATGTTGAAAAAACGCCTCCACAACCACAACAACAACCAAACAAAACCCAAAAAACAACCCAACACAAAAAACAAACCCAACACAGACATCCTAAAAAATTGGATTTGCAAAAAAACCCACAACAACAACCAAAGAAAAAAAGACAAAACCAGATAGATACATACAGCTTGCTCCATTTTCTGCAAACACAAGTGTTGTTCTTCAATTAAGCAAAAGCTTTAATCAATTCTTCAAAATCATCAAACTTGATTCAATCTCATACACAAATCAATTCCCTTTTTTAACGGGACACTTATCTTCCAACAAGTTTCTTATATTCCTCCTTCAAACTGATGTCTATGAAAAATTCAGAATGCACAATCTACATAATGTTCAAAGACAAATGGCTACAAAAATTTAGAAAAGAAACGGACGGATGGAAAATATACAGCCGAAACGGTACAGTTCGACCATGTACTGCAGAACAATTTATCTCCCACATTCTTCCAACCTTAGCTGGAATAAAAGGACCAAACGTAACCGTAAAGGTTGAGCAAAATAAGATTGAAAACTAGAAATATTTCGCAAACTAGAAAGTGCTATAGAAATTTAACATCTACCAAAAAAGAGAACCATGCTTTGTCGAAAAGTTTATCCTTAAACCACACTAAATAGCAATCGAGAACAACGCTATGTCACTTGAATCAGGCCGAAAATTCGGCTATTATGCAAGTCTAATTAATGTTATTATGCCCATTGTTGCCATAATAAGTGTAGTAGCAATAATTGTCTCTATAATTGCTGCTTCAACAAGGCGAATCGTCAATGACTCAGCAGGACCGGCATTCTCGATTTTCGGTGGATTAATCGTATTCCTCATCATTATGGCAGCTGTAGGAATAGCTGGCTTTATCATGTTTATGTATTCAATGCATAGCTTATCCAACTATTACAAAGAACCGACAATTTTCAAAAATGTCCTTTATGCCTTCATAGTGAGCCTAGTTTCAGGCGCAGTTGTAGTCTTCTTAGAATTTGCCGTCTTATTATCAGCATTTTCAGGATTTTCTTCGATACCCACGCCATCATCTGTCACTCCTGCTTTTACGCAGATTATCTTTGCATACTTAGTAGTAATTGTGGTGTCGCTTGCTTTCGGAATAGTCAACGGCGTGCTCTACATGCGCGCATTTAACAAACTCAAAGAGAAATCTGGAGTTGATAACTTCGGAACCGCAGGTTTACTCTTTTTAATCGGTGTGTTCATCCCCATAATTTCGTGGATAGCTTGGATTTTTGCCGCAATGGGCTTCAATAAGCTTAAAGTCGCCCCAACCCCATCATCATATGTTCCCTACTCTGTCCATCCACTACTATCAACCGCAACGCAAATCAAGCGTTGCCCCAACTGCGGAGCAGAAAATCTTACTGACGCACTCTACTGCAGCTCATGCGGAAAACCACTACAATAAAAAACTAAACAATCAAGCAAGAAAGGGCTTTTACTTCTCCTGAACTTGTTTTTCACAAAAATTTTATATCTCTGTGCGTTCTCCTTTTAGACAGTAAGTTGTGATTATAATGGCAGTCAAAATTTCACCAGATTATATAGACCTTTTAAACAAGGCAGTCGAACGCGAAATTCAAGTTTCTCTCCAATACATTCTTCAACATGCAAAAATGGAGAAACTCGTAAGAAGAACCCTCCCCGAAAACATTCTATTAGAAAAAACAACCTATGACGCGGTTGGAAAAATCTTAAGAGAAATCTCCATCCAAGAAATGAAACATGCCGCCTCAATAATCGAGCGCATCTACTACCTTGGCGGAAAAGCTTCGACTAAATCGAGCAAAATCACCATAGGCAACAGCATAAGCGAATTCGCCAAACTCGGCGTAGAAGCAGAGGAAGAAGCCGTAACGTTATACCGCGAAATTATCGACACCTCGGGAAAAATGGGCGATTGGGAAACCCGCGAACTCTTCGAGAAAATCTACGGGGAAGAAGAAGCACACCTGTTCAAATTCCAAGAATACACAAAGTTCCAAGACGAAAAAGAAGAGCCAAGCAAAGTGCCGCTTCCTGAATGGCGCAAAATCTACACCGAAGACTACTTTACACTCTTAAACAAGGCGATATCCGCCGAAATCGCAGGCATCATCCAATACACTAACCAACATGAAAAAATGGCGTTGCTTGAACTCAGAATGAAAAACACAGCACTTGAAACAATCGCAGAGACCAACAAAGCCGCAGTCGTGAGCAAAATCCTCAAAGAAACATTCATGCAGGAGATGGATCACCTCGAAAAAATCAGCGAACGCATCTATCTCCTCGAAGGCGAAGCAACTTGGAAACCAGACCCATTCCCAGTAGTGGGCAACAACGCACAGGAATTCCTGGCATTAGACCACGCACTCGAAAGCAGCGCAATAACCCTCTACCGACAAATCATCGCTGAAGCACTCAAACGCGGCGACACACTAACAAGGCGAATGTTCGAAGACATAATTATTCAAGAAGAAAACCACTTCTGGACCTTCGACGACTTCATAAGATAAAAAAAACCACTTCTCCCATTTTTGGGAACTATCTTTATTTTTGATAGCTTATGAAACCTTTTCTTATAATAAAATTTCAAACGTGAAAACCATGGTAATTGAAAGCATAAATTGGATGGCAGGCGGCCCTCAAGGAAGTGGCGTTGATTCAGCTGCCACCATATTTGGCAGAGCCTGCGGCTACGGCGGCTTGTTTGTTTTTGGCCGAAGAGAATACCACTCAAACATCAAAACAATGCACAGCTACTTTCTCCAACGCATATCCAAACAACCCACGTTGGCTAACATTAGTGACGTAAATTTGCTTGCGGCTTTTGACGCGGAAACGATAGTACGCCATGTTGGAGAAGTCGTAAGTGAAGGCGGCATAATTGTTGATTCACGCGATCTTGACGTAAATGTCTTAAAAGATATTGCAACTTTCAGCAATGATTACAAAAATCAAATCCAAGCTTTTATGAAAGAGAATAGTATTGGCGAAACTATCAACGATTTCCTAAGTTACGCCAAACAAAAGAATATCCAGGTTTTCGCAGTTCCCTACATGGATTTGCTCAAGCAAATCGGCGAAAAACTCGGCATTGAAAAAATCAGTTCACTTTCAAAAATGATAAACGTCTTAACAATCGGCGTATCTTTTGCCTTACTAAAGTATGATCAAAAACTCGTAGAAGACGCAATCAAAGCTACCTTCCCAGAAAAAATCGCCGCAATGAACGTAGTGGCCGTAGATACCGCTTACGATTATACTGATAAGAACTTTAACATAAACAGTTTCAAACACAAACTTGAGAAAATAGAAATTAAAGAACCAAGAATTTTCTTAACTGGCAACCAAGCTGTCGCCATGGGCAAAGTTCTGGGCGGATGCAGAGTCCAAACATACTACCCAATTACTCCGGCAGCTGACGAGAGCGAATACTTGGAAGCCCACGAAATCTTAAAAACCAAAAAAGGCGGCGAAGAAGCAATAATTGTTCTACAAACAGAAGATGAAATTGCCGCAGTAAATTCAGCTTCAGGCGCATGCTTAACAGGTGCTAGGGCAGCAACAAGTACATCGGGTCCAGGATTTTCACTTATGGTTGAAGGTCTAGGATGGGCAGGCAACAATGAAGTGCCGTTAGTAATTACGTTTTACCAGCGCGGTGGACCTGCAACTGGGCAGCCAACACGCCACAGCCAGCAGGACCTGCGATTTGCCATGCATGCTGCTCATGGAGAATTTGCAAGAATAATCCTTGCGTCCGGAGACATTGAAGAGTGCTTCTTTGATGCAGCAGAAGTCTTCAATTTAGCTGAGAAGTACCAGATGCCAGTTATTCATTTGCTCGATAAAGGAATGGCAAATTCATCACAAACATATCCAGTTTTCGACTACTCAAAAGTCAAAATTGACCGAGGGTTAATCGTGGGTGAAAAAGAGCTTGAAGGCAAAACATACAAACGCTTCCAATTCACAGAAACAGGCATCTCGCCTAGAGCTTTTTTAGGAACAAAAAATGGTGTTCAATGGTGCAGCGGCGACGAGCACAACGAGTCAGGCAACATAAATGATGAGCCAATTGTTAGACTAAAAATGATGGATAAACGCTTGAAAAAACTGGAGTTGGTCGATAAGGATGTGCCGTTAGAGATGAAAGCAAAGTTCTTTGGTGATCAAGACGCGGAGAATATTATCGTCAGCTGGGGTTCACCTAAAGGCGCCATAATCGAAGCACTCAGCCAACTAAAAGAGGAAGGCTTCAGCATTGGTTTTATTCAAGTGCGTATGATTCAACCTCTTCCATCTGCCTACCTAAAACAGATGCTGACGAACAAAAAACGGATAATCGACATTGAAGACAATGCAACAGCTCAACTCGGCGGCGTAATCACTGAGAATACAAGCATCAAACCCAACTTTTACATTCTCAAGTATACGGGAAGACCTATGATGACAACAGAAGTTTATGAAGCATTAAAAGCAATTTTGACTGACAAAGCAGCTGAGAAGCAGGTGTTAATGCTTGGCGCATAAACCATCCGAATACAAAACAGATGTCTACACTGACTGGTGCCCAGGCTGCGGAGACCACGGAATCCTAAGCGCGCTACAAATGGCATTAGCTGACTTGAACCTTGAACCCCACAATGTAGTTGTTGTTTCAGGAGTGGGTAACGCATCAAAAACGCCCCACTTCGTAAAAGTTAACGGCGTCCACACTCTTCACGGCAGACTACTGCCATTTGCCATGGGAATTAAAATTGCAAACCCAAACCTCGAAGTTATCGGAGTTGGAGGAGACGGCGACGGACTAGGAATTGGGGCGGGACATTTTGTCAACATAGGACGAAGAAACTTAGACATGACCTACCTACTCTACAACAACGGTGTTTACGGCTTGACAAAAGGACAAGCTTCACCCACGCTTCGACTAGGCATACAGACAAAATCACTTCCAAACCCCAACATTAACGATGCAATTATCCCAGTTGCCCTCGCAATCACGGCTGGTTACACGTTTGTTGCAAGGTCTTACGCTTTCGATGTTATTCACCTAAAAAACACGATTAAACAAGGAATTGAACATAAAGGTTTAGCTTTTGTTGAGTGCTTGCAACCATGCCCGGTATACAATGACATAAACACCAAAGAGTGGTATGCTGGTGAAGACCGCAAAGATGCTGCAGGCAAACCTCAATCAAGGCTCTACAAAATGGAAGAAGCAGGGTTTGATCCAATTGTTCATGATCCAAGTGAGGAATTTAAGAAAAAAGTGGCGGGTTTAGAAAAAGCGCAGGAATGGGATGACAAAATCCCAATTGGCGTTTTCTATAAAAACGAGTTAAAACCCACTTTCCAAGAACGTTTTGCCCAAAGAATACCTTTCTATATCAAGAACCCGCCGGCAAAGCAGCAACTTAAAGACGAAAACGGCAGTTCCACACTTGACTTAAGCGAGCTACTGAATGAACTAAAAACAAGTTAACATTTCTTCTTAGAAACGTAAGGAGCTTCTCCTTTCTCCTCAAAACATATATCGTTAGTTCTGCTTATAAATCGCTATTTCCGAAGTCGACATATGTCATTGAGGCTTCGGTTCTACTTCATCGTCAAAGTAGCAGTCTTCAGTGAATCTAGGTGTGCAAACACAGTAAAAAACCAAGTCGGTTTGGCCAATATTGGTTATTTTCTGAGATACCCCAGCAGGAATGACAATAACGTCTCCCGCACCCACATTTGTTGGTTCTAAGCCGCTAAAGGTTACTTTGCCCTCTCCTGCCGTTATCACATAGATTTCCTGGATTCTCTTAAGGTGATGTGCTTTGGTAGTAATGCCTGGTTTTACTGTTGCACGCGCTATTGAAACGTCTTTGTCGCTGAAATTTTCAGCAATGTAGCATCGTTCAGTTGTTAAATATTCGTATGGTATGTTTGCTTTCACGATTTTTGGCTGCAAATTTCACCATTTCCTTAACTTGCTTGATTATGCAGAAGGTAACTACTGAATATTTCTATTTTTAATTATATTGTTTACGCAAGCCTTAACCAATGGATTATTTGGTTAAAAACGGGTTTTTTAGTGTAAAAGAGGCTTGTTTTAGAATTTTTTATTTGTGGTTTTTTGTCTAAACTTTACGGTATTGATTATTGGTTTAATCGTGGTTTTGCATGTTTAATGTGAAATCAACTTATATATGCGCTAACTGTAGTGTGTTCAATAAGCTTACGTACACTACATATTTACAGAAGCATGAGAATGTTAAGAATGAGATGTCCCTACTGCAACTCCGATAATTCAAAAACCCTCGAAACACGCGACTCGCCAGAAAACACCACACGCAGACGAAAAGAATGCATCAACTGCAGCAAACGCTACACTACCTACGAGTACCTTGAGACAGTCGAACTCATGGTTAGAAAAAAAGACGGTGAACTTCAACGTTTCGACGTCAATAAAATAATCCGCGGTTTACAGAAAGCCTGCGAAAAAAGACCCATAACCATGACTCAAATTAACGAGTTAGCAGGACAAGTACGCCAAGACCTCATGCTTAAAGGCACAGAAGAAGTCGCATCAGAAGAAATCGGCGACTCAATCATGAAGTACCTTAAAAACGTGGACCGCATTGCGTACATTCGGTTCGCTTCAGTTTACAAGCAATTTGAAGAACCTGAAGATTTCAGGCGATTACTATTGGAAGTGAAAAAATGAAGTTTGTACTAAAACGTGATAGTAAATTAGAACCCTTCGATCAAGAACGTATTACAATTGCCATTTGGAAAGCTGCTAAAGCTGTGGGTGGAAAAGACAAAGAGCAAGCTAAACGCATCAGCGATGAAGTTGTAGCTCAACTAAACAAATTGTATGGCGACGACGGCGTTCCTACAGTTGAGGAAGTACAAGACGTTGTAGAAAAACGCTTGATCGAAAACGGCCATGCTTCAACAGCTAAAGCCTACATTCTCTACCGCAAACAGCACACTGACATGCGCGAATTAGCCTCCTTGTTGAGTTCTTCAGATATGGTAGACCAGTACCTCGAAGTTGAAGACTGGCGCGTGAAAGAAAACAGTAACATGAGTTATTCACTGCAAGGACTTAACAACTACCTCTCATCCACAGTCATCGCCAAGTACTGGATAGCAAGAATTTACCCCCAGAAAATTGCGGAAGCACACTTCTCAGGCGACATGCATATTCACGATTTAGGCGTGCTTGGACCTTACTGTGTCGGCTGGGACATAAGCGATTTGTTGCTTTCAGGTTTCGGCGGAGTAGCAGGCAAAATCGAGAGCAACCCTGCCAAACACTTCCGCACGGCACTGGGACAGGTAGTAAACTTTTTCTACACACTCCAAGGTGAAGCGGCTGGTGCACAGGCATTTAGCAACTTTGACACATACCTAGCGCCTTTTATACGCTATGACCACTTAAACCAGAAAGAGGTTGATCAAGCGCTACAGGAGTTCTTCTTTAACATGAACGTGCCAACCCGCGTTGGTTTCCAGGCGCCGTTCACGAATTTAACTTTGGATTTGACGGTTCCGGACTTTATGAAGAATGAAGCAGTGGTCTACAACGGCAAAGTTACGCAAGATACGTACGGCGATATGACTAAAGAGATGGATATGTTCAATTTAGCCTTCGCTGAAGGTATGCGCCAAGGCGATTCAAAGGGCAGAGTCTTCACATTCCCAATTCCAACCTACAACATAACCAAAGACTTCGATTGGGATTCACCCGTATCTCAAGCAATCTTTGAAGTCACCGCCAAATACGGTGTGCCATACTTCTCTAACTTCGTTAACAGCGACATGAAACCTGAAGATGTACGCAGCATGTGCTGTCGTCTCCGCATAGACAACCGTGAGCTACGAAAACGTGGAGGCGGATTCTTTGGCGCCAATCCATTAACGGGCAGCATCGGCGTCGTCACCCTCAACATTCCAAGAATCGGTTACCTATCAAAAGATGAAGATGAATTCTTTGAGAAACTGGAAGATCTAATGGAAGTTGCCAAACAAAGCTTAGAAATCAAACGTAAAGTGCTTGAATCCTTCACCGATAAGGGTTTGTACCCATATTCAAAACGCTATTTGAGACATATTAAGGAAGCCTACGGCAAATTCTGGAAGAACCATTTCTCAACCATAGGCATAGTAGGAGTCAACGAAGCAATCATAAACTTGCTAGGACAAAACATTGCGTCTCGTGATGGACAAGCTTTCGCGCAAAAAATACTCAATTTCATGCGCCAACGCTTGGCAAACTTCCAAGAGGAAACAGGCTGCATATACAACCTTGAAGCAACCCCTGCTGAAGGCACCTCTTACCGACTTGCACGCTTAGACAAAAAAAGATACAGAGACATAATATTCGCTAACCAAAAGCAAATCAACTCGAACCGTGCGGAACCATTCTACACGAACTCTTCTCAGCTGCCAGTGGATTTCGCAGGCGATCTCTTCGATGCCCTTGAGCACCAAGAAACCCTGCAGTCACTTTACACTGGAGGTACAGTGTTCCATATTCTCCTTGGCGAACGTTTGCCATCTTGGAAATCAGCCGCTGAATTAGTTAAGAAGGTCGCTTGGAACTCAAAACTGCCCTACTTCACTTTAACGCCGACCTTTAGCATTTGCCCAACCCACGGTTACACAAACGGCGAACACAAACAATGCCCAGTCTGCGAAGCAACTTGCGAAGTCTACTCGAGAGTCGTCGGCTACTTACGACCAGTAGACCAATGGAATGATGGAAAACAAGCAGAATTTAACATACGCAAAACCTTCGACCGATCAACCATAGTAACATCTGCACCCTTAACTACTTAAGGAGAAAATAGCTGGGATGAAGTTCAGTGGATTGCAGCAAGTCAGTCTCGTAGATTACCCAGATAAAATAGCTTCAGTGCTTTTTACGCCAGGCTGCAATTTGCTATGTCCTTTCTGCCATAACTGGCGCATTGCTGTTGATCCACAACCCCCGTTTCTGCAGGAAGGTATAGCTTTGGAGATTTTAGAGAGTCGGAAAAAATACGTGGAGGCAGTAGTTGTGACTGGGGGCGAACCGTGTATGCATAAGGAACTGCCAAAGTTTCTAGCTAAACTAAAGGATCGAGGTTTCATGGTAAAGTTGGATACGAACGGGTTCTTCCCAGATAAACTCGAAGAATGCCTCGAAAGCGTGGATTATGTTGCTATGGACGTGAAGACCTGTAGAGAAAAATATAAGCTTCTGGGTGCCAACGAAACAACGGAGTTAATGCGCGCAATGGAAATCCTTAAAATGGGTAAAGTGCCCTACGAATTCCGCACAACTGCTGTTCCAGAACTCGTTACTGCTCAGGATGTCAAATGTATAGGTGAGATGGTTAAAGGCTCAAAAACTCATGCAATCCAACAATTCATTGCACAAGACACTCTCGATAAGCGTTACCAAACTCTTAAACCCTACTCACCAGAAACAATCGCTGACTTCGCAAAAATAATCCAGCCCTATACCGAAAAAGTCGTTGTCCGAATCTAATTCAACATTTTGATATAGCTTCTACCATTGTCAAATTCTCCAGAACGATTTCTTTGGATTAACAGACTTGTAGGACTTTAAAGTTGGAAATAGAACCGACAACAAAAATAAGTTATTTTTTAGACCTAATAGAAGCCCTAACTTGCCTTAGAAAAAAAATGGAAGATGTGCAGTTGACTTCACCAAGAATCTTACGAAAAGTTTAAGGGTAAATGTTTCTTTTAGGTTGCGAGTATTCTACCTTTGAGGTTTGTGGTTTGAGCACTAAAGTTGAAACAATCGAAGAAAGGAAAGCAGAAGTTCTAATCAAATTAAGAAAATACAAGCTTGTTGAAAAAGAAAAGTTTGAGAAAGATGGTGCATACGCCTACATAATTGATATTCCGCAGGACAAAGAAAGAGCAATAGTCTGGTGCATCCTAGGCGAAGCCACCGTTGGAATCGCAGCCATGAACAATCTCTACAAAGTAATGAAGGAAAAAGACCTTGATCGAGCTATCGTAGTTACCGAAGGACGTTACACCCATGCCGTTAAACTTGGAGCAAAAAAGAAAAAGGTAGAGTTATTACCCAAATCGTTCCCGGTATTCGACATCTTCGAGCACGCATTGGTACCTTTCCACGAAATCCTAACTGAAAAAGAAAAGAACCTACTTCTCGCACAATTCAAAGTCAAACCTTACCAGATGCCACAAGTCAAATCAGGCGATCCAGCGGTTAAAGCGATAGGCGCAAAACCTGGCGATATACTAAAAATTACAAGAAAAAGTGTAACTGCCGGCGAACACATTACATACAGATACGTTGTAGAATAAAATAAAAATTTTATTTTGCAATCATAATTTCTGTCGACTTTACGATTGCAGTTACTTCGTCACCAACTTCTATTTCTAATTCATCTACTGCTTCCTTTGTTATAACTGCCGTGACTGTTACTGGCATTTTTATTTCAATTTTAACTTTAGCTGTTATTACGCCTTTTTCTACAGTTAAGACTTTTCCTTTAAATTGGTTGCGTGCACTTAACTTCAAACTTTTCACCTCCAAACAACGTGGATCAGACAAAACTTTATCCAAATAAATCTCCACTTGCTTATATTCACCAAGCAAACTTCTGCCTAAATCAGTTAGTTTTGCGCCGCCTCCACCTGATTTTCCACCTTTGTATGTTTCAACTATCTTTTCTCCCATGGCATTTTGGATTTCTTGAATGTAATTCCAAACGTATCGATAAGACATCCCTAGTGTTTTTGCAGCTTTAGAAATCGAGTTTTCTGTATTGATGCTTTCTAGAATTTCTGCTCCGCCTTTGCCGATTAAGGGTTTTCCTTTGAATTCAATCCAGGCTTTGCAGGAGAGCGTGTGCTTTTTATTGCTAAGCATTCCGCTAGGTTATAATCTAAAGTAGATATAAAGCTAATCGCCGCTGGAAAATAAACAGTTTAGACTTTTTGGTCTTGCATTAGCTCATTTAGTATTACGAGTGCTTCGCCAAGAGGCATTCCCAATCGCTCGGAAAGTTCAGCTGCCGAAATATCAGCTTTTTCAGGCAGCATACAGTTCCGGGTATAAGCCTTATGAGTTGGATACATAACGGAAGCGTGGACTGCTTCAATAAGCAACTGGCATAGTTTTTCTTTAGAATAATCTTCCAAATTCAACGGGCATCAACCATTAGATACTGCTTAGAGGTTATTAGTCTACCGCAAGCGGGCTGTATCTTCTAATTATTCAAGCAAAAAAGCCTTTGAAAGTTTTCATAACACAATAAAGTCATAACCGTGGTTCACCGCAAGGTATATTTTTGTTAGAGAGGTGTTAGCTCCAAACCCTCAAAGAAAAAGGTGTTAACAGTTTTGGCTATAGATGCAGTAATATTCGATTTGGATGGAACCCTTGCCCACTTCAACCTTGACTACAAAGCATTGCGATCCGAAGTCAGAACATACCTTATGAGCATACATGTTCCTGTTTCAGTTCTAAACGTTAACGAGAACATCTTTGAAATGCTAAAAAAATCAGAGATTTTCGTCAAAAATAGAACCAAATCCTCTGAAGCTTTTGAGGAAGTTCGCACCCACACTTTTTCAATCGCTGAAAGATATGAGATGGAAGCGGCAACAACCACTAGCCTGCTAACAGGCGCAGTTGAAACGCTTAAAGAAATACAGAAAATGAATTTGAAAACGGGTATATGCACCTCCAACAGCGAGAAAGCCGCAAACTATATTCTCAAGCGCTTCAAAATTGACGGCTTCTTCGAAGTTGTTGTTTCACGGGACAAAGTGAAGTATGTCAAGCCGCACACAGAACAATTTGAGTTAGCACTTAAAAAATTAGGAGTTAACCCTAAAGCCACCTTGATAGTGGGGGACAGCGTTGTTGATATGCAAAGTGCTAAGGAGTTAGAAGCCATCGCAGTTGGGTTAACCTCTGATTTATCCACCACTGACCAATTGATGAACAATGGAGCAAACTACATAATAACATCGCTAAATGATTTGCCAGTTTTAATAAAAGAAATAAATAAGAATTAAGCGACGGTTATTACGCCGTCGTCTTTGCGGATAAGTTTTCTTTCTCTCACCAATCTTTTGAGAACCTCAGAGAACACCAATTTGGCTGCTTCACCTGAATGGTTAATTCCAAATACCTTGGCCGTTTCAACAATTAACGAATCATCACTTATGCCTAAGGCATACTGGGCAACCATCATCATGGCTGACTCGACTTCTTCAGGTGTAATGTACTCAGGTTTACGTTTGGATTCTGGAACACCCTGCATTGGAACGCGAATAGATGTTTCTTTAAGCTCTGTTGGCCACAGGAAACTGCCCTTGATAACTACTTTCTGTTCTCTGATGAGATTGTTTAAGGATGCTTTGACGGCGTGAGCGATTTTTGGTGTCACCTGCTTTATTCCCCATGCATCCGCTAACCTCTCAACTGCGTAGTCAAAGTGAATGGGACCTTCATTTTGTATGAGATCAACGAGGAGTTTGGTTTGGTTTTCGCGATTTTCTGGGAAGTGAAACTCATTTCTTTGTTTTGAGTCAATTGAAGTTTTAGCTGAGACTACTTTGATGTACGGGTTATAGGTAGCTTTTAGCGGGTAGACTTTGTAGGGTACGCCGATTTTTTCAATGCCTGCATAAGTGTTTTTTTGTATGTCCGTTTGTAGGGCGGAGTTCTCTTTTAAGTTGATTATTGGTTTTTGAGCGTCTTTGTCAAGTTGAGTCTTTTGGGCTTGTTCAAGCGTTTCTTTTAGGCGTCGAATTTCTGAGTCACGTCTAGCAATCCATGCAGGTGACCAAATGCGGTGTATGCGCCAGCCCAGTTGCCTTAAAACTTGTTCGCGCAGTCTGTCGCGATCTCGCGTGCTGCTGCTTGATTTGTATGTTACACCATCGCATTCTACACCAAGAAGGAAACACCCGTCGTTAACTGGGTCAACTATACCCATGTCAATTCGGTAACCGCTGCAGCCGACTTCTGGAACAACCCTGTAACCCATCTTTTTGATTTCAGCTGCGACATCTTCGTCTAGGGCTGAATCAAACGTGCCTTCCTTAGCTTTATTTGAAATGGGTTCTGGTCCATGCTCGGCATAGTCGAGATAAGCACGTAATGTTTGCAGACCAAGTGCTTGGACATCTTTGTCTAGGTCCGAAGCCCTAATCGAAGTAATCAACACTACTTTTTCTCGAGCACGAGTAACGGCAACGTTTAATCGTCGCTCGCCACCAGGCTTGTTTAACGGTCCAAAATTCATCGCCATTTGGCCTTGCTGATCAAAGCCGTAACCAACGCTGAAAAATATAACGTCCCGTTCGTCTCCCTGCACGTTCTCCAAGTTCTTGACAAAGAAACCTTCTAAGCGATCTTCTTTGAAGAATTGCTCGAAAGTGGGTTGTTCTTTGAGTCTGCAATCTATGGCTTCTTCAACGGCGTCCATTTGAGCTATGCTAAATGTCACGACACCAAGAGTTTTTTTAGGGAAGTTCTTGAAGTGTTCAAAAACTAGATCTGCAACTCTTTCAGCTTCTTTTTGGTTGTTTCGCTTGCCTCCGCGATCGTAGATACCATCTTGTACATAGAATAGTTTTACGCCTAAACTTTCAGTTTGATTTATCGCAGCTGGGAACGTGATCATTGTGTCATCGTAGAAGCGATGATTTGAAAACGCTATTAGATCTTCATGTTTGCTGCGATAATGCCACCTTAACGTTTTAACTGGTAATCCAATGCCTAAACACTCGTCAAGGATGCTATCGAAAACTTCTACATCGTTGTCACTGAGTTCATCCCAATCTACATTATCAATTAGGTTTTTCTGGAAGAAAGAAGTAGGTGGCAGTTGCTTGTTGTCACCTGCAACTACGAGCGTTTTTCCACGGTAGATAGCACCTATTGCGTCTTCGGGGACAAGCTGTGAGGCTTCGTCAAAGAGAACTAAATCAAACTTTGTGTCTGACGGCAGGAACTGGCTGACGGAGATAGGGCTCATCAATAGGCATGGCTTGAGTTTTACCAGTAGATTCGGGATTTTTTGCATTAAAGTGCGAATAGGCATTAACCGTCTCTTCTTCGCCGCTTCTTTAAGAAGGATGTTTGCTTCTGTGTCGGCTGCTTGGATGAGAATGTCTTTGGGTTTTCTACTATTCGCCGCTTCAATAACCATACTGGATGTAAGGTGAATAAGGTCCTGGTCAAGTTTACGGAAGTCAGCAATTAACTGTTCATGATTCTCCCTACGGAACTTTCCTAATTTTTGGTCTTCGTTGTAAAGGTTATTTATCCATTCTTGGTAAACACCTTTTCGGAAAACGTCACCTAAATCTGCTGCAGAAATATGCTGTTCAATTAGACGATTGAAGAACAAGTCTATATTTCGCAACGCAAAACGGTTTTTAGCATCTTTGAAATCAATCCAAACTTGCACATCATCGACACGCTCACGAAACGCTTGGATTCGTCCGCTTATAACTTTGATCTCTAAATTTTTTACCCGTTGATTTTGGTATTTCATTTCTGTTTCAAAACGTTTTTCAAAATCCGCCAGAACCTTCAGTGAAGCATCCTTTCTTTGAATTAATTCAGTGTTAGACGGCGCGGCGGTTGGTCCTCGAGAGGCAATGTCTGCAAAAGTTTGTGGCACTGCAATATCAGCAAATGATGCTTGCACTTTTTTACTCCATTCAAGCACTACCAGAATTTCTTGCCAGTTGGTTTCTAGTTCTTGGAAACGGTTACCAAATTTTTCTTGAAGCTGAACTTTTTCACCAATGATTTGTGCTTCTTTCTTTCGTATTTCGTCAGCATTTTTGAGGTCTTCGAGAAGTAGTTTGTAGGTTTGAGGTTCATGTTTGCATGTTATCAATGTCTGGTTTGTGAGATTATTTAGTGGGTTCAGTTGTTTTTCTGTTTCGTGAGCCCATTCCTCAACGAGTGTTATGGAAGTCTGAGTTATTGGGACATCTGATTCGGGCATCTTTGCTGGAATAAGTGATTCCACATCTTTGCCTTGCTGTTCCCATTTATCTACAGATTCCTGCAGTTCCAAACCCAAATTCTTAATCATGGGAGAAGGACTTGAGGAGCTAGTGATTATTTTGAGGAGAGCTTCGGGGATTTGAGTTGCCCATGACAACTTTTTGATTTCATCGGTTAATGCTATGGCTTTTTCTGCGCCTTGAAAGTCTGTTCTGGTTTTATGGTAATAATGACCCAGTAAAGTACGAACTGTTTCTGCGGAAGCCTCAATCTTCAAATAGAGCTTCTTGACTTTGCGGGCATCAATTAAGTCCTGCAGTATTGTTTTAGGGACTTTGCCGTCGTTTGTTAATCGAGCGATCTGTTTTTGGTCGCTTCGGTAGTTTGAATTAAAGATTTTCAAGCCACTCTGGTAGTCTTTACTGTATCTTTCTATGAGCACATCGAGGTCTAATTCGTAGATGCCGTCAGAGTAGGTTTCGTCCAATCTGCTTTTTAGCTGGTTGTGTTCTTGGTAGAGTTGTTTTGATTTGGAAACTGTTTCTTGGACTTGTTCGAAGAATTTAGCGTCGAACCATTCGGGCTCTGGCTTGTCTTCTGCAAAGCTCAACATTGCTAAGCGGGAGAGTTGTTTTAACTGCGTAATTGTTAGGTCGGCACCATCTAAACCAAGGAGTTGGGAAAGCGCTTTGGAGGTTTCACGCCACTTATGGCACATTAATTGTGTGCTTCTAAGATAAGCTAAGAGTTTTTCTCGTTTCGCCAATAATTCGCTTTCTTCCAAGTTGATTCCAGCAAGAAATTTGTTTAAAGATGAAACTGCCAATTGAATCTCTGTAGACCGGTTTAAGACCAAAGTAAATAGAGATTGCTGGTAACGTTCCAGTAGCTTGGCGCGGGTGTTTTTTATCCAGATGCTTGTGTCAAGGTATGCTTGGGCTTCACTTAGGAGTTTATCCAGATGCTGGTTAGTTAACCAGTATGCTTCAGGCTTTGGACTCTCAAACAAGAGGTTGCTTACTTCAATCAGCCATTGTATCCGATTAAAATTTTCAGGTGGAAAAATACCGAGTTGAGCCGAGAAATCTTCAGTTTCCAACTCCAACCCTTTCAGAGTTTCGTTTATGCCCTCAAGAGTTGTAAGAAGTTCAGAGCGGATTTCAAGATTGTATTTGTCCGCACGGTAATTAGCCCAGGGAAAATCCGGTTCCTCAATTACCTGCCAAACTTTACTCAACTGTGAAACCTGTTCTTCAAGTTCACGCATTTTCTGCGGAGTCAACGTTCCAAGTTCAGTTAAGCCCACTGGAACAAAAGGAACGCGCTCCAAACTTGAGAGTAAACTTAAAACTTCATAGGCGCTTCGCTGCAGGTACGAACGATTCTCATGCAACGCGGCAACGTAACCGTTTAATGCTTCACGGTACTCAGCCATCATCTCAAACTCATGTGCTGACGGAAGTTTGCGTGGAATTAGGGTTTCGTCGAGACTACGTTTGAGCTCCGCTACAACCTGTTGCTTGTTAGCTTTGCTGCTGTGAAGTTCAAGGCAGAAATGTGACAAACCAACTTCGCTTAATCGTTTGTAAACAACTTCTAGGGCTGCCATTTTATCGCTGACAAAGAGCACACTTTTTCCATTAGCGATACATTCCGCGATCATGTTTGCAATTGTTTGGCTTTTACCTGTACCCGGTGGACCTTTCATAACAAAACTTTGGCCGCGCAAAGCGTACTCTATTGAAACGCGTTGACTACTATCGGCGTCAAGTACCTGATAGGTTTTTGCTGGATCCTCAATTTTGTCTACGTCTTTCTCGTCAGGTAAACCGTTCAGGATTAGGTTTTCTACTTTTATGCCCGCAATTGCTCTGATTATTGGGTGTTGAGTAATTAAGGCAGCGTTAGATTCCAAATCCTTGTAAATAACTAACTTCTGAAAGGAAAAAAGCCCTAAATCAACGGATTGTTCAATTTTCCAACCCATTTCAGAAACAGCTTGTTCAACCAAATTGAAATAATTGGCTAATTTTTGTTCGTCCCACTCTTCAGGCAAGGGTGGCAACTCGATTTTGTAATCATTTTTAAGTTTAACCTGCAACGCAGGGTTTAAGACGGCTTCATCCTCAACGGGTGGAACTGCTATGTTGTAGGGTTGGCGAATTGTTTCTCTTGTTAATTCTAAGGGTACAAGAATTAGTGGTGATTGGACTTTTTCTTTGGTTTCTATATCTACCCAGTTCAATGTACCGAAAGCGGCATGTAGTATACGTACGCCTCGTTCCATGTAATCGAGAAACGAACGACTCTGCAGGCTTTTAAGGATGCGCTCAAGGTCCACTCGACTTAGATTGCCACTTACAAGTTGGGTTGCCGTTGGGCGTTTGGATTCCTCAGGGGTTAGGTTTGCTTCAACAGGGGGGTTTGATGTTTTAGCTTCAACTTTTCCCTTTTTTGGCTCGCCTTTTCGATCGTCTTTTGGTTTTTCGGGCGTTTCTGGTTCGGCTTCTTGAGGCTGCCAGAATTCTAATCGCTTCTTCCTCAACACAAGGGTATTAAAGATTTTTTGTGGGTCAGGTTGAGTAATAGGCAGGTTTCCACGTTTGGATTTATGAAAATAAAGCAAATTATTCCTTCTAGAAAGGTCGATTAACCTTGATTTCCAATCTTCAACGCGTTTCATAGGCGAGGAAAAGGTAGTTTCAGTCATCTGAGGCACATCCAAACACGAGATACAAGATAGCACTATTGTATGTATGGTTCTTTAATACTTACGGTAGTTTAGAAAGGACTTAAGAAATCAATTAGAATATTTTTACGTGTTAGAAGAGTCAGTTAATACTTATATCTGTTCAATTGCATCCAAAATTACTCGTTTAACACCTTCAAGCCCTATTTCCCTTGTCTCCAATACCTCAACGTTGAGACCTGACCTTTCTAAATCTTCACGCATCCTGCCTGCATTACCACAGGTGTTCAAAAGCACGAAACCTTTGATACCATTGAACATATTCAAAAAAGTAGCCTCATCAACGCCTTCTTTAAGCATTTGTTCCTTTGCATGCTTGAAAAACCCAATCATGCCTGGACCCATAAACATCAGGTTATGTTCAGGGTCAGCATCAAAAAATTTTCCTTTGCCGCCCAGTTGACAATCAATGCAATTCAATGCATCCACCTTAACTATACCATATTCTTGGGCTAACTTTTTCATCTCATTATCCTGCCCTATGCAAAGGTCACCGTAAACGAGCACAACTTTGCCTTTGAATCTTTTGAGGGTTTGTTCCAGAACTTTGCGGAGATTGTGCTCTACGGAGGCGTAATCAATGTGAAAGAATTTGCTAACGTAAACTACTTCAACGTTTATACTCCCTTGTTTGATGAGTTGTTGGATTTCCTCTTTTAAAACGCTACAGGAAACCAGGCAAACCTTCGGGTTTTTTTTCACTTTTTATTTCGCTTCTTTTTTCAGAATTCTATTGTAATAAATCAAAAAATCATTTTGCCTCTTTTTTCATAATCCAACTAAAAACAAATCAAAAAATTAGGGCTTAAAGCAGTACCTCGTTCTCCAATTGCCAACAAACCCTTTCTCCCGCACATAACTTCCCCTCTTTTTATATTGATTGAATGGTACCCCATTTTAAGTACCTTCTTGAATTATGAAACTCATTTTGCAAGGCATATCTGGAGGCGTTTGTTTGACTCGGTCCAAAATGGACCCCGGCTGGATTTGAACTATCACATGCATGGCGAGAACTAGGTCTCGTCAGTAAGTGGCGATATCACTGTTATAGTTTCTCCGTAGCCTTTCTTCCCTTTTTTCTTTTTAAAGACGATTGTTGTCTGCACCAGGGGAAGTTTGGCAGGAGATGAAAAATATGAACGAAAAACCAGAAATCAACGAGTTAGAGTCGAGATTTTTGCAGGAGCTGAAATGCGCTGACCCAAGTACCAGAGAAGTGTCCACAATGCGGATGCAACCGCTTGTGGAAAAATGGACACCGAGAAGGTCTTTTTGGAACGCTGCAACGCTATTCTTGCAGAGAATGTGGATTGCGCTTTACAAAGTGGTAATCACATTTCTCCATTTTTCTTTTCAGCCAAAGCCGCCAAGAGGTTTTCTTTGATGAATCAGAAGGACATTAACGCTGCAGTTGTGACGATGCGGATTTTCCTTGCCGGTTTAGCGTTTAATCTTGATGCTAATTTTCATGAGCTTGAAGAGATTACGCGTAGGGCTTTGGGTGCTGTGGAATCGGAGGTTGTCTTGCATTGAGTGTATTTCTTTGCACTGGCTCTGCAGTGAAGGATACTGTTCTTGAAGAATTGAAGTGTAAGATTTTAGCTGAGCTTCCTGAAGAATTAGAGGCTGCTACTAGCTTTAAGCCTGATGCGAAAGCTTCGGGTTTAGTTATGGATTTTGCTGTGAAACTCACTAAGGCTGATTATCCTTTGGTGCTTGGGGTTGTTAAGAAGTTTAGTGGGGATTTCATTAATCAGAAGGATAATGAGGGAAAAGATCATGGGTGCTTCTATATTCCTAAGCTCTCGTCCTGCGGATCCAGCGGTAGTGACGCCTCAAGTTGAAAAGCATATTGAAGACCCTAAGCAACCTAGCCCGATCACAATTTTTTCAGCAACTTACTGTGGCGTCTGCGAAGATTATGGTGTATCCTGCAGTTGCCAATCTAACTCTGAACGCCGATCGCTTTGCTTAAAGATTTTGGCTATTCAAACTTGGCAAACAATCAATGTTAACCTAGAGAAACTTTGCAAAGTAGCGTTTTCTCAACCTGTCCAGGCTGCTTCTTCTAATCATGCAGATGCCCGGTCGCCTCCTGCAGCTGCTCGGCGCCGCCGAGTCAGAAGGTTGAACGCAATACTAACCCTACAGAGGGGCACAGGGAAGGCGATGTCGTCTGGATTTATGCGGAGAATCAGAAGGGCGAACGCTACGAGAAGGCGCTTGAAAAAGATAATCAGCGTTCTAACGATTATTTTGAGTTGCGCGGCCAGATTGTTGAGCGGATCAATGCAGGCAAGAAAGGCTTAGAACTAAACGGCAAGTGGCTTTGGCTAAGTGACCGCGACGACTACATAGGGCGCAAGGTTGCAAAGGAGTTTCCTAAAGGAGGCAGACGCTATTGACTGAGAAATGCCGCTGCGGCTTCTATGCTCCTTCAATTGTTTTCAGTGATGGCTCTGTGCATTTTCTCTGCAGCCGAGGACACATCGACCAAACAGCCCAACAGAAACTTGCAGGAGAGGATTCTGTAGTATAAAATTATTCTATAATAAAAATTTCGCTTAGGATTACCTTTCCTCTTTTGTTAGTGGAACGGAAAAAAACAGTATCGTATAGTATAGTATAAAAAGAAAAATGAAGTGTGCGCATGACTCGCCAACCTGACATCAAAAGCAAATCAGATAGAGCAGTTTACAGTCCATCCTCTATAGAAGGCAAACAGAAAGTTCGCGATTTAAAAGCCCTCTGCATCCAAGATGGAGTCACAGCAAATGATCTTTTAGATGAAGCATTAAATCTGCTTTTCAAGGTGCATCATTGGCCTCCTGGCAACCCACAGTTAACCTTGACAAATTATCAAGTTAAACCTTCTAAGGTGCTGAGTAAATGTGAGTTTTCAGGCTGCAAAGGCGAAGCTGTAGCGTCAGGCGTGTTTTTGCCGAAAAATAAAGAGTACAGGCTTTGTAAGCGGCATTTGGTTGAAGCTAAAAATAGCCGTAAGGTTTGGGAGCTAAAAAACTAATGATGAAGAAACTTGGGGATTATGTTAGATGAATCAAGCTGACGCACACTTCGCAGGATGGTTAATGTGTCCTGTCTGCAAGAAAGAAACCCGCCACTACACCAAAGATACCCATGAAAGTCCGGTCTCGAAGATGCGCAGGATTTGGTGTGAGGATTGCCGTGTGGTTCAGATGCAGTTTAAACAAACAAACGGAAAATGAGAATGGTCTAAACAATAGTAAGCGGTTATGAGGCCTTTCTGCTTTGGAAGTTACTTGTTCGCGACTCTCTTGGCATAGTTGATTATTACTTTTCGCTGTTCTTCTGTCTCGCAAACGGCGCGATTAGCTTTTTGTATGATTCTAATAGCTTCTTCTTGGGAGTTGAAAATTGAGATCAAGATACAAGTGAGAACTGTGCCAGTCCGTCCAATTCCAGCACGGCAAGAGACAGCCACTGGCTTGTTTTCACTCAACCTTTTTTTGACAAATTTCGTAATCTCGTCGATTTGGGCTGCAGGAGGAGGGTGCATGTCCATCACCGGAATGTGATAATTGAAGGCTCGGGTACAATCAACTGGCTCGATGCAGCAGCTGGAAACAGCGAAGCAACTTCATTATCTTGGGGAACCGCAACAAACATTCCGCTTAGCATAAACGCAACCATCGCATTGCTCGTAGCGGACCACATCTACCGCCCCTACAACCTACTGCTTAATCCAACCCAGGAAGGCTACGCAATGGCATTAATCGCGAACACCGCAACGCCATGGATTGGGTGCAAAAACGCATCGGCGGACAAATCTTTGTCAGCGAAGGCATCACTGCAGGCACAGGCCTAATGATGAAAGCTAATCCTGTTGGCATGTTCGAGTACGTAGTTGCAGAAGACTTAGCGATAGAGACGGAAATTGAGTCTGTGCGAAGCGGAAAGGGTTTGTTTGGCAGAGCTTACGTGCGCGGCTTGCCAGTAGTTTATCAGGCAAATGCTTTGTGTAAAATGACCACAATTTGAGAGCTCAAACATGAGTTGGCTCTCTTTCCTCATTTTCTTTTTTGTTCTGTTTATAGGTGAAATTTATGGAGAAAAAACAAAAACAACCCAAACCTCTTCCTAAACGAGAAGTTCTCAGTAACCCCAAGCTTTTGGTTTCTATTCCAGCCACATTAACTAGTCACATGCAGCACCGAGAAAAAGTAGTTAATGCAATCAAAGTCGCATTAGGCGAAGTTCCCTACATCTTTGATCTCCAGGACCCAAACAGTCTCGGGTGGGATTTCGTGGTGGAGGCCTACAATAAGGTTGCTGACCGCGTGGTCGCTGAAGGTTTCGACTATGTGCTTATTGTGGGGAGCGACGTTGTGGTCCCGAAGAATGCTTTGTCGCATTTGCTTGAGCAGAACGTTGACTTCGCAATCGCTGTGGTTCCCTTTCACAGTTACCCAAAGAACCCTGCCCTAAACGACATGTACAAAGACATTGTGTGTGCAGGTCTCTTTTTAGATCCTAATTATGTACGTCCCGTTACAAACGGAAGGCTTGAAGACTATAAAGATAAGGTTGTTACCTTCAAGGATGGCTTGCTTGTGGCAGGCACAGGTTGCATTCTGATAAAAAAGGGGCATCTTTGAGCGGGGAATGCGCTTTATCAATAATTTCTCGGTTGCCAGTTTAGACGTTTATTTCTGGCGCGACATCTGCAAAACTGGCTTCTCAGCAGCAATAGACGGCTATGTGGTTTGTGAGCATTTAGGAGTTTAAACCTTGACTGCAAACTGCACATACACCCAAGTTAGACAAATCATAAACACCAGCATTAGCGACAGCGACATAACTGCGATGATTGCTTTATCGGATGCTGAAATTTCTGATCGCTGCTTAACTGGGATTTCAGCTTCTGCCTTGCAGGAAATTAGCATGTTGTTAACCGCTGAGAAAATTGTGTTGCGTGACCCCAAAACAAGAGTGGCTTACTACACGGTTGAAGTTGGTCTAAATGACGCTGTTAGGTTCGCTTCTGCAGAGGATTACCGGGCTGCTGCTGAAAGGCGCATTAGCTCGGCTGAAGCTGTTCAGGGTTTGCCTATTGTGATTGGAACAGACGACACATGAAGGTAAAACATAGTTCAAGTTAATCCCAGAAGTAAAAGAATAAGAAAACAAGAATAGAGAAAGAACTACTCGAAGAGTTCGAATGTTATGACGAGACTTACCGCAGCTAGATCGGAAGTATGACAAAAGACAGGATTGTTTCAGTTCCCAAGTATGCTGCTGCAGCGATTGCTGAAAGCCAAAGCACTGTATTTCCCAATATTACTTCCTTCTTATTCTTCTGCATTAAAGCTAGTTTATCATAGGCATGGGTTTTTAGCAAGAGGTTATAGGCGTCTTTTCCTATTGCTGTGAGCCGATACTTTCCGTCTTTCTGTTCTATGAAAGGGGCTAGGTTTTTGAGATGATATGAGAGAGTGGGGCTGTCTGAAATCTTGCTTGCGTTTAGGATTTTCGTGTAGGCAATGCCTTTGTTTTCTCCTATTATTCGAAGGATGTCTCTTCTCTTTTGGTTCTCAAGTGCTCCAAAAACTTGCTGTTCAAGGTTCTGGAGCTTTTCTGCATTTTCCTTCTCAACCATATGTTTCGCCTCAGGAATATGTATAGTGGCAGGCAGGAAATAAGTACCCATGTGAAGGAGATTTTTGTAAAAATTGACTGACAAGTTTTTAGCTTCACTAGATTTATCCACTACTCCCTCGAGTTCGGATGTATCGATCAAGTTTTAATTCCAGCCCGTAGAAAAATATTAGGAAAGCAATTATTGACTCTTAATTTTGACTGATTGGCTGCTAAATTATATTGTTAGATTTCAAGTTGCACATTCCATTTCTCAAAGGTGTTACTGTATTATTAGCGTTGAAGTTACTGAAACAGGGGTTTCTCTGAGCAAAATTGCCTCTGAAATGCCCGTGCTTGCTAAGGCCATTTTGAAGAAGGCTATTACCCACGCTAAAGGAAGTGCTGAGCAGTTAACTCCTGTTCGCACTGGGTTAATGCGGCAAAGTTGGTATGTAACTGAGCAAAGTGACTTGAACACTGCCTTAAGCAACAGAGCGCCATACTTTCTTTATTTCATCGAAGGCACCAGCCCCCATGAGATCCGTCCACGGTTTGCATCTGTTTTGCGTTTTCAAAGCGGAACTGACGTTGTCTTCACTAAACTGGTTAATCATCCTGGCACTAAGCCCAGTGATTTGCTAGAGCAGGTTAAGAAAGACACTGAACAGGAGATTCCGCGTTTCTTTGCAGAAGCCTGGAATGAAGTCACAGATTACGAGGATTACTAAAAATGCCAAATAACTTCTATACTGCGTACAAAGGGGTTTTTTCAGCCGTTAAGACGGTTCTTGATTATGTTCCTGCTGTTCCAGGCGTGCCAAGTGTTCCTGCGCATGACGGTGAACCTGAGATCCCTGAAGTGCCAGCTGTGCCTGCGTCTGGAGTAGCTAAAACCGCTTTTGTAGGCGAAAACTTTGCTCTAACCCCAGATACACCCGTTATTTTGATTGATGCTTCGTCGAGTCCGATTGCGCCTCTTGAAATGGGCTCGGCTTTGGATGTTACTGTACGAATGAATTTGCTTGTGCTTGTTCGCGAATCGGCTCCAGCAGACTGGTTTGACGGCATCATTGACCTTATGGGCGAGGTCGTTGACGCCTTACTTGCAGATCGAACCTTAAGCGGGGCAGTCAAAGACATCTACCCAACAAACTTCAGTCCAGGTTCAATTTCATATCGTGGAAAAACGTTCTATGGCGGACAAGTAACGCTGGAGGGTGTAATTTACTTTGAACCGTGAATTTAAGCTCTGGTTCCTCAAACTCGTCATAAACGTGCCCATGCGTGTACTGGATAGGTTTCTTTGTTTTCGTAAGAAACCAAAGTATCCTCAAACCAATATGCTGCTGCACACTTATAGGCAAATGATGAAGGTTTATCGCCTTGATTGTGTGCAGGGTGTTTTCGGGGTAAAGCCGGATGGCAACTTTGAACGTTTGCTTCGTGTTTCCTCAAAAATCCTTCTAAATGTAAGCGAGGGGGACCGTTATTATCGGGCTTGGCTGGGCTTAGCTTATGTTTTAGCGATGAAAGAATATTTTGATCAGCTAGAAGGGGCTGAGCCTAAGGCTCTCGTTTTTGAGATCAAACGTCAGTGGCTAAGCGATTTGTCTTTTCTTAAGGAAAAACAGATCGAGTCTGATTTGGAGGGCTTTTTGGAGTATGCCCTATGCAACTATCTTGGGAACCTTGCCCACAAACAAATTGTTGAATGAGTGTTTGGAGGATAGATTAGTTTCTGATAAAGGGTAAACTTATGAAGTCCCAAGATTTAGTTTATACTTAGTCAAGAAACGAGACTGTGTGAAAACCACAACGACCGATTGACAGCTTGAAAAATTACCTAATGCTCTTTTCATTTTTATTTAATTTCTATTCTTTACTTTTTAACAAGCGCACCAATTAGAGCTTCAACTCCAAGAATGTTCAAAAGCTCTCCTCAAATTATAAGAAAGCAATAGCAACCCAACTTCGCCACTGACTTTTCTAAGACCTTTAAGCAACAAAAAAGGAGCACCAAACGCCCTCTTGATTGTGCCAAACGGGTGCTCCGCTACGTTCTTTCTTTGAGCCATAACCTCAGGATGCCATCTAACCCTGTCCCTCATCTCATCAATAACCTCCTCATACATCCAACGCCAAATTTTCCTACCCGTCTTATTCTTCGTACACTTGGTCATAAAATGAGCGCATGCAGAGCAAACACCATTCTTACACTTGTAAATTCGCATAGCCATCCCTTCACGAACAGTTAAACAACTAAAAAACAGACGCTGCCCAGCTGGACAAACATATACATCAGCACTTTTGTCATAGATGAACTTGTCAGCCGTAAACTGAGCAGACACAACAACACTACCGCCTCTACCGGGCTTCTTTATCGCAACATAAGGAGTAATCCCGTTATCAACGCATTGTTTGATCTGATAAAATCAAAGTAGCCCTTATCACAAATGCAATCCAAGTGCTCAGCCCCAAGAGTTTCCTTGGCGTTTATGGCTACTGAACTGAGCTGATTGAGATCCGAAGGAGAATTTGTTATTGTGTAATCAACGATTAGGTGGTTTTTTGGATCTTATCTGCTGCTTGAACATTATAGCTGGGTTCAATTCTGCCATGATTCATCATAAGCCTGCAATCAGGATCGGTGAGCGCCGCTTCCTTCTGATTAGAATTTTCCATACTGCCAAGGATTTGTTTAAATTTCTCTTTTCTGATTAAGCAATGCAGCCAGTTGATTTACTTTAAACGCCTTCGTTTGCTCAATTTCATTAGCGAGTTTTTGCTCATCAGATGTTTCTTGTTCATCTTGAACGTCCAGCTCTTTACGAGATAATGCTGGACTGATTTTTCCATACGCTTGATTCTTTCGGCAAGGGATTTTTGGTTGAAGGCCCTGTATTGAGAGTTTACAGCTTTGAGTTTGCAGCCATCCACTGTTACTCTTTGAGCGCCATAGAGACAAAGCTCTTGGAGAAATGCTACAAACTCTTTGAACAAGGAGCGTATGGCCCCTGCGTTGTCGCGTCTGAAGTCTGCTATGGTTTTAAAATCAGGTGCTAAGCTTTTAAGAAGCCACATGGCTTCAAGGTTTGTTTTGCATTCGCGTTCTAGCTTTTTCTGCTGGATCGGATGTGGTTTAGACCTCCGTAGAGGTAGAGTTTGCAGAGGTCTTTTGGGTTGTAAGAGGGTCTTCCAAGCTCCTGCGGCGTTGAGTGAGTGAAGCCTAACTTTTCCATGTCAAGCGTGCTTACGTAGACATCTATGAACTAACTGGATTATCTGTTTCGACGTATTCTTCTATTGTTTTTGGCAGTAGGAACGTTTGGCTTCTGGATAAGCCTTCTATGTAACTGTCGGTTTCATTGTCCATTGTTTTCCACCATTGATTTCGTTCGTTATGGTGGCGGGTCTAGGTTTAAGGTTAACAGCACACTATGCCAGTTGGAGCAGACTTTTCACACAGTCTCAAACCTTTACGAGAAAGCTTAAATTACCAAAACAGTCTGTTTTTTTGAAGCCAAATTGAAAAAATCAATACTGGTTATTGCATTAATTGTAATCGTAAATTTGGTTGTTGCACCCAGCCTTATGCCAATTATATCAGCCGCTACAGAAAGTGCCTGGACAGCGAAAACGTCTATGCCAAAGGCAGCAGTGCACTTTAAAGCTGAAGCAGTTAACAACAACATCTATGTTTTTGGCCCTAACGTAACTTACTTGTATGACCTTTCTTCTTGGCTTCCAAAACAGCCAATGCCAAGTTACAGAGACAGCTTTGCAACAGCGACTTATCAAAATAGAATTTATTGTATTGGCGGAAGAAGTAATGGTCCCTCAGCAGTCAATGAAGTGTACAATCCGATAAGTGATTCGTGGGAAAGCAAACAAGCCATGCCTACTCCCAGACATGGATTAGACGCAAATGTCGTTAACGGAAAAATCTATCTCATAGGCGGATTAGTTCCCGATAACAGATGGCCCAACGTTAATGTGGACGTGTACACGACTTATCAATTTACTAATGTCACAGAAGTATATGATCCATCAACTGACACTTGGGCAACTAAAGCACCCATACCAAAGGCAGCGTCATACTACTCATCAGCAGTAATTGACAATAAAATCTACATTTTCTCTTTAGACTACTTTAAACAAAAAGATGGCAATTATGAATCTCTCACTCAGATATACGATCCGATTACTGACACATGGAGCAATGGAACCCCACCATCCTACGCTGTAGATATGGCAGGTAGCACTGCAATTGCCAACTAAGATTTTAAACGAATCTACATTATAGCCGGAAAAGTTCAAGTTTACAAGTAGCCTATAACCAAATATACGATCCTGCAACTGACTCCTGGAGCATCGGCGCCCCATTGCCAACACCCCGTTATGCTTTGGCTGTCTGCAGCTTAAATAACAAGATCTATACATTCGGCGGTTACCAGGGCGCTTTTGGAACTGTAACCCTTAGAGCTGATAATGAACAATACGATCCCTCAAAAGATATTGCAAGCCCAGTCATTACTCCACCGACACCCCCCCCACACAGCTTCCAACAATTAATACTGGTGCAGAACCACCACAAATAGAGCCTTTCCTAACAACCTTAGCCGTAGCTTCTATAGTATCTCTGGTTGTTATCGGTGTAGTCCTACTGGTTTACTTTAGGAAACGCCAGAGGAGCATCAGTCTATGAAGAAAACAGCTTTAGCACTCATAATGTTTTTTTCATTGATTGCGTTAGCTCATCCGTTTACTGTGAATGCGCAAATCGTTCATGCGACTCCTTCATTTGTTTATTCGCCGCTTACGCCAAGGGTTGGAGATGTTGTCAGTTTTGATTCGTTATGGTCGGAACAATACTGGAACGAAAATCACGAACCACGCACTTTCACTTACAGTTGGAGTTTTGGAGACGGCACCTTCGCAACTGGCGCTACTGTGAACCATACTTATACTAAACCAGGTACCTATGCCGTTGGCGTTACTGTTGATGACAATCTCAGGACCGGGGGCAGTAGCGAAATGGAAATAGAGGTAAGGGAGCAAACACCTGTCACCGTTCATATTTCTTTGAGCAGTGACTCAGTATACACTGGACAAGAAGTTACAATCAACGGAAATCTAACCTATAATGGCGTAGGCGTGCCAAATGCTTGGATTATTCTTTCGAGCAAGACTTACATTGAGAACGCCATGTGGAATGAAATAGTATCAGTTAAAACTGATGATCACGGCAAGTATTCAACTGTCTGGAAGCCCTCGCGCGGAGCTTATCAGGTTAAGGCAACATGGATGGGAAACTCCACCTATCCTGAGACAAGTGTAAACGTTAATCTTGGTGTTAAATCGTTTGGGGATTTCATTACCGAGTTTTCTTCAAATTCAACCATAACACAGCTGAATTTCAATGCGAGTACTCGTATTCTCAGTTTTTCTGCTGAGGGGCCCAGTGGAACAAATGGTTACGTTAAGATTACTCTAGAAAAAGACCCTGAATTTGACCCTGAAGGTATCAGTGTATCCTTAGACGGTAAACCAATTGAATACGCAATAGCATCAACAAGTCAATCATGGGTTTTAGATATTGGATATTCACACAGCATACACAACGTGGTTGTATACTTCAATGGGGAGGCAAAACCAGCGCCTTTTCAACCAACCTTAGTTGTAGTTTCGATAGTATCATTGGCTATTATAGGTGTAGCCGCTGGTTATTTTTCTTCAAGAAACGCAGAAGTGAGGCTTAATGAAAACAAAGACTTTAGCCTTGACGTTTGTTTTGGCGCTTTCAATCTCATCAATGGTAGTAGTTCAGACTGTTAAGGCGCAAGGTTTGTCAATAGACCTGGAATTTGTGTCGTCTCCACCGGCATATGTAAATCAACCATTTGAAATCGCGGCAACAGTTAGTGGTGGAACACCACCTTATACTTATCAATGGTACACAAAGTGGTTTCCCCCTTGGGAACCTGGAATGGATCCAGAACAGTATCGCGCAAGTAGTGGGAGTGAAATCGCTGTGCCAGGCGCTACGTCTGCAACATTCTGGTTCACTCCAACAGTCGAAGGGGTCTACTGGATTTCTGTTGGCATATCAGACTCCGCTGGGACAAACTGTATCACATTATCCATCTATTCAGCCATTCCAGCTTATCGTTCACAACCCAGATCCTCAGCTATCACCCTCTCCATCCCCGACTTTCTCCTCTGCCGCCAATCATCACACTTCTGTCCCCAGAGAACAAGAACTACACCCCAAATGCCATACGGCTAAACTTCACCCTGTCTGAACCTGCCGAATGGATTGGCTACAGCCTAGATGGGCAAGCGAAAATAACTATCAATGGAAACACAACTATAACTGGGCTTTCGAGTGGTTTGCATACCATTACAGTCTACGCAAATGACACCTTTGGAAACGTAGGTGCTTCACAAACCATCAACTTCACTATAGCGAAGCCAGAGGCTTTTCCAACGACCTTAGCCATAGTAGTTTCGATAGTATCTTTGGCTATTATCGGTGTAGCCCTGCTAGTTTACTTCAAGAAACGCAAACGAGAGGTTAAGTCCTAAATGCAGAAAGCAGCAGTAGCACTAACACTCATTGCTGCACTCCTATTCTCAGCGTTAGCTGGATCACAATTAGTGAATTTCTCTGCAGCGAATTTCTTTCCAGACCCTGGTCCAGACCTCCCCCGAATCTACATAAGAGCCAACGGAAATGTTGAGCCAGCCACAGCACCCATCGAGAAAGAAGGCGATATTTACAGATTTACAAGCAATATCGCCCTGCAAACTATTGTAATTCAACGCGATAATATTGTTCTTGATGGCTCCAACTATTTGATTGAGGGAAACAAAAGCTGGATGGGACTCGCTCCACGTTGGAGCGACTCAGGAAACAACGGCATAATCATATCAGAACAAAACAACATAAACATAACAAACCTAAACATTGAAAAATTCACTGCAGGAGTTAGAATCACTGGTTCCTCACACATCAACATAGTCGGCAATAGCTTCAAAGAAGAAACCTCAGTTTTTGACACACCTTCAGGAATAATAATCGAAGCCTCATCGCATGTTCTAATTGAAAACAACAACTTCACAGGCATCAATGGTCCAGCTATCGTTTGCAACGGCACAAATGTCACTATCAGGGGTAATTCTTTAAGCGGCATAGTTGACGCTATCGATGGGAGTATAGCCATTGCAGGCTCATCCAATACAATAATCGATAACAAAATCGACACCATATCACCGTCGATTAGACTGGGATTGGCAGACTCCAACATAATTGCGAGAAACCACGTCACTGGCGGCTTATCCATCGTTAGCGGATCAAACAACCTAGTCTTCGCAAACAACCTAACAAGCATACGAATCTTCGTTGGTTCAAACAACACCTTTTTTGGCAACAACATCGCAGACGACAAGCCCAGTTTAGAACTTGATCAGTGGACTGTAAACAACACTTTTTACGCAAACACTTTCCCAGCAAACTGTAGCATCCGCAATAACGATGCGGGAACCACTTTCTGGGACAACGGAACCATAGGCAACTACTGGGCTGACTATAACGGCACTGACAGAAACGGGGATGGCATAGGAGATTCACCATTCATAATAACCGCAGTCAAATGGGACAACGAAGCTCGTGGGGATGTCGGCTTTGTTGCTCGCCAAGACAATTACCCGCTAATGAAGCCTTATGACGTTGAAAGCAACACTCTCGTATTGTCCCAAGCGGAATCTTCCCCAACAATAGCTATTGTTGTTTTTGTGGTTGTGGCTGTGGTTGCTCTAGGTCTTTTTGTCTTCAAGAAACGCAAGCATTAGGTAATTAATAGGTTTGATAACAAAATTACTGAATATAGTGAAGCTGATATGTGAACTTCACTATCTTTTTGTGCATTAACCTATTCTCTCCTCAGAATAACGATTATGCATTGCAATGCTAAGCAGCTGTCCTTTTTGGCAGAAAAGAATAGTTGAGCCTTTTTTGAGGTTTTTAGAGTATATCCTTGTAAATGTCTCGGTAATCTTGCGCATAAGCAAATTACAATGTAACGAAAAAATGGAGGATAAAGAAAATTGAGTACACCAATATTGGGAAGAAATGCTCGTTTGCTCAAAGGCGGAGTAGCTATTGGGTATGGTAAAAACATAAGCGTGAAAGCGTCAGCTGAACTAATCAAAGAGTACAGTATGGATTCTTTGGCTCCTGCTGTGACGGGTGCAGGCAAACAATCATTCACGTGGTCGATGGAGAGGCTGTTTACAGACAAAACATACATTGCTTTGCTTTTGGCTGGCACGCAGTTTGACTTAGTTTTCGCGCCTGAAGGTACACCAACTGACGGGAACGAATGAGACTTGGACTAACTGCACTATTCTAAGTTGTGAACGCACAGCAGGCGAATCTGGCGGTTTACTGGAAAAGCTTAGTGGCGAAGCAGAAAGCGTAGAGCTCCCAGCATAATAGGCGATTTCCTAAACGAATGCATTTTGAATGTGAATTTACCGAAAATAACAAAGCTGGTAAGTTTGTTGGAATGTTTCGGCAAACCAAAGTTTACTTGTTTGATCAGAAAATTTTTGGAGCTTCGGTAATATAGTTTAGCATAATTATTTAATATGTGCAAAACCATAGTAGGGTTCGACGAAACATGACATCTGAAGTTGAGCTAAAAGAAATTAGAAGTCTGCTGCAGAAGCTGAACAAGAAAGTCGATGGGTTAAATGATTTAGTGGAAGAGAGACTAATAGGCTACGAAGAGCCAACCAAAGAAGATGTTGCTGCGATAAAAGAATATGAAGCCACCAAGAAGAGTGGAAAGCTAACGTTGGTGCCTTTGAGCGAATTGACAAAAGGGATATAGCGCTTGACTAAACATTCAGTTTTTCTTGAAGCCAAAGCGCAAAAGCAACTCAAGAAAGTGCCTGTACGTGATCAAACAAGACTAATTGAAGTTCTAAATACCTTAGAGAAGGAAGGGTTGTCTGCTAGGCTTGATATTAAGATGCTCCGCGGCTATCAGAGGCATTTTCGTATAAGGTTGGGGAATTACAGATTACGATTTGAACTTTCTACTGATCAAACAATAGTGGTTTACTCCATTTCACAACGCGAAAAAGCATATGAATAATTCGTGCTCATTAATTTCTTGAAGATATTGGCAATTCCCTTTTACTTTGCCCTCCGTGACGCAGGGTAGTAGTTTCTCAGATAGTTTAAAAAGAGTTTTTAATCAACTCTTGGTTTCCAAAATAGTGTGAGTTGATTGTTGTGGGTAAAACTGTTGAATCCTATAGGATGGCTTTAGAAGAAGAAATTAGCCGTTGGAACGGCTTTGTTAGAGCTCTTCGTAAAGATGATCGTGAAGCTTTCGAGGAGATGATGGATATGTGTAGGAGTTTTGCTTCGGGGGGGTGGCAATGCGACTAATCCAATACTCTTTGAGCCGTTTGCGATGAGTATTATTCTTGGTCAGCAAAAACGGATCTTGGCTCTGGAAAAGAAGCTGAGCCAAAATAAAATATTCAGGAAACGAAAATGATGAACTCTTACAAAAGAAATTATAGTAGTCTGGGGTTTGTTGCTGGTGATGTTGAAGTGGACTGGGGGGATTTGAACCTTGCGAAAGTGGAGATTTCATCCGCAAAACTCCTATTTTTTGTAGATTACTGAATCATTCCTTGTTCGGTCTATATCAAAAAACTTTAGCTACTGTAAAAGTTAGTTAGTCTCGTAAGATACCTTAACA
This sequence comes from Candidatus Bathyarchaeota archaeon, assembly GCA_963708495.1. Classification (GTDB taxonomy): domain Archaea; phylum Thermoproteota; class Bathyarchaeia; order Bathyarchaeales; family Bathycorpusculaceae; genus Bathycorpusculum. Next base: position 97,802 of record CAVPSS010000004.1, read on the forward strand.
AACTATAAAAGTTGACTCTAACTACAAAGTTAATCGAGTGGAGAGGCTTTGAACAGAAGAACTATTTTTGGAGTAACATTAGCTGTAGTGTTATTGTTATCTTACATTTTGTTTTTTGAAGTGAAAGTGCCAGTAGCTAACGCAGTGGAAACAACCTGGTCCACGGAAACAATAGACTCATCAGGAAACGTTGGTCTCTATGCCTCTCTTGCATTTAATTCAGAAGGCAATCCTGGCATAAGCTACTATGATAATACAAATGGCAATTTGAAGTACGCTGCCTTTCAAGACTCAATATGGTCCACTGCAACTTTGGGTTCAACAGGAACAGCAGGTCCAGGCGCCTATACTTCTCTTGCTTTTTTAGCCGGATACCCATCTATAAGCTATTTTAACTCTACAAATGGTGATTTGAAGTACACCAAGATAAATCAATCTCCCTTCCCCTTCTGGTCCAATTCAACTGTAGATTCAACTGGATGGGTTGGCGCGTGCAGTTCTCTTGCTTTCAATTCGACTGGTAATCCTTGCATAAGCTACTTATGATAGCACGAATAATCATTTGAAGTACGCCACCTGGACAGGCGTAGACTGGACAACGCAAATTGTTGATTCAACAGGCGAAGTAGGTTGGGATACTTCTTTAGCTTTTGATTCATTGGGGAATTCTTGCATAAGCTACTATGACGTCACAAATGGTAATTTGAAATACGCCAAGCTGCAGGGCTCAACGTGGTCCACTGTTACAGTAGATTCAACAGGAGATGTCGGCTGGTCTACTTCTCTTTGTTTCAATTTGGCGGGAAACCCCTCAATAAGCTACTATGACGTTACAAATGGCAATTTGAAATATGCTAAGCTGCAGGGCTCAACGTGGTCTACTGTTACAGTAGATTCAACAGGAAATGTCGGTCTCTATTCTTCTCTTGCATTGGACTCGGCGGGAAACCCCTCGATAAGTTACTATGACGTTACTAATGGTGATTTGAAGTGTGCGAACTTTAAAGGCTCCACGTGGTCCATTGTTACTGTAGATTCAGCAGGAGATGTAGGCTGTTACTCTTCTTTAGCTTTTGATTCATTGGGAAATCCGTGCATAAGCTACTATGACAAAACAAATGGCAACTTGAAATATGCACATGCGTCCGCAGTATCAAAAGCAGATGTTAAAATATCATGGACGAAAACTTATGGTCTAGAAAGCATTTCTTCTATCATTAAGACTAATGATGGAGGATACGCAATAGGTGGAGCAGCCGCAAATGGCTCTTCTCAAATTATTAAAACTGATTCAGAAGGCAACAAACAGTGGAATAAAACTTACGGGTTTCCAGCCACAAATTCAATAGCTCAAACCACAGACGGAGGCTACGTTGCAGTAGGCCCCATAGAACATCCAATCCTTAACAAGACATTTACTTGTTTAAGATTGATTCAAACGGAAACTTCCAGTGGAACAAAAGTTACAGCGGTATCTGGTGGCATGATGGGCTATTTTCCTCCATCAATTATTCAGACTGATGACGGAGGATATGCCATAACAAGTCCAATAAACTTATGAAAACTGATTCAAACGGAAACATGCAATGGAAAAAGATACGACGTAATTTCAAACAGCCCGTATCAACCGTACTATAGTTGATTGCAAAGACCGTTGACGGAGGATACGCATTAGCAGGCTTTGAAGGCACTTATGTGATGGTGCATACTCGCTCAGCTGTATTGATTAAAACCGATTCGAATGGAAACATGCAATGGAACGCGACATATACGATACATTTTTCATTCGGTGATGGGGGGTATGATTTTTTTTACGATGTTGCAGAGATTGATGGTGGATATGGCTATGTAATGGTTGGTCAGACCCGTCCTAATGCCGGTGGTTATTGTGCCATCCTATTTGCTGAAACTAACCAGAACGGATGTACTCAATGGATTCAAACATACGACCGAACCGAAATGTGGGGTTCATACCCCGATTCACCTTATACATATGGTGAAGAGATAATTCAGTCCAGTGATGGAGGATTTGCTATTGCAGGTTATATGTCAAATAATACTGGTCTTTTGATAAAGACTGACCCATATGGAATCAAACAGTGGGAATTAAGATACACCGGAAGTGCAAATTCGTTAGTGGAGTCCGCTGATGGAGATTATATCATTGCAGGCAAAACCCTTGCTAATGGTGCTAATGAAATTAGTTTAATTAAAGTTCAAACTAACCCCACACCAACACCTTCTCCTTCACCTACACTCGCACCCACTCCATCACCTACCCCCTCGCCAACACCAACGGCAACTCCCTCACCGAGCCCATCGCCTTCCCCAAATCCATCTCCAACCCCAACACCGACCAATGCACCAAGTCCGACGCCAACAACTTTGCCGAGTCCAACACCCACAGCAATTCCTTCACCAAGTCCAACTCCATCTTCTAATCCCACTTCTTCTCCTTCTCCAACTTCTACACCAGCTCCAACCTCAACGCCTTCACCGACTCCAACCCAAACGCCAACTTCAACTCCGACTACAAGCCCAACAACAAACCCTTCTCTTTCACCCTCACTCACTCCGACAGGAATACCTAAAGTAACCTCTACTCCTAAGGTTTCGCCAACTCCAACTCCCAGTCCCTCTGCAACTCCAACCCCAAATTCAAACCAAATCCCATCAACTTCTCCTTCGCCTATATCACAGGCCACGAAACACCCCTATACATTTACGCAGCAGCAGTCCTCGCCATTTCAGCAATCAGCGCAACCACATTACTACTGATTAGGAAAAAACGGTGACAGCTAAAGCCAAAAAGTCGCATGTAAAATTAGCTAAAATATTGGCTTAACCAGAAAAAACTGCGGTTGACATATCCGCCCTTATTAGCAGTTCATCTAACGTAGCAAAATAGAAGTGCCTATTGTTTTTTTTAGCGTGCGTTTATTTTAACTGACCGAATCACTCGTTGATAAATATAGATAAAGTAGATTAGTGCAAAAGCTGTGAGAATTATTTCCAATGAGAGTCTTGTCGGATTTGCCTCTACTGCCTTAAAATATCCCTGGGTAAGTATGCTTGTGAAAGTTAAGATTTGGAGGAATATTGCCCCACCTAAACAGCTTAAGCCTAAACCTTGGAAAACAAGGTAGATTCTTCGGCTAAAGGTTGAATCAAGCGTCATTAATGTTCCTTATGCAATTTGTTTTTTGGGGCTTATGCTTTATGAATCCCTAGTCATAATCTCAATTAACCACAAAACGTGACAATTTTCGATCGTATATGCTCTTGATAATTTATTGCTGCTTTAGAAGCTTTCTTCCCTTTTCAGTATGAATAAATTATTTTCATAAGAAATTAGCCTTATTGGAATCGGCATGTTTTGTTTAAACCCCGGTCCCAATTGGACCAAGGGTGGACTTGAACCCACAGCCCATGGTGATGTATCGCCACTGTAATGTTTCTCCGCGGACTACCTCTCCCTTTTTTTTGCAATTTAGGTAAAAACGAAGTTTTTTAATTACAGCAAAGGAATTTAGGATCGTCATCTATGATTGACTAGCACGCGTCTCATTACTCTTGTACGTGTTGGGCAAAATTCATGACGGTTTCTTTATGAATTGGAAATAAAAATTAGACTTGTTCAGTATCCTGGAACAAAGAGTTGGATGGATGCTTAGAGATTTATGAGCGTTTAGAAAGGACTACGTTTAATTAATTCCAGAAAGAAGCATTGTTTTTAATGACTTGCAACAAAAAAGTCTTCATCAGATAAATCTTATAAACTGATTAAATACATATTAATTCAAGATTTTTAGGAGAGAGTTTAGCAACTGCCTGAAAAAAATGATAAAGATAAGGTTGTAAGTAAATACAATATTCACTTTGGACCCGGCGTAAGCATCGGGCATCAACACATTGGGGACATCAACACAGATGTTTACAGGGAAGGTGTTAACATGTATGCCACCATAACAATCGAAAACAGTCTTTTGGAAAATATGTCTAAAGAATACAAAGAGAGCCTTCAACAATTTGTTGCTAATTTGAACAATGAATTTCAAAACGAAAAGAGTCCTATTGAAGAAGGAAAGTCAATTCAGGCGAAAGTAAATGAACTTGCTGATGCAACAACCAAGCTTAAAGATGCAATTGTCGACGAGGACAAAAAGCAAGGAATACGAAATAAACTAAAAGATGTTGCAGTCGCTTTAGCTAGGGCATCGCCAAATGTGGCAAAAACGATAATTAACCTAACCCCGCTTGCACCTTTCAGCCAGCTAATTGGAGATACATTTGAGAACATGGTTCAAACTGCTCTGAAAAAATAAATTATGTTACATCGTGCATTAATTTATTGGAGAATAATGTGTCTTAAACCAGAAGGAAATTCATGTCTAAGAAAGAGGAAACCAAAGAACATACAATAAGCTTTCGTGGAGCCGATATTAAACATCAGCATATAGGTAATAATTATTTTACAATAGCTGCAGAAGCTGAAGCTTTTGGATTCAAATTACTTACTCTGCAATATTTTGAAGACCACAAGAGCACAATGAAAGATCTGGAGGACTGGAAAAACGGTTTTCCTTTTGAGATAGAAGCAATTAAGGAAAAAGAGAATACCGTCGTAGCAGAATAATTGATGAAATAGAATCGAAGTTAGAATGCAAACACAACCTCTTAATAGTAGGCGAATCTGGGACCTCAAAAAGCACAATCCTTAAGGAAATTATATGCGATTATATAGAAAAGGAATACGTGGCATTTTACAACTATGGCACTGAGATACGAGGCAGTGAAACCCTTCAAAAGTTTATAGAGAATCTGTTGAGGTGCGGCAACAAAATACTCGTCGCTGTAGATGACTCCCACAATGTTAAATCGGCAGCAGTTTTCTACTTAATTGATCAGCTCTCACGATATGCAGAGAATAAAAACCTACGATTTATTCTATCTGCCAGACTCCCCGATTTTGATCGTTTCGTTCGTGATGAGCTAAGCGGAGTTCCAGAAACATCTAAACAGTCAATTATGAAATTTAAGGATAAATCTGCACTTGGTCACGATTTCAGATATGAATTGCCATCATTTAACAAAGAAGAAATTAAGGATTTCATCAGAATGTTCGGGGACTCAAATCAGGTAAGACAACTTGAGGAGACTTCTCAAAAAATCTATGAAGACAGCAAAGGAACAGCCATTATGGTCAAATTCTCCGTCTTGGGGCAAGGTTTGGAAGAGGACGTTGCGGCCAGGTGTAGTCGATACCTAGAAATAATCTGGAAAAGAAAGTAGGCAAAATTAAGACAATGTTTGTGTGTTCATTTTTACGACTTGGCGATTTCGATGTAATGGACGCTCTTTTGGAGAAAATGCAACTAAAGAGTTTTGCTCTGGCTCTTAACCGCGCTACTCTATATAGGCACTCCGAACATTGGGATATTATTCATCGAAGATGGAGTCTTGAATTTTTATCTTTCATGTTAAACCAGAATGATGAAGAGAAGTTCGAGGAGAATAAGGAATTACTTTGGAGTGCGATTGAGTCTGTTTTTAAAACACACGAAGAAGAAGCAATAATTGCAATTGTAATAAGCTTAGTTATGGAACTTTCAATGATTCCACTTGAAGAAGTTGAATTAAAAGTTTTGACATTTATCAAGAATTCATGTTGTCATTTAAGTCCACTAACTATGTCCAAATTGTGGCAAGCCTTAGGAACAGCATGGCGCAAGAATTCCTTAGAGTTTTCTAAACTGAAAAAGTCTTTGGAATGCTATTGCAAAGCAATAGAAATTGATCCAACGAATGCATATTCTTGGGCTGAAAAAGGACGTATTCTTGTTGACTTGAATATGGTTGACGAAGCTATGGAATGCTTCAACAAAGTTATCGAAATTACCCCAGACGAGCCATACTCTTGGACTGAAAAAGGACGTTTCCTTGTTGACTTGAAGAGACTTACCGAAGCCTTGGAATGTTATAACAAAGCAATAGAAATTACCTCTGGCGAGCCATACGCGTGGGCTGAAAAAAGGGCGTATTCTCGCTGACTTGAAAAAGCCTGAGGAAGCTTTGATATGTTTTAATAAAGCAATAGAAATCAACCCGTCAAATGAATATTACTGGAGCGTCAAAGGAGATTTTCTTGTTCTTTTAAATAGAGTTGATGATGCTTTGGAATGCTTCAACAAATGTACAGAAATTAATCCAACAGACGTATATTCTTGGCGTGACAAAGGACGTTTTCTTGTTGACTTAAAAAGATCTGATGATGCTTTGGAATGCTTCAACAAATGTACAGAAATTAATCCAACAGATGCCCCATCTTGGCGTGACAAAGGACGTTTCCTTGTTGACTTGAAGAGACTTACCGAAGCCTTGGAATGTTATAACAAAGCAATAGAAATCAACCCAGAAGACGCATACGCGTGGGCTGAAAAAGGGCGTATTCTCGCTGACTTGAAAAAGCCTGAGGAAGCTTTGATATGTTATGACAAAGCTATAGAAATTGATCCAACGAATTCATATTCTTGGTCTGAAAAAGGGCGTATTCTCGCTGACTTGAAAAAGCCTGAGGAAGCTTTGATATGTTATGACAAAGCTATAGAAATCAACCCAGAAGACGCATACTTGTGGACGCACAAAGGACGTTTTCTTGTTGACTTAAAAAGGTCCGAGGAAGCTTTGATATGTTTTAATAAAGCAATAGAAATCAACCCAACTAACACACTTTTGTGGAGTGACAAAGGAGATTTTCTTGTTGATTTGAACAGGATTGATGAGGCTTTGGAAACCTACAACAAAGCTATCGAAATTAACCCGACAAAATCCTATTATTGGAGTGCCAAAGGGCGTATTCTCGCTGACTTGAAAAAGCCTGAGGAAGCTTTGATATGTTATGACAAAGCTATAGAAATTGATCCAACGAATTCATATTCTTGGTCTGAAAAAGGGCATACTCTGGTTAACTTGAATAGAGTTGAAGAGGCTATAGAATGTTATAATAAAGCTATTGAAATAAATCCTGACGATTTCGATCTGTGGCATAACAGAGCGACTCTAAAGGCAAGACAAGACAACATTGAAGGGGCATTAGATGATCTGGAAAAAGCAATAAGTCTCGAAAAAAGAATGTGTTGGAAAGCCACTTAACAACAAGATTTTTATTAAAATTTTAACGCCATAAAAACGCAGTTAAAGCCATGGAGAGATTGCCCTTACCAAGAATTTTGCTGTGAATGTAAAGTATGAGCTAGGTTCAAAGAAATCTTTGCCGCGAATGTGGGTTCAGGTTTTCTGAAAGACCGTTACAAAAAAACATGAAAGGGGGATTAAATAATCAGACTACCTTACAATATAAACACCAAATATGCGCATTAGAGGCGAAAAATTTGGATTCTGCAACAGAAATCAAGACTGTTGCGGGAGAAAAAAGCAGCACTCAACAAGACATAAACGGAAAAATAACGGAATATCTATGGCATTTAAAGAAAGAAGGCAGAAAAGACTACACACTTATTGCTCACCGCAAAGTTCTGATGCGACTTGTCAAACACGGCGCTAATTTGCTTAACCCAGAAACAGTCAAAGAAGCCATCGCAAACGAAAAAGTCCACGTGAATACAAAGGTCCATTACATAGGTGCCTACTCATCTTTCGCAGAATGGCTAGGCATCTACTGGAAACCCCCAGAAATAAGATGCATAAGAAAAATCCCGTGGATACCAACAGAAACAGAAATCGACCAACTAATAGCAGGCTTCAAAACAAGAGCGGCAATTTTTCTGATGATTCTAAAAGAGACAATGGCTAGATGCGGCGAAATCTGGGCTGTAGAATGGAAAGACCTCAACGGAAAAGTGCTAGCCATAAACGCACCAGAAAAAAACAGCAACCCACGACAATTCAAGCTCTCAGACAAGTTAACAGCACTCATAAACCAGATGCCACGTAAAGACAAGAGAATCTTTGGACCAGCAAAAAACATCAATAACTTCAGAACCAACTTTATCCGAAGACGACATTCCCTCGCAAGAAAACTGGGAAACCCAAGAATAGACCAAATAACCTTCCATACCTTCCGCCATTTCGGAGCCACAATGCTCTACCACAAAACTCGTAACATTCTGTATGTTCAACAACAGCTTGGTCACCGATGCATAGAAAACACGATGATTTACACTCAGCTCATCACTTTTGAAAGCGACGACTACAACACAGCACTCGCTAAAACCCTTGACGACGAAGAAAAACTGATTAAAGCCGGCTTTGAGTTTGTTAGATTTAGCGACAAAGAAGAAGTAGCCATCTATAGGAAAAGAAAATAAAAAAAGCCTAGGTATTATCGGAAGTGTCTATGGTTTAAAGCAGTATCGTGGCCACTGCGGCCATTGTTGAGGGGAGCTGCAAGTGCCAAAATCCAACGTTAACGCCATACCGATTTTCAGCTGTTCCTGATTGATTTTCTGAATCATCCCAGGGATTTTCAAACCATTCTCTAACTCTACAATGCCTACTGCATAGGGAACTAATGCTTGGAATTGTTCTGGAGCAATGTGAATAAATGTGTACGTAAGCAATTTGCCTTTGCCCGAGATGTTTACCCATTCGAAGTCTTGTGAGAGGCAGTTGTCGCATAAGGGTCTTGGGGGTAAATGGACTTTACCGCATTTTAAGCATTTTCCAGCCATTAACTTTTGTTGACCTAAAAACTTGTAAAACTGCTCAATCGTAAAAGGCTCTTGTGTGCTCATTATTGTGTGCCCCTGTAAATGTGAACTACCGATGTGGCTCCTGAGCCTCCGATATTGAGGGTTAAGCCGACTTTTGCGTCCTTTACTTGGCGTTTACCAGCTTGACCAGTAAGCTGAAGATAAATTTCGTAAGCTTGGGCGGTACCTGTCGCTCCGACTGGGTGACCTTTTGCTTTTAGTCCGCCACTTGTATTAACTGGGATTCTTCCTCCCAATCGTGTTTGTCCGCTTTCTATTAGTTTTCCGCTCTCGCCTATTTTGCAGAAACCTAGGTCCTCATAGGCCATAAGTTCAGCGATAGTAAAGCAGTCGTGAACTTCAGCCAACCCTACATCTTCAGGTTTGAGCTGTGCCATATCATAGGCTGTTTTCGCGGCTAACCTCGTAGCGTTTATTGAGGTTAAGCTCTTGCGCTCGTACAAACCGATGGTATCGCTGGCTTGTGCACTTCCAACTATATGGACGGGCTGGTCAGTGTATTTGTCGGCGAGTTCAGGTTTAGTTAAGACTATGCAGCTGGCGCCGTCGGTTATCAGTGAGCAGTCGTAGAGTTTAAGGGGCCAAGCTACGTAACGTGAAGTCAACGCCGTTTGGAGGGTGATTTCTTTTTGTAAATGTGCTTTAGGATTTAAGCTTCCATGATAGTGGTTTTTAACTGCGACCAAAGCCATCTGTTCTTCAGTAGTTCCGTAAGCATGCATGTGAGCTGTAGCCATCAACGCGAACAATCCTGGAAAAGTTATGCCGTGCCACTGCTCAAACGGGTAATCCGAAGCCATCGCCAAGTATTCAGTAACCTCAGAAGTAGTGCGATGCGTCATTTTTTCTACGCCTCCAACTACAACAACATCTGCTAAACCAGATAAAACCGCGTAAACTCCTGACCTTAAGGCAGCACCTGAAGATGCACAGGCGGCTTCTGTACGTGTTGCTGGGATACCTATTAATCCAGCCCAATCCGCAATAGTGCTACCTGTGTGCCCTTGATGTTCGTAAGCTTCACCCATATGACCGATGAACATCGCTCTAATGTCTTTTTTTGGGTCCAGTTTGGGGCAGCGACTGAATGCTTCAAATGCTGCTTCGCTGAAGATTTCTCTTGTGAGCAACCCTTCGCGTTTACCGAATTTGGACATGCCAGCGCTGATTATGCTTACGAGCGGTTTCCCATTCAAAATTATTAGACCTCTTTAGTGTCCGTATATCGATTACAAGCAATAATAAAAACTATTACAAAATGAAGTCTTTGAGAAATTCCTCAAATTATGAAATAAACCATTTTTTCTTAAAAAAAACACCCGTGTTTATTGAGTACTAAAGCCCAATGACATAGATCCTTAAAACCAAAACGGGCACGACCACAATTAACCCAAACAGGATTGCAGTCACAGTCATCACTCGCAAAGCCTTCGGAATGTGCTCGATTGCGATTCCGTGGTCGTCGCCCAAGGTGTAATAACCTTGTTTTTCAAGTTGGATATTTAACGCTCCAGCCATTGCGGATATGGTGTAGCCTGCATTTGGACTTGCAGTTTTGTGTTTGTCACGTTGCAAGATGCGATAGGATTCCCGCCAATCTTCACGCAGAATAAACGCAGCCACAACCATCAAAAAAGCCGTCACCCGAGCCGGAAAGTAGTTTGTTATTGTGTCCATTTTAGCTGAGAACCACCCGATGTTCTTGAATTCGGCGTTCTTGTAGCCAACCCTTGAATCCAAAGTGTTAATTACGCGGTAAGCAAACGCACCCGGAACCCCGAAGAGCGCATAAAAGAAAAACGGGGCAGTTATGCCGTCAGTTGTGCTTTCAGCAATGGATTCAACCGCTGCAGAAATAATCTGACGTTCATTAAGGCTGTTGGGGTCGCGCCTGACAATATAGGGCAACCATTTACGTGCCTCAGCCAAATCTTTTTGTTTTAGGGCTTTAGCGATGGGTTTGGTATATTGCCCCATACCAGTAATTGCGAATGTTGCCTTGAACAATATTGCACCCACTATGATGTAGAGGATTTCGCCGTAAGGTAATAATCTCAACCAAAAAAGCAGCACAAATATGGGAAGCGAAACAACCAGGATTATGGTTAATGCCATTAAAACGCCGTTTGCTTTCTCGACTTTGGGGTTAGGGCTCTTCGATTTTCGTTTAAGAAAGGTAATCATTTTGCCGATACCTATGGTCGGGTGAATCCTATCAGGATACTCCCCTAACACCAAGTCGATTAAGAAGGCTAACGTGAAAATTAGGATAGAATCAACAAACAATGAAAAGTCAAATGTAAACATAGGTCTCGACTCAAACTGCCTTTACAGTCCGCCTAAGAGCTTCAATTAACTGTTCATTTTCAACTCGTGTCTTTACTGCCATTCGAACGTGAAATTCATCCAGTCCCCTAAAAGAGGTGCAATCACGAATCAGAATACCATGTTTCAACAGTTTACTTTTCAGTTTGGAAGCGGTTAAGCCTGATTTATGAATGTCGATGAAAAAAAAGTTGGCATCTGGCGAAGAAAACTTGAACGAATCAAATTTGCTCAACTCGACATGTAACCAGTCTTTTTCTTTTTTAATTAGCTCACGCGTCATTTTAAGATGTTCTTCATCCTTCAAAGCTACAACAGCAGCCGCCTGGGCCAAACAATTTACATTCCAGGGAATCTTTGCACAAGAAAGAACGTTGATGATTTCTTTATTGGCAATGCCGTAACCTACTCGCAGCCCAGTTAAACCAAAAATCTTGGTGAATGAGCGCAAGATGAAAAGGTTAGGGTAAGTGCTAATTTTGCCGATCATTGTGAGAGCCTTTTCGTTTTCTACAAACTCCAAAAAATCTTCATCTAAAAAAACAAAGGTATCGTGCTCAAGAGCCAGCTCAATTATGCTTGTGAGTGTTTCTTTGGGAATAAGCATGCTGGTTGGGTTGTTTGGGTTGCATAAGAAAATTATTTTGGCGGCAGATATTTCCTTTTTGAAAGTGGATGCTTCAACGTTGAAACTCTTGCCCAACTTAAGGAACTTGGGTGTTTCACCTGTTTTGCGAACAGCACTCTCGTACTCACCAAAAGTCGGTGAAGGAATTAGAGCAGTTTCGCCTTTTTTGAGGAACGTTTCAGCAAATAAATACATGAGTTCAGTAGAACCATTCCCAATAATCACATTATCCTTGTTTAGGTTGCCAAAGTGACTAGCAATCACTTGTCTTAGTTCGTTAGAGTTAGAATCAGGATATGCCGCAATTTGGTTGAAGGCTTTTTTCGCGGCTTCAAGCGCCTTCTTAGATGGCCCCGCGGATTTACGCTTGAGCTAAAATCCAAAATCTCATGAGGCTTAAGACCACTTTCCTCTGCAGCGTCTAAAACTTCTGCACCGTGAACGCATGGTTTGAGATTTTTAACGTTGTCCCTAACTAGGCTCTCTATAGGCTTCATTGTTCATCTTTTCCTTCAGCATGACGCTAAATACTCAGGTTTCTTTTTAACGTAAATCTTATAAATGTTTGGTTGGATGTTCCATCCAAAAAGATTTTTCAGTAAAAGGGTTATTGAGAAAGTAAAAACAACGGTACTAATGGAAAAGTTAGAGTAAAGATGATTCTTATGAGATATAGAACAGATGAACACATGATTGAGGAACTAAACGAGACGATCCAGAAAAAAACCCTAATAACCCAATGAAGAACTATAAGTAATTTGAAAATAGAGGCACGTAAAAGAAAAAATGGTTTTAAGTTATAACCTCTACTTAAAATAGCAAGGTTTCAAAGTTGAACGAACTTGTCTTCATAGGCTTAGGATTAAACGACGAGAAAGGCATCACCGTCAAAGGACTAGAAGAAACAAAGACTGCAGATCAAGTCTTCATGGAACTCTACACAAACCTTATGCATGATTTTAGCCTACAACGGTTTGAAGCGTTGTGCGGCAAAAAAGCCCAGATTGTATCAAGAAAGATGCTTGAAGAAGAAAATGGAAAAGGAATCCTTGAAGCCGCCAGAATCGGCAAAGCAGTGTTTCTCGTTCCAGGTGACCCATTCATTGCAACAACACATGTAACCCTGCGCATTGAAGCAGAAAAACAGGGAATCAAAACGAGGATAGTCCATGGAACATCAATAGTGTCCGCAATAATCAGCTTATCAGGCTTGCACAATTACAAATTCGGAAAAACCGTAACCGTGCCTTTCCCCGATAACTTTTCGGAAACACCCTACAATGTAATCGCTCAAAATAAAAAGGTTGGCTTGCATACGCTTTGCCTTTTAGATTTGAAGGCTAATGAAAACCTCTTCCTCTCTATTAATCTAGCCATCAAAATTCTTCGAGAGGTTGAGGAAAAGAAGAAGTTGGAAGTCGTTACTTCAGACACGGTTGCTGTTGGAATTGCAAGGGCAGGCGGAGACAACCCAACCCTAAAAGCAGATTTTGTCAACAATTTGGAGAATTTTGATTTTGGCCAACCACCTTATAGCCTGATTTTTCCAGGTGAGTTGCATTTTATGGAAGTTGACTCGTTGATTGCTTTTGCCGGTGCTCCAGTTGAGTTTAGGAGGCTTGTTGAGTGAGTTTAGAAGCGTTAACAGTCAAGTACATTTCTATGGCTGAAAAAGTCTTTAGTCAACTCAACACGAACGCAAACTTCCATCAGCTTAACTGACGAGACTGTGACTGCTGTTCTGAGTTATGCAATTGATTACCTCGAAGATGCAAAGTATTATAAAGCTCAGGGCAAGCTTGAAACCAGCTTAACCTCAGTAGCTTACTGTGAAGGGCTACTTGATGCTTTAAGATTAATTGGCGCTGTGAACTTTGAATGGCCGTCAAATCAAAAAGAAAAGTTGTCTTAGCTTCGGGAGTTTTTGATCTGCTTCATTTTGGACATGTGTGGTTTTTGGAGGAAGCCAGAAGAGCAGGCGGAGATAACGCTAAACTAATAGCAATAATTGCCACAGACAAAACTGTCGAGAAGTCGAAGGGCAGAAAACCCATAATGTCCGAAGACCAACGCTGCGCACTTGTCAAGTCGCTAAGAGTAGTTGATGAAGCAGTCCTCGGATACGATAACATGGACATCGGCGAGGTCATAGAAAAAATCAATCCAGACGTAATCGCATTAGGCTACGACCAAGCTGAAATGGAAAACGAAGTTAAAACGTACATCTCTAAAAATAAACTACACGTTAAAATTGTCAGGATTGGCAAATTTGCGGAGAATGCTTTAGATAGTTCATCAAAGATTAAACAGAAAATAATAGATAAACTCTCCAAGTGATAGGTTTGCACCCATGGGTTGCGAGAAATATAAGCCAACGTACATTCTGATTGCGATAAATGTAGCTATCTATATTGTAGGTGCCATCGTAGGTAGAAATGCATTAACCACAGGCGACAGCGTTATTCTACAGTGGGGACAAGTGAACCTATTTGTTTTTCAAGGTGCCTTCTGGCAACTGTTCACTTCAATGTTTATCCACGCATCAATATTTCACCTTGTTGGGAACATGCTTTTTCTGTTCATATTCGGTTTGCGTGGCGAAGAATTGTTTTCACTTCCGGAATATCTAGGAATCTACCTTTTGGGTGGCTTGGCAGGTAACCTTCTCTCTTTAGTGTTTGGTATTGGGTCTGGGGGGTTTGTTTGTTTCTGTTGGAGCGTCAGGCGCTATCTTCTCGGTGTTTGGCGCATGTGTAATTTATGGTAGACGTGCAGTACGTCAGTCAATTCTTGGAGCCTTGGTCTTCGCGTTCTTTCTGTTCTTCATTAACGTGGAACCAGGCGTAAATATATTGGCACATTTAGGCGGGTTAGTTTTCGGTTTAGTCCTAGGCTACATATTAGCTGCGAGACGCAAACCTGACCACCAAGAAAAGATTGGACACTCGTATTCTACTGCGATTCCTTTTTAGTTGCTTTGAGTGTAAACTTCAATTTTTAGTTTGTTACCGTCTTTGAGACCCAGTGCCTTTCTCAGGCAAACAGATGAAATTATCTCCAGCACTGAGGAATCATAGTGGCTTCGCAGAGCCGTTACCAATGCGCCTTTAACTTCGTTACCGATCATGACGGGGTAACATTTAACTAAACCAAAGGTGCGGTCCTCATTTTGGAAACCTTTTACTTCAACTGATGGATACGCGTCGAGTTCCATACGGGTTTTAATGTCGTAATCCGAAGACAACTTGAGGTTGAGCGTACCTGGGTAGGGTTCAAAACCTAATTTTTCAACAATTTGCTTACGATAATGCTCTTTTGCAATGTAATAGGCGCCTTCACCTAACCCAGTGAAAACAGTTCCTTCCAAAGTAACCGAAGGCGGATAAGATTTCTCCATCAAAACCTTTAGTCCCGAATATAATTTCTGCAACTCCCGGGTACCCTGTTCTTCAATCCTGATTAGGCTACCATCAGGAGCTATGTTGCGTTGAATCCAGTTTTTGCGCTCAAGCTCTATTAGGTAACGTGATGCTGTTTGTTGGGAAATGCCAAGTTTCTTGGCTAAATAATCAGTTGAGATTTTAGCGACTCGTCTGTACGCGCCCATTTCAGCTAGTTTTAGGAGCATATAGATCTGTTGCCACTCCTGCTTTTCAGTCACAAATGGGTCTCCGTGGATTAGCAAATAGGAAAATGAATATTTAAGCGGCTCGAAATCTGACAGAGTCAAGTTATTATTACTTAAATCGCCACACTTTTTCCTACTTTTTCGCACTTCTTTTGGCGACCGAGTAAATGTTTTTATTTTCAATAATCAGTCGTAAATTTGCGAGATCAAAGAAAAGAAGAGGCAAGTGAGCAGAATGATGTATGTTAACGCGGTTTACTCAACCATAACTTCTCACGCTGCACAATAATTTAAATTCAGTAAAACAATATTATTTTTGTGTGAAAAATGGAAAGAATAGAAATATCAAAATTAACTCTAGTCATCGTGTTAGTTTTAACGGTTGCGGTTTCAGGTATCGTCTCAGCAATAGTTTCAACGCAGCTCTTTATTTCACCGCAAGCTCAGAAAGGCGACAAAGGAGACACAGGAGCAACAGGAACTATTGGTTCTCAAGGTCCTATAGGTGATACTGGAGCAACTGGACCAACAGGCAACACTGGTGCGACTGGGCCAACAGGTCCACAAGGATCCAAAGGTGATACTGGTGCTACCGGAGCAACTGGATTGCAAGGTATTCAAGGTCCACCAGGAATTACCGTCATAAATTCTTCTATAATTGATGACGCTGCACTCGATATCAATAGCAACGATAGTATAGCGATTCCTATTGGCAATGTAACCATAACTGCACCCGCAAATGGTGCCGTAATTGTTACATTGAACGTTGGCTATGTTAACATGTATTACAATAACTCGTGTGCGCTTTATCTTGGAACTTCCCCAGTCTCACCTGACTGGTATAACCTTGATATTTCGATTCATGGGTCGCAAACCTCTGGTCCAACAGATGAGCGCGTATATTTTGACATGAATGCACAAGCAACATACAATGTTGTGGCTGGTAACAAATACACTTTCTACGCAACTGCTAGTAGGTATTACGGCTACGACGACTCGATAATGTTTCTAAGCAATATCCATCTGACCGCAGCGTTCTCTGCAACCTAACACCTTATAACCATTTTCTAAAAAAATTTGCATGAAAAAAGTCTTCAAATTCTTATCACTACAGAGAATTAAAGTTTAAAACGAGTATGCACTTTTTAATGTGTTACTGTAAGTTTTTTGCGGCTCTAACTAAGGCGTTGGCGTAAATTCATGTGAAATAGTAAAAGTTATCTATTGGAATTCTGATGCTCTCGTTCTCCTTACTTGAAAAGCATAACTCTGAAAGCATAAAAATAGGAAAGGTTAAAACAAAAAAAGGTAATATGTCCTAATAGATAATTAACCCAAATCTAAGTCAACTGTAAACATCAGAATGAAAGGAAAATGAAGAAACTTCAATTGCCTATATTCATATTTTTGATTTTGCTATCAATATTTCTATTTGCAAATTCACAAACCATTAAAGCTGCTGGTCCCCCAACTGTTTCAGTTCCAACTCTTAGTCCAGGTAATCCTATTACTTTAGGTGGTTCTGTAACGGCCAATGTTATTGTAGGTGGTATTAGTGGCACTCCAACAGGGACAATAATATTTCAATATTCAAATGATAGTGGTGCAACTTGGAATAAACTTGGATCCATCCAAACGTTGTCTAAAGGTTCCGCCACTTCAGATCCTTATACTCCAAATTCTGTTGGAAGTACTTATCGCATACGAGCAGTGTATAGTGGAGACAGCAACTACAATGGTGCAACAGGGGCCGCTGCATCTCTAACGGTTAATAAGGCAAATCCAATTGTACCAGGTCCAACATTAAACACGACAAGTCAAATTTCCCTTGGTGGGTCAATAACTGCTACCGTCGCAATTTCTGGAGTTTCAGGTGTTACTCCGACTGGCACATTAACGTTTCAATATTCTGCAGACAGCGGTGCAACTTGGACTCAACTTGGTTCTGTAAAAACGGTGTCTATTATTTCTTCAACTTCAGATCCTTATACTCCAAATTCTGTTGGAAGTACTTATCGCATACGAGCAGTGTATAGTGGAGACAGCAACTACAATGGTGCAACAGGGGCCGCTGCATCTCTAACGGTTAATAAGGCAAATGCAGTTGTTTCAGCTCCCTCAGTTAGTTCAAACCCAATTTTCGTTAATAGCGCGGTTACTATTTCTGTGACTATTTCTGGTTTCTCTGGTGGTGCAACTCTGACTGGGACGGCTACTTTCCAGGTAAAAATTGGAAGTGGTTCGTGGATTACAATCGGATCTGCGGTGTCTTTGAACAATGGTTTGGCTTCTACGACTTATATTCCTCAGACTATAGATACCTATCAGTTCCAAGCAGTTTACAGTGGTGATAGCAATTATAATGGTGCTACAAGTGATGCGTTTTCTGTTGCGTCGGATTTTGCTCCACTTGATCATTTTGTATTTAGTTCTGTTGGTACTCAAACTGCGGGCACATCGTTTAATATAACAATTACAGCTAAAGATGCTTTTAACAACACTCTAACAAACTATGTTGGAACCAACACTTTGAATGTTTCAACAGGAACTATTAACCCAATTACCACTGGCGTATTCTCAAGTGGTGTTTGGACAGGTTCAGCAATAATAACTCATGCAAGTTCAGGAATTACGGTTTCAACTAAAGGTTCTGATATGTCTGGAACAAGTAACCTCTTCACAGTTAATTCGGGAGCCTTCAACCTTTTCACTTTTAGTAATATTGGTAGTCCTCAATCAGTTGGTTCTACTTTCAGCATAACTGTATTGGCTAAGGATGCATATGGGAACACTGTTACAAGTTATACTGGCACACCATCTTTGACGTATTCTGCTGGATCAATTAGTCCTCAAACTATGAATCCTTTCGTTAACGGTGTAGGGTCGACTTCGGTTACAGTCGATACTTCAGGGTCAAGCGTTAACATCATAGTTACTGATGGTGGTCACTCTGGGAACAGTAACTCATTTACAGTAACAATTGCTCCTACTCCAACGCCTACTCTAGAACCTAATCCAACAATCACTCCAACACAGGCATTAACTCCATTGCCAACCTCTAGAACAACAAGTACTCCAAAAGCTACTCCTACATCAACTTCTCAAGTCTTGCCAACCGCAACGCCAACTCCAAGCAATTCAACTTCTGTTTCGCCAAGTCCCTCCCCTTCAGGTATCAATCTGAAATCTACAATTGAGATAGAATTGCCATTAAGCTTCTTGGACATTAGTCTGTTTCTAGCATTTCTATCTATCATTCTTCTTCCAACGTCCAAACTGCTTCCTCGCTACTACCAAATGGTTACCCCACTAATTCGCAAGTTGGAAGCGGCTGCTGTATTGGTGTCGATATTGTTTCTCTTGACTGTCGCCATCCAAGTCGCAATGGCAATTCTAAACATTTAGGAAAAAAAAATAACAAACAAACGGTTAACTATGAACCAAATCAGTAAACAACCTTTAGCGAGCACTTATGAAGAATAATCCTTAATTTGAAGCGAATTTGAGTTTTTGACCAGAGAGTACAAGGAAGGCGGCAAAATTTGTGGGAAACATAAATATAGCCAGAAAATGTCTGATTAATATATTTTTTCTCAGTATAGAGTCTCCCGTAACCTTTTTCGGTTTGGTTTCAAAACTGCATTCTAATATAAATAGTCCTGCATTTTGGAGCCAAACCAGATGGTCTATTGATTACAAATAAGAAAACTCAAAAATACCTATTTAGAGCGAATATCTCCTTTTCAATTGTATTTCGTTGAGAGTTGAACAATCTGAAGAGATTTTATCCATCTAGGAGATATTGAAAAGCTCTCTCAAGATAGTTCAAATCAATGAAATTGTAATAATTAGAGTTACTAAAGAAACCTTTACTAAAAAAATGTATTTAGTCAAGAAACCTTAACGAAAACGCTTTTACAAGTGATTAAGCTAGCAATGCAGAGACATTATTGAAAGGAAAAGTGAACAGTGTGGCAACAGACTGCTTCAAAATAACTCATATGACTTCTAAAAAATGCAAAAGATCTACCGCGGCTTTAGCCATAAACTCTTCGTGGAAGAAAAGAGAGTTGCCACAAGAACAAAAAATTTCGCTCAAGGATACCAAATGTTAGTCCAACCAGTTGAATCCATAGAGAAAAACTGTAATTTCGTCTATCCCCAATACGACCAGAGATGCATCTCAGAAATACCAAACATGATACTAAACTTGTTTGAAGCAAGAAAAGAAAAATCGAAACTTCACCCTGAAAACATGACCTTTCCAGAAGGAATAAACAAAGTTGTGCTTTTAGTCATCGACGGATTCGGATTCAAACAATTCATGAATCACCTTAAAGTAAACCGATTTTTGACCAACCTCACCAATCGAGGTGAAGTATACCCTCTAACAAGCGTCTTTCCTTCTCAAACGACAAACGCACTAACTACCTTAAACACAGGTTTAACTCCCCAGGAACACGGCCTCTTTGAGTACTTCATTTACCTAAAAGATATTGGCGTAGTTAATGCATTACAATTTGAACGTTTAGGTTCCAAACTACGAGATAGAATAATAGACAAAAGATTCAACCCAAGTATCCTTCTGTTAAATGATAAAAACGTCCATAACACCTTAAAACAAAAAGGAATCAGCACTTACACTCATATCAACGCATCAAATGCTTTCAATGTCTTATCAAAATTAATCTTCCGTGGAAGCAAAATAATTCCATCACTAAAATCATCTGATACAGTTGTTAGACTTAGAAAAAACATAGAAGAAAACAGCGGAAAGAGCGCCTATTTTTTTGTACACATAGATACACTCGACACTATTGCACATGAATATGGACCGGATAGTTACGAATATTCTGCAGAACTATGGTCAATAACTAATTTATTATATCGGGAATTAGTGCAGAAACTGGAAACCAAGACAACTAAAGAAACGTTGCTTTTAGTAACTGCTGACCATGGGGGTTTAACCGTTGATCCAAAAGAAACAACTTACCTTAATTGTTTACCTAAGGCAATATTGAACTTGCAAGTTGGTAAAAATCGAAAAACAGTTATGCCAATAGGTGGTCCCCGAGAACTTTTTCTTCATATTAAGGAAGAAAAACTTGTTGAGACTAAGGAGTGGCTAGTACAAAAAATTGGTAACAAAGCACAAATCATTGAAACTAAACAAGCAGTGGAAAAAGGTTTGTTTGGTGTGGGCATTCCGGATAGAGAGGTCTCTGAAAGAACAGGAAATTTGATAATTTTGCCTTATGGAAATGAAACAATATGGTATGAGAACTCCAATGCCAATAAAATTAGTTTTCTTGGGCAACATGGAGGGTTACATCAAGAAGAAATGCTTGTTCCATTTGCAATAGCTAAGCTCAGTAATTTAAAAGAAGGGTAACCTGCAGGAAACGCGCACTCAGCTTAATGGACTTGATGCTTAAAAAAGAAATGAAAAAGTTCGAATGTGATTATAAAATAAATTATTCTGCAGAAACAAAACCGCTAAATCTGTCAACCCTTAATTTTCAAATGCTTACACTAAGAAAATTGGGGCGAAATCACGGCAAACGTGTTCGATGAGATGGGAGTTTACTGGGTAGAAATAGCCGATAAGAATCAAACAGAGCGACAAATCCAATTTTTGAAAAGCTGTATCAAGCCTACTGGATACGTGCTAGACCTTGCGTGCGGGTCTGGAAGGCACTCTATCGCCTTAAGCGATGATGGATACAAGGTTGTGGGTTTGGATGCGTCATTAAGGCTCCTAAAAATTGCCAAACAGCGTTCTCAAAACATTGCAGTGGTTTTAGGTGATATTCGCTTTTTGCCCTTCAAAACAGGAACTTTTAACGCTACTGTGAGCGTTGACACAAGTTTTGGATACCTGCCCTCGGAAGAAGACGACAAAGTAAGCCTATCTGAAGTTCGAAGGGTGATGCTTCAGGAAGGCTTGCTTGTCATCGATGTTTTTAACCGAGAATATTTAATCCTAAAAAACAGAGGGCAAAGTAATTCAACCAAGGAAAAAGAATACTCAAGATTTATCCTTCAACAAAAACGAACCATTAGCGACAGCGGTGACTGGCTTTGTGATTTATGGACTATCCGTGACAAGGAAAATCTTCAGGTCAGTTTTTTTGAGCATGAAGTCCGTTTATATGGAAGCGATAAGCTGACGAGTTTGCTTGAGGGCACTGGTTTTAAGGTTAACCGCGTTCTGGGCGGCTACGGAGGGGAAAACTTTGAAGTTGATTCTCCGCGTCTCATTTTTCTGGCAGTGTCAAAATAATTTTGGTCGTTCTTCTTTAGGATAATTGTTTTGATTTAACGCAAAAAAGTTATAAGCGCCCCTGAAGACACATTGAAGAATCAGATAGTGACAAAGTATGAACGCTTGGAAACTTCGGCTTTCTATGGCTGCAACTTTAGCCGTAATATTTGGTTTAACCACACTTGTATTCGCCGTTGTTTTAACTTGGGCTGGTATAGGCCTTAGTCTGTACACTATAGGAATATTCGTGGTAGTTCTCAACATAGTTCAATGGCTACTTTCGCCGTACCTTGTGGGCTGGATTTACAAAGTTAAAGAAATGCCCCAAAGCGAAAACCTTCAAACCCACCTGATGATTTCAGATTTAAGCCAGAAAAGCGGCATATCCAAACCGAAACTAATGCTTTCACAAATTCCATTGCCTAACGCATTCGCGTATGGTTCACCACTAACAGGCACCAGAGTTGCTGTAACCCAGGGACTTTTAAAGAATCTTGATGACGGGGAAGTTGAAGCTGTCTTGGCACATGAAATTGGTCACTTAAAACATCATGATGTACAAGTTATGATGGTAGTTTCATTCCTACCTGCACTGTTTTACTACATTGGCTACTCGCTTATGCTATCAGGGATGTTTGGAGGGGGACAACGCAAAAACGAAGGAGGCGGAAACAACGCATTATTCGGCATCGCCTTCATGGCTTTCTCATGGGTACTAACACTATTCACATTATATCTGAGCCGACTACGTGAATATTACGCTGATAGACATAGTGCACAAATCGTTGAAAACGGCGCACAAAAACTCTCCACGGGCTTAGTCACAATCGTACAAGAAAGCAAACATCTATCAAAACAAATGGACGAAAAGAAAAGCAAAAGCTCTTACAAAGCCCTCTTCATTGCTGATCCAGATCGCGCAAATGCAGACGCTGCAGAACTAAACGCAAATCACATTATAAACAAACTAGACCTTCTACGAGAAACACTTGCAAAACAACCCACGTCAGTTGACAAGTTTGCTGAAGTCTTTTCAACCCACCCAAACATAATCAAACGATTAAGGGCATTGCAAGAGCTCAGCCAGAATCCATCAACTTACTAAAAAAACACCCTGTCATTTTTACTATTCAAAAAAGGGTTGAATTTCTTTTCCTCCACAATTATTGAGGCCTCGCCGTGTCCAGGGTACAACAACAAATTCAAGGGCAAATCCATCAGTTTTTTCAAAGAAATCCTCATTTCACTCATAGAACCACCTGGAAAGTCGGTTCTTCCGATTCCACCAGCAAAGAGTGTGTCGCCTGTGAAAACAAGTTTCTCACCGACAAGGCATATGCTTCCGGGTGTGTGTCCAGGTGTGTGCAGGACTTTGAGAGTTTCGCTGCCAACTTTGATTAGGCTGCCATCCTTTAACAATAAGTTCGGGGGAAAATTGCCTTTTTCTAAGTCTTCGATGAAATGTTCGTCAAGCATGTGGATGCAGATGGGAACGTTGAACTTTTTCTGGAAAAATGCGTCGCCTTTGATGTGGTCGTCGTGTCCATGGGTATTCAAGACAAACTTTACATTCAATTTTTTTGCATCGATGTAATCTAAAATTGGTTGGGTTTCAGAAAAAAGATCTATTCCAGGATCAATTATGATGGCTTCTTTGGTTTCTCGGGAACTGGCAACGTAACAGTTGGTTGATAACATACCAACAATAAATGTTTCAACAAGCATACAAATCGACATGCAAATAAGTGTTAACCAAAATAAAGTGTTTGCTCAGACCTTATTAACTGTCTGAATTAGTTTTAAGTTATAACTTTAAAAAATATGAGCTAAGCATCAGAACTCTGGAAACCAGTGACTTTTATTGTGCTTCCACATTTGGCGCAGCTTATAATTAATTCTGCTAGTTCATCATTAACGACTTTTGTATCTAAGATTTGATAGTTGTCCTCTGATTCGTCGTCTGGAGATATTTGTACTTTGCATTTCGGACAATCGAACGAGCCATCGCCTTCAAGAATAGACAAATCTACCTTGTACACCGAAGCTTTTTTGTCCAGCTTTTTCATCATCATGTTACTTCACTCTTTTTCTCTAAATTTTCATAAACCGTTTTAATTAAATAACGATTATGAATTTCTATTCAATATGCGAGATCCATTTAAAAGCTTGACGCAAAAAAAAGGATAAATTAGTGATTTACACGCCATTTTTATTTAGACCTCTGTCTGTTTTTCAAAGTTTTCAGGAGAAATGTAATCGCCATACATTTCTTTAGCTTCAACCAAACGTTCTCTTTGCAAATACAGAACACCGAACATTTCAAGTGGTGTGTCAGTGACGTTTTCTTGGTAGAACCTTTGCACTCTCTCAATCTTTGCCAAGTTTTCTGGAACGCGTATAGTGAATTGCTTGTTGTAGTCTTCTTTTGCATAGTTTTTGCCAAGCACTTGCTTGAAGAGTTTGCGCAGGTCATCGTATTTTGGTATGTATCCTGTCGGCGTTTTTAAGGCGCCAACTTCTTTGTGGACACGCAATTCCATCCATTTTATCCAAACATGCTTATCCTGTGGACTGTTTAGGTATTTGTCGAAGCCAACTTCCTTTAGGAAGTAGTTAACGCCGAAGACGATTGGTTGCTTTTTGAGTTTTCGCCCGAAATATAGGTTGTTGTTAACGTTTTTCCCCATTGGTATTGAGATGAAGTCTTGGATGCTCATCATGTTAATTTCTGGAACACCTTCTTTGCCAATGGTTGCGAACGTGGTTTCGGTTTCCAAAGATGCACCATAAGCAACTATGCCATGATCCCAGCTGAAACTTTGCTGAACAGGAACATACGCTTTAGTATCACGTCCACCATACATTATGCCACCCAATTCAACTCCGTTAGGATTGTCAAGTTCGGGATCAACGTTTTCCACTGCTTTAAGAGCAACGGCATATCTCGCGTTCTTGTGGGCAGCTGGAACGTCGGTGCCGCTTTCATCTTTTTTGCCCTCATACCATGTGCCCGTGTAGTTGCAGCCTTCTTTGGGCAGTTCTTTTCCCATTCCAAGCCAGTAGGGTTTGCCATCTTTAACTAGTATGTTTGAGAAGATTATTTCTCCGGGCGATGTTAGCACTTTCCAGATTAATGCATCGTCTTTTGGGTTTACGTCTTGAATGATACCAAAGATTCCTGATTCAACATTTACTGCGCGGGCTACTGAGTCAATGTCGCGTATGTATGCGATGTCGTCTCCAAGTATTGATTCTCCTGGAAGCATGGCCGTTGAGGTTTTACCGCATGCACTGGGAAAAGCGCCTGCAAAGTAGGTTTTGCGTTCATGAGGACCAAAAACGCCCATAAGCAGCATGTGTTCGGCTAACCAGCCTTCGCTGCTGGCTTTTCTGATTGCCAATCGGAAGGCAAGTTTTTTGAAACCCACAGAGTTTCCAGCGTATTGTGTGTTGACGCTGTAAATCGTGTTGTCCATGTGGTCAATGTAGATGCGTTTTTTATCGTAATCTATACTGACCATGTCCTCGTTTAATCTGCCAGCGGTGTGAAGAACACGTAGAAAATCGCTTTTTGGTCCTGCTTTAACAAATTGATTGTAGCCTGGACGGTAGAGCAAGTCTTCGCAGTGTGCTACATACCATGAGTCAGTGCATTGTAAACCAAGAATCGTGAAAACGGAATCTGCTGGGCCCAGCGAAATGAAGCGGACAATCATTGTTTTGCCCACCATAGAATCACGAAGTAATCCTTTGACTTCCATTAAGCCATCTTGGCGGTCCATTTGATTAAGGGCTTTGCTTAAGGTAACTCCTTTTGCAACGAGGTATTTTGTATTTTGTCTGTCTCTCCCTTGGTCACGATCCCCGTCAAAGTGGACAGTGTGTCCCTGCATGGTCAAAATAGCCTTTTCTTCGCCTGTGGCAACAGCTTGTTTTCGCACATATGCAATGTCTTCGACTGAGTCGCTGCAGATGAAGATTTTTTCTGGATGAGCAAGGTCGCTTTTCTTCGCTATGAATTCGTGGACGTTTGGGTTGTCTATTGCACTTAGTTTTTGGAAATCTGCTGGACTTAGTTTGGGTTGCAATGCTTCAAGATATGGGTTCATAGTGTTCAAAATCTCTTTAGAGTTCATTTACGTTTCCAGGGACTCGTGGGAATGGCTGACATTCAGCAATATGTTTAACTCCTGTTATCCAACCGACTAAACGTTCCATTCCTATGCCTGCGCCAGCTGTGGGCTTAAGTCTGCTTTCCTTAGCCATTTTCAGGATTAAAGAATAGTTTTCTTTTTTGACTTGGTCACGCTCAATTTTACTCAGAATCTTGGTGTATTCGTACTCGCGTTTGGCACCTGAGAGAACTTCACCCAATTGGGGCAGAAACAGGTCATAGTTGTCCCATTTGCCTGTTTTGAAGTCTTCAAAATCGTAGAATTCCCTTGGAATGTTAGTTACCCAGACTGGCTCGGTTATTTCTCGGGTTATAGCAGCTTCCCAATCTTTACCGTATTTAGCTTCAAGTTCGACGCGATCGTATATTTTAAAAGGCGTCTTTGGTATCTTGAGAGAGTCATAGCGGCACAGGGTAGTTAATTCGCTTTTCATTTCACGCTTTAGGTCTTTAATTAAAGTAACAATTGCTTCCTCAACTAAAGTGAAAATGTCTTTTGAGCATGCACCTTGAGCTTCAAAGTCTAATTGGGTAAATTCGTATATGTGTCTGCCAGTTTTTGCGCGTTCAGCTTTTTCGATTCGAATGTTAGGTGAGAGAATGAATAGCTTGGGGTAGGCGGTTGAAGCGGCAATGAGTTTATGAATGATCATGCTAGCAGTGGTTCGGACTGGTTTGCCATAGATGTCGACTTCTATTCTTTTCTCTATGGATGCACCTGGGTCTGGCCAGAGAGGGTCAGTGCTTTGGCTCAGTGCCACTGGCAAGAGCCACTGAAAACCTTTGTTCACGTATGTATTTGTGAGGCTTTTTAGTGTGAATGTCATGATTTTGCCAATGCAGGCTTTTTTTTCTATTTCCGTTGCCGTGAGTTGGTCTAACGGTTTGGGAATTTCTATTAGAGCTTGTTTTGTCATTTTGGTCACTGTGAATCTGTTTTTGTGTACACTATGCAGGGTAGGTAATAAATTTTATACAATAAAACATAGATAATTTACAATTAATACAGGCTTTTATACTTGAAATATGTAATATTTACATATGAGCGGTAAACTTGATGAAAAAGATCTTGCCATTCTCACACTCGTCCAAGAGAACAGCAAACTAACCGCCAATCAAATATCCAAAAAAATCAACATCCCAATTACAACAGTCTTCGCTAAAACTAAACGCATGGAAGAAATGGGAATAATAAAACAGTACCGTGCAATCCTCTCACCAGAAAAACTCAACTTAAGCACCGCCGCATTCATCTTAGCCGCAGTCTCCTACAGAGCAAGAAATGAAGACGAAACCCCAATTTCGCAGCGGCAAGTTGCAGAAGAAATCGCCCGCTTTCCCGAAGTGCAGGAAGTCCACATAATCACCGGGGATTGGGATTTGCTGGTTAAGCTGCGTGCAGAGAATGTAGATGCAGTAGGTAAGTTTGTGGTTGATAAGCTGCGGCTTATTAAGGGCTTAGATAAGACGTTGACATGCATGGTTTTTGAAACCGTAAAGGAATCAACAAGTCTTCCTCAGACATTTAGGAAAAACCTATTGAAACCGTAGTTTATGCGGAACCGGAATAGTACAGCAAGGGTAAAGCGAGAAGAACGGTGTTTTTTCCCTTAGAAGTCAGCAAATACTCTACCCGCAGCGGCGGCCCATCGTTGACATTTCGGTTTATGTAGCCATGGGTTTGAAGCATCTTAAGCTTGTCTGAGAGGGTTCTTGAGTTGACTCCTAAGATTTTCTTTATCCCTCCAAAACCTATGGCGTCTTTAAGCATTAGAGTGTAGAGGATTTCTAGGCTCCATTTCTGGAAAAGCAAGTTGAAACTCTCCTGAAGGCTTTCCAACTCATCTTTAAGCTCAGTTGGAGTGATTTTCTGTTTCTCTATAATTGCATTAAAAGTCTCTTCTATGCCTCGAAGAACCTGATTCATTCGGGCTTCCACAATTTTACGGAATTCCGCGCTTAATGTTAAGGGAGCACTCATGAGGACTACACTCGGTGTGGTTTTGCTCACTTCATAATTTATTAAGCTTTACATATACAACAAGGTATACAAAGTAAAGTTAACTTGGAGGAACAAATCACATGGAAAAATATGACGCAATAGTTGTTGGCGCGGGAACAGCAGGCTGCCTTGCCGCAAAAACAATAGCTGAAAATGGCTTAAAAGTATGCCTAGTTGAAAAAAAGGCACGTGAAGAAATCGGCGAGAAAATCTGCGGGGATGCCCTTGGCGAGCACCATCTAAAATTCCTGGGGCTTGAAAAGCCGACAGGCGGCGAGTTAGAAGCTAAAATTGACGGCATAAAAATCTATTCGCCAGACGAAAACACCGTTTTTACCATCGCGGACAAAGACTTCATAGGCTACCTACTTAACCGACGCCTATTCGGACAATGGCTCCTCGAAAAAGCCACCGACAAAGGTGCATTGTTGCTAGATAACACGAATTTCCGTTCACCCATTATCGAGAAAGGAGCAGTCGTAGGAATCACTGCTAAGAACATGAAGACAGGCAAGGTCGCCGAACTTCGAAGCAAAGTTGTGGTTGATGCCAGCGGCTACTTTGGAATGGTACGCAAACAGCTACCTCCCGAGATGGGTATAGATCGCGATATAGCCAATCAAGACGTCGAAGCATGCTATCGAGAAATCCGCCAACTAAAACAAGAAACAGAAAACACCCGCTTCTGTGAGATCTATCTTAACCAAACAGCATCACCGGGCGGTTACATTTGGATTTTCCCTAAAGGCGGCGCACGTGTGAACGTAGGCCTAGGAATTTGTATGCGCGGTAACTACCCTAACCCTAAACAGAAACTCTACGATACAGCATTCAAGAAACCAATCTTCGATGGCTCACTGATTTTAACTGGTGGCTCTTGGTTTGACCCAGTTCGCAGACCTTTAGACAACATGGTTTCAAATGGTGTCATGTTAGTTGGAGATGCAGCTTCGCTAGTTAACCCGATTCATGGTGGCGGTATCGGACCCTCAATGCTAAGCGGTTACTTTGCAGGACAACAAATCATTGAAGCTCTCGGCAAAGGCGAACCCACCAAGGAAGCACTCTGGGGTTATAACAAGAAATACATCGACACCTATGGCAAAAAACAAGGTACCCTAGACATCTTCAAAATGTTCCTTTTATCATGCAGTGATGCAGACCTCAACTACGGCATGAACGAGAAACTAATGACAGAAGACGACGTACTAAAAGCAGGTATGGGTGATGATTTCCACTTAAACATCACTGAAACCGCCAAACGAGTCTTCAGAGGTCTTCGACGTGTTGGATTCCTTAACAGATTACGCTTGACAGTTTCAATGATGAGGGGACTTAGTGCACACTACAATACCTATCCTAAAACACCTGAAGGATTTGAGCCTTGGCGTTTGCAAACGATAAAACTGATTGAAGACGCTAGAAATAAACTCGTAGATTAATCATCCCTTCAAATCTTTCTTTTTTTTCTGATTTTTTGTTTCTATAAAGGCTTAAATTGCCATTATACGTGAATATTAACTGGTGAAAAAATGGTTTACTGCTCTAACTGCGGCGAAAAAATAGATGATAACGCTTACTTCTGCCCAAAATGCGGCACCAAAACCCCAGCAGGTAAAGCTTCTAACGTATCTTACCCCGCTGATGAGTTAAGGGATGCCTTCTACAAAGTTGGAATTGAATTAGAACACGCATTCAATTTGGCAGCGCATGAAATGCATACTGCATTTAGGAAAGCAAGTGAAAATATGCAGCAAAAAACGTCCACTAACTCTTCTAACTCTCAAGGATCTGTTGTTTGTACCAGTTGTGGAGCGAATAATGTTTCTGGTTCGGTTTTCTGCCGTAGTTGCGGCGCAAAAGTAGCATCTACTGAAAGGTCTTCTGGAAGCACATAAAAAAATGAGTGCAAAAAAGACGCTGATAGCGTATGTGAGTAAGGGTGGAGCTACTGAGGAAGCAGTTAGGAAAATAGCAGATACCTTACGTTCAAAGTTTCAGCTAGAAGTTGATTTGGTTGATCTCAAAGAGCAAAAAGTCCCTCATTTGGGGCAATACCAGAACGTAGTGACGGGGGGCGGCGTCAGGGCTGGTAGAGTATACGGTAAAACGTTAAAGTTTCTTGAAAACGATTTAAGTGGTAAGAAGGTAGCTTTTTTTGTTTGTTCTTCCTGGGCTGGTACCCCTGGAAGTTATGAAAATGCTAAAACTAAATTTGTAGAAAATACATTAGCAAAATACCCCAAGATTAATATTATAAGCGCAGAAGCCTTCGGCGGACGCATAAGATATTTTAGAAGAACCATGCTGGATAACACTGATTTAGCTAAAGTTGAGGCTTGGGCAGAAGAGCTTGGACAAAAATTCAAGCAATAAATCAAACATTACTAAGGCAAATGCTCTTCTTTGCCCTACGTGCTGCGTTGAATACTTTGAGGTTGAGTTTGACTTTGAAGTTGTTGGCGTAATTTTGTATAATGTCAAGGCACTTAGGTGCCCTGGATGCAATGAAGAGGTGTTTAGCCCTGAACAACAGGAGGCAATTCGGAAACGAATCATTGGTTCAATAGAGTTTTAGAAAAGTATGGACGTTTTTTGTAAGAAGAAGGTTACGTAAATGAGACTTTGTTGTTGATTTAGCTTTTGCAAGGTGAGAATAACTTTTTTTAGGTAAAAATATTTCAACAGCTTTGAGGTATTTGTGTGCGATATTGGTTCTTGCCTTTGTTTTTGTGGGTCGCAAGGTTTTTATGTTCCGCTTAAATCTGTAAGGTGTCGCCAAAGTATAATAGACGGCAAAGCAATGGATTGTTGGACCAATATGGTTAGAAAAGCACGAATACGGCTCACAAGTACTGATTACAGTAAATTAGAAGAGGTGTGTGGAGAACTCAAAAGCATCGCCTCAAAGACAGGCGTGAAAATGAATGGACCAGTACCACTACCGACAAAGCGTTTGCGCGTTCCAGTCCTTAAAGGTCCATCAGGCGAAGGCACCGCAACATGGGATCGATGGGAAATGCGCATTCACAAACGGTTAATTGACATAGACTCTGAAGAACGTGTTATGCGTCGAATCATGCGTATTCGGGTTCCAGAAGAAGTCCACGTCACAATCGAACTTATCTAAAAATCTTTTAAATAATTTTTAACTTTTTGTTTTTTATTAGTTTTGTTTCAAATTCCTTACTCTTTCAGGTTATTACCAAGGAGCTAAGAGACAGAAGTATATGAAGAAATGGTGATTCATCTTAATGAGGTACCACAACCATGGAAAGTTATTATAAATTGATGCAGCAAGGCTGGTGGGTGGACTCTTACAACACTACTAGGCATGGGTGGCGGATGGAATTATACTGTTAACTATTGCTTTTTCTTTGAGCAAGAAGGATAGGACTTTTCATAGAAAAGGCAGTGATTGAAGCCAAACAAATACAATGTAGTAGCTAGCAATTGTTAAGATTAGGCTTGGTAAGAAAACTAAAATCCAGATTTTCTTGTTTATGCTAAATATCTTGTAGCCATCCAAAACTCCAAAGGGTATCAAGTTGAAGACAGCCATAAAGGAATTAATATAAGCTGCAAAAAATAGCATCAAAACCAATCCACTTACTGGCAAATTAAGTAACGCAAAAGCCACACCAAAGGTTGCAATGGAAAAAGCAAGGTTAGTTATTACTCCAGCAACAGATATCTTGATTAAGTCTTTCCCGCTGGGAACTGAACCTCCAATCATCATAGCGCCAGGTGAAATCATTTTGATGGGCAGAAAAACAGAAACAAAAGTCAAAACTGCCCCCCACGTTGTCAGACGAAACTCAGCCCACAATCCGCTTCTTTGAGCAATGACTTTATGGGCTATCTCATGGATTAGAAAAGAAGCCGTCAAGATTACGGCGAAGAGTCCAATCACATCAGGCGCCCAATTAAAACCGTAAAGCGCAATAGAGACACCAATGCCAATGACAAGAGCGGCAGCAACCAAAATGTGTTTTACTTCTTTTTGGCTAAAGGTCACTTGATGCGTGCGTTTGAAGGACTGTTGACCAAAAACGTAACTGTAATTGTATGAATTGTAAGATTCTGGCTTTAAAACTTGACCTTGTCTTTCAGCGCGGGCAACATCGATTTTGGGGCATGCATGATTCTCAGGTAAACGGTGGGTACCACAGAATTGTCCTCCGCAATGGGGGCATCGGAACGGGAGAAGAGTTTCCTGCTGACATGCTTCACATTTCATGTAATCTGGCGCCTTTCACAGTAAAATGCAAAGGGTATCTTATATTTTTACGCCAAAATAATGGAAAATTTACTTTAGTCTAAAATAATCAGAAAAGTGTAAAACTTGATCATCCATTTTTTTCCGCTCAAAAAACGAAAATCGTTCTATAACCAAACATGCATAAACTCTTTAAAACAAGCACACAAATATCAACACCGCAAGGAAAACATTAGGAGTCCGGCCAGTTTGAAGTCTTTCAGTTTTGTTCACGCCGCAGATTTGCATTTGGGGTATTCGCAGTACGGTTTAGAGGCAAGAAGACAAGACTTTGATGATGCATTTAAAGAATTAGTAGACAGAACAATCGAGTTAAAACCCGACTTTATGATTATCGCAGGTGACCTTTTTCATCAGGCAAGACCATCTAACCATACCTTAGAGAACACAATACGAAGCTTTAAACGACTAAAAGACGCAGGCATCCCAGTCTTAACTGTGGACGGTTCACATGATTCCGCCCCAAACACGATTACCAGTACAATTCTCTATCCGCTTGACAGCGCAGGATTGATTATCCATCTGCCAAGGCATCAAGGTGCATGCTGGAGCAAAGAAAATTGCTGTTACGTCTACGGGATACCTACCTACCATAATAGGCATAAAACCCAAGAGGCGCTTCCCAACTTCATGGAGATAATCAACCTTCGCCAAAGGTTGGAGTCGCAAACATTTTTGTATTCCATGGCGCGTTGGATTTGCCAGGTGTTAAGGGACCTTTTGAGGCTGAAATCTTGCCTGATGAGTTGCCGGGCGGCTTTTGTTATTATGCTGCAGGTCACCTGCATGAACGGTATATGTCCAACTTTAAAGACGGGATCTTAGTATATAGTGGCAGCACTGAAACCGTAAGTTATGACGAAGCTAAATATCTCAAAGGCTTCTACCTCGTCAAAGTTGATGAGAAAGGTCAAGTTAAACCGGAAATAATAGAATTGACTTCGCCCCGCAAATTTGTCATCATGGCCGAACAGGATTTTACGGGTATGGTTTCAGCCAAGATTACAGAATTAGCAGTTCAAATGGTAAAAGATGCCGACGAAGAAGGCGCAGTGATTATTCCAGTTCTTAAGGGAACATTACCTTCGGAAGCAAGTCGAACAGAAATTGATATTTCAAAAATCCGAAATGCAGGTGAAAGAGCGCTTCTTGTTCACCCCGTTATTTTACTTAAGGAAACAGCGGTTTCCGACGAAATCGTCCGTTCAATATTTGAAAGCGGATTCAAAGATTTCAAAACTAAAGCCTTTGAATATTTCCAGCAAATCTTTTCTGACCGTTACGGCAAAGATGAAGCAGAAAAAATCGCGAGAGGCGCCCTCAGCTTAATTGGGCCCTTAACTCGAAAACAGGATGACAAAGTCAAACAAGCAATAGAAGAGCTCACCAAATGAAAATTGAAATAGTTCAGCTTGAGAATATCCGCAGCCACGTAAAATCCACTGTCCCCTTTACCCGAGGATTCAACTGTCTTGTCGGTGGTTTAGGTTGCGGCAAATCCAGCGTCATGTACGCGGTTGATTTTGCATTATTCGGGGACTCAATTGGTAGAAGTTTTGAGTATTTACTGCGTGAAGGCGCTGACTCAGGAAAGGTTACGATTCAATTCAAGCACAACGCCAGCACATACAAGCTTATTAGAGGATTAAAGAGGAAAGGGAAAAGTATCAACCAAGACTTTGAAGAGCTTAAGCTCTTTGAGGATGAGAAACTTGTTGCAAGCATGAAAACTGATGCTATCGCTGAACAATTAAAGGCAATCACAGGTTTGGACAAGGACCTTTACCGCGAAATCGTCTGGTTTAGACAAGAACATCTCAAAGAACTGTTGGATGCATCGCCGCGGGATAGACAAAGGCGCTTAGATGAACTCTTTGGGTTATCGGATTTTGAAGTTGCTTGGAGCAACATTGCCCAATACCAACGTGACTATGACACTGAGAAAAAGGTTTACGAGAAAGATCCTGACGTTAACGGCTTAGAAAAACTCAACAACGAATATAACAGGGCAGGTGAAGAATTCACGCTCCTAGAAATGGATTTGGAGAACTCGACGCAGAAACTGGCAATTGCCAAAAGAGCGTTGGATGAGGCAAACTCTAAACTTAAGCAGTTAGAAGAGAAAAAACTTGTTGTAGAAGAGCTTAAACGCAAAGAAGCAAGATTAACCGCTAACATCAGCAACATGAACAATACTTTTTCATCGCTTAACCAACGCATAGAAGGCAAAAAAAGCATTATTGAAAATTTGATTCAACGCCAAAATTCATTGGATTCTCAAATAAAAATGTGCTTAGGTAAGCTTGAGCAAGCAGGATTACCAGTCAATCAACCCATGGAACAATTGGGTTCTTGTTTGGGAGGGTTTGACGATAAAATCAGTAGTTTAAAAGCTGAACAGGAAGCTACCTCACGAAGCATGCAAACAGACCAGAAAAGAGTAGTTCAGTTGGCTGAAGAGAGTAAATGTCCGCTTTGCATTCAACCCCTAACTGGCGAGTACAAATCAGGTATGCTAACGAGAATACAAAAGGAAAACTTTGAACGAGAAAAAACTATTAATCAACTTCGAATCGAAGTTACAAATCTACAAAAAACCAAAGCTTTTGCTTCGGAAGCATATGCCAGCTTACAAACATGTGTAACGCGCAACACAGATTTGAAAGCAAGAATAATTGAAGAAGAAAACAACCTCACCAACCTTTCAAGCGAACTTGAAGAAAAACAGAAATTTGATACTGATTTGCATTCTCAACTGGAAAGGGTACAGTTTGAAATCGCAAAATTCAACCTCTCAGACCTCGACACAGCCCGCATGCAAAGAGAACATACATTCAAGCAATATTACATTGTAGAATCAGATTTACGCACCAAAGAGAACCGTAAAAAAGATATAGCTCAACGTTTGAACGACACCAAAGAACGAATAGACATTGCACAGGAAAAGCTGGAGAGAATTGAGAAAATCCGAAAAACCGTTGAAGTCCTCGGCGCCATCAGAGACGCTTATCGCAGCATTCAACCTAAACTAAGATGTGAGTTTGTGAAGATCCTGCGCAATTTTGTTCAACAAGTGCTTGATAGTTTAGTTGGCGGAGAAGGACCAATGTTGAATGTGGTCGTTGATGAAACTTACACGCCATATGTGAAAAGTGAAACAGGCATGGACCGAGAGGTCAGCAACCTTTCAGGCGGTGAGAGGACATTGCTAGCTTTTGCTTACCGATTAGGGTTGGGGCAAATTATTATGCAGTCACGAACGGGTCATGGCTTGAGTATGCTGATGCTCGATGAACCGACAGAAAACTTGGGCAGCGAAGATGGCAGTATTGAACGGTTGGCTGAAGCGATCAGCCGATTCAAAGCTATTGAACAAATCATTGCTGTGACGCATAGTGAAGCTTTCGCAGGCAAGGCTGACCACGTCATAACTCTTGAGAAGGAAGCAGGTGTAAGCAAAATATCCATTGAGCGCTAAACGGTGATTGCCCTAATGTGGAATATAACACATTATTTGCGGAGACAAAGTGAGCTTAGAGACTAAACCAAAGCGGGGGTTTGTGCTTTATTTGCGATAGATTGTAAGACGCATTTTGTAAACGGCCCTAATTGTGCCTCGTCTTCGGGTTTTGAGTTATTGTAGGCAGATTCTAAAAAATCATCGGAAAAAAACTTTTTCAAGGTTGCTTGAACAATTTCCTCAAACGTTACTTGGTCTATTATGTTAGCATTTTTTTCTGGGATTAGGTCTTTCACTAAGTCTTCATCAAGTCTTAGAGCTGCAATTACAAGCTTTGCGATTTTGCCGTCCGACAGGGTTAATTCAAGCTGTTTCTGTAGTTGCTTGTAATTTGGGCTTTCCTTCGTTATTTTTCCATCGGAAACCTGGGTTAAAATGGTTCCTATCGATAGGCGTCTATCTGCTAATCTTTCAATAAGAGGTCTTTTTGAAGCAATGCTCTCTTGCCTAAGAATGGCTGTTTTCACTCCTTCCCGAACACACTTCCCGATTAATTCACCAAGAATAGTGAAGGTTCCAGCGTACTGTATTGGTTCGCCTTTTTTGGTGCAACCCACAACAACACTATCCGTTAATGTCCCAGTGGCTAAGTCACCTGAAAAACGACTTCTAATGTCTAATTCTCTCAAGGCAACAGTTTTGGCTTCAGTAGTTGTTTTAATAACTTCAACCATGCAAGCCTCAGTTAAATTCCCATCAATTATAACTATAATGTTTATTGTGCCGATCTTTTGGAGTTGACTACTCTTTGAGGCAGCTGGTTCACCAGCAGTAACCGCTACAGTGGCTCCAGCCGTCACAAAAACCGTCAAAGTTACGCCATCATATTTTTCAGTAAATGCTACAACGTTCTTCATTTTGGCAGCGGTCATCAACCCGACCACTTTCTCCCTTGGAAGTTGGAGTTCTTGTGCAGCTTTAACTAAGAAATCTTCGGGACCACTCCAATGTATGTCGCTCTTATCGCTTCCACTGCCTTCTGGAACTTGAACGTTAATAATTCCATTTGCCTCAATTAAACCTCCATTCAAAAGGGCAGAACTAAGTATTTTCAGAGGAGTTTTAGACCAAATAACAAGGGTTTGATTGCTTACTTTGGCGTTAATGTTCTCGATTTCAACGTTCAATTTCATAGGTTAGCCCTGCAGTTAAATTTTGAATGAAGTTAAATTTTTGGTTATTTAAGCCTTAGCTTAAATTACGCCCCTGAACGTTTTGGATTAATCAATGATTTTTATTGACATACATGCCTAATCTATTAAGAGCAGCGCAAAAGTTTCAGGATTTTTATTAAAAGGCAAATTGAATTTTATGCCAGCTTTCTCAGCGGTCGCTTTAACGTTAACTCCGACGCCTTCTTCCGAATATCGCTTCATTGTCGGATGGATGCATATCCCTTTTTCCACATCACATTTTTCACACAACTGACAAGCCCCAGAAACTAAACCAACCGCAAGCAAATATCCTTCTTTAGCAGCTTCTTTCTCGAGTTTAAGGACAATGTTAAGCAATTTTTTCATCTCATCTTTCCAAGCTGACCAAAACTTATCGACCTTTGCCTTTATCTCTATGGATATAGATGGGTCGTCAGTTTTTGAAAGATATTTTATCAGTTCTGGATCACCATCGAACTTGCGTTTTAAATTTCATAAAGAGGGCATAGTGGTATTCGTTTACGATTTTTCGAAATTCGTCGGGCGACGGAGCGTGAGGTGGGCATGCTAATGTTTTTCCATATTTTTCGCAGCCGAGTTTGCATTTGAAAACAACGCGGTCTTCAATCACGATTTTATCGACTTGAATTATCTTCGCTTCTACAGCACCTAAGTCTATCGCCTGATTTCTAAGAAAGTCAAGCGCATCTATTTTTTCAACATTTTTCATGCCACTTCACAATCACGATTTTTCAACTAATTGTCAAAGATTGGTTTGAGTTTGTTCTTCATATGGCCTGGAATCTCGGATTGAGCGTGTTTGCGTAATTCAATTCTGTCATGGGTTGCGTTGACGAGTGTGGGTAACTCGGAAGGATGCTTGATGAAAATGGCTCCTGACTTCTTTAATTCCTCCATAAGAGCAGTTGCTTTGCCAGCGGTGAAATCTCGGCTTTCTAAGGGCACTTCATCGATTACGTACGTTCGGATACCTCGTTTGGCAGCCTCGAGTGCTGTTTCCAAATTGGAGAGATTTCCATAGCCGAACGGAACAGACGTCACCACCACGATCGCTGATTTAAATATCATCTCCGAGAGCAACCGTTTTGATTCTTCGGTTATGGGTGAGAAAGGTGCCTCACTTACTGTTGGAATTTTCAGAAGCTCGGCGGTCTCGTAATCTGTGTCCAGCATGTTGAGAACACCAGCCGTCACTTCATAGCCTTCATCTACCAAGGCCTTCATCACAACGGTTCCCGTGCCAGCTCCTGCAATAATGTGAATAGCACAGTTACGTGGCACAAAAGATTTCTGAGGGCTGAGAGGAATGACAAAAAGCGAGTTTGTAACAAGGCTTTTCCTGACAA
This sequence comes from Candidatus Bathyarchaeota archaeon, assembly GCA_963708495.1. Classification (GTDB taxonomy): domain Archaea; phylum Thermoproteota; class Bathyarchaeia; order Bathyarchaeales; family Bathycorpusculaceae; genus Bathycorpusculum. The sequence continues at coordinate 135,876 of CAVPSS010000004.1, forward strand.
TTGCGTCGACGTGGAAAACAGTCTTGATGTTCTCACTCGTCAAGACGTTTTCTATGGGTCCAGCGGCAAATATTGTCGCGCCCTTGAGCAGAAGAATTGAGCTGCAGTAGCGTGCCGCCAAGTTTAAGTCATGAATAACAGCTAAAACAATCAAATGTTCCTTAGTGCAAAGTTCCTTAACTAGATCCATGATTTCTAACTGGTTAATCATGTCCAGATGGGTGAGTGGTTCATCGAGTAAAAGAACCTTGGGCTCCTGCGCAAGAGCACGGGCGATTACGACGCGTTGTTTTTCTCCGCCGCTTAACTCATTTATCGGGCGGTCAGCTAGATGCCATGTGTTTGTTCGAGTCATCGCTTTCCTTACGATGGCTAAATCTGACTCTGATTCCATTTGGAACCTTTTCATATGTGGGTTTCGACCCATCAACACGATGTCTAACGCGTTAAAACTGAAGCTTATATTGCTTTCCTGGGGAACAATTGCCATTTGTTTGGCAAGGTCCATGCTTTTAAGGTTGTAAATGTCGGTTTTATCGAGTACTATGGTTCCTTTATAGGGTTTGAGAGTTCGGCTTATGCTTTTAAGAAGCGTGGTTTTTCCTGAGCCGTTGGGTCCAATTATGCCAACGAAATCGCCTTCCTTAACTGTGAAGCTGACATTTTCCAAGATCTTCACTGATCCATAGCGGCACTCTACTCCATCCACACTAAGTAACACCATGTCCAATAAGCACATCCTAAAGTGAGTAACTTGTCTTCCTTTTCCTTAGCAGATAAATAAAGAATGGGGTTCCAGCTAAAGCAGTTATAGCGCCTACTGGCAATTCAGAAGCTCCAGTTGCTACACGCGCAACAGAATCGCAGAGTATTAGGAATATGGCTCCGACAATCGTTGAGGTAGGCAAAAGAATCCTGTGGTCAGGTCCGATAACGAGCCGCGTCATGTGGGGAATAATGAGACCAACGAATCCGATAATTCCACTTATGGAAACCACAGCGCCCGTTATCAAGGAGCTTATAAGCAGAAGTATTTGCCGTACTCTTTCTGTGTTAATTCCCAAGTGTTGCGCCGTGTCATCGCCTATCGATAATATGTTGAGATCTTTAGTGAAGAAATATGCAAGCACTGTTCCTACTAGTACGAATGGAAAAACTACGTAAATGTGAGTCCAGGTGATGTTCGAGAAGCCACCAGCAATCCAGGCGATAATACCTATCAGCGCTTTGCCTGATCGCAATTCGAACACCGTTTGCAACGCCAAAATGAATATGTTTATAACTAGACCTGACAACAGAAGCATAGTTATTGGCACTTTATTTCCGACACGTGACATAAAGTAAACAAGAAAAACTGTTAAACCGGCTCCTAAAAAAGCTACTAACGGAAAAAGCGCAAGCCCAAAAAAGTTGAGAACTAATGAGCCTGCGTATAATGTTGCTAGAGTGTAGCCAAATGAAGCTCCTGCTGAAGCACCTAAAAGGTAAGAGTCAGCCATCGGGTTTCTAAACACGCCTTGATACATTACGCCGGCGGCTGCCAATCCAGCGCCAACTAGTGCACCTGCAAGTATGCGAGGTAATCGGATTTGAAGAATTATTGCCTCGCTTACATTGGAAATTGATGAAGAATCAACATAGCGATTAAGGAATGGAATTTGCTTACCCAATATTGAAAAAATATCTGAGAAGTTGATTGATGCAAAGCCTATGTTCAGGGAAAGAATTATGACAACTACAAGTGTTACAATCAACAGTAAGAAAATAAGCTTCCATCTTGAGGAACGCTTGGAGTATTTTTCTTCTACCCTATCTGTCATCATGGCTTAACAACAAAAAAGGAGTAGGTGGAGTTAAAAAAGTTCCGGGTAAAATGCCTTGGCAGCTACAGCGATTTGTTCGGCGATTCTTGGTCCAGCTTCAGCAAAGAGGTCTCCATTGACGACGACTATTCGGTTGTTTTGTATTGCACTAATTAAGCTCCAGCCTGGTCTTGCTTTCACATCGTTTACGCTTCCGTAGAAGGGTGCTTCATCTGTTTGTGCCATTTGGTGGGTAGCATTATAACGTCAGGGTTCATTTGTACGACTGTTTCTGAGCTTACTGTGGGATACTGTTGTGTTTCTTTTCCGAAGATATTTTCGCCTCCAGCCTTAACAATTACGTCATTAATGAATGAATTGTTGCCAGCAGACATCAGTGGAGGAGTCCATACTTCATAGTACACTTTTGGTTTAGGTAGGTTGGCAGACTGCTATTTTTGCTTCAATGGCGTTAATTTGGCTAGTTTAGAGAATTGACGAGTGTAGTTGCGTTTTGATCTGCCCCTGTTGCTTTCCCAACAATAGATATGTCTTTGAATACGCCGTTGACATCATTGGGATTGAGTACTAATACCTTATAACCTAAGTCTCTTAGCGTGACAACGTCTGGATTGTTTATGGGTGTTGCAAGAATTAAGTCTGGTTTAAGTAATGCAATTGTTTCTTTGTTTGGTGTTGAGAAGCCCCCTATGCTTGTCATGTTGCCAGCAGCAATCCAAGCAGCGAAGTCATATGGGTAGTGGTCATAGTCGGTTACGGCAACTACTCTTTCGCCTACGCCTATGGCGAAGAGGATTTGGGTGTTACTTGGAGCAAGCGAAATAATTCTTTGTGGAACCGATGTGAAGCTGGTTGAATACCCTTCGTCGTCAATTACCGTTAGGTTTTGAGTACCATTATTGTTTGAACCTGCGTTATAGTTGTTGAGGATGAAAGCGCCAGAAACGATTGAGGCGATTATTATTGCTGCTATATATATTGCATATTTTTTGTTCATGGTTTCCTTTAAACTCCCATTATCTGGATGGATTATCCAACACAGTATATAAAGTTTGACCAAGTACAACTAACCAAACCATCATTTCAAAAAAAGATAAATCCTACAAATATACCGATGTCCCAGTACGAGCTTTTGATTTGTTGTTGTATCGGCACAGCCTCTCAGGTTTAAGAAAATAATCGCTAAACATTAGAATAGAGTTGTTAACCGAATTTTTGGTTCTTAAGGAGCTGGATTTATGGAAGCTACAGACAAAAGCGGTAAAGAAAAGTTTATTTCTGAAATGGAGTTAAATCAGCCGCAAATGGAGCTTGTCAGACAAGACATAAAGATGGATCTGGCTGTTCAGGGCGCCGACATTATCAGAAAGAACATGGCTGAAAGAAGGAAAGGTCATGAAATGGGCATGATGATGCAGGGTCAGAGTAAGAATTGTAAGCGTTAAAGAAAATCCGAGTTAAACTGTGGTTCATCAGCCACTGAAGCAATAATTTGTTCGGCAAATTCCTCTTGTTCTTCACTGCCATTAATGGTAATCCAGCAGGCGCCTTCTGCGCCGCAAACGCCACCTGCAGCGATTAACTCAACTTCAGCCCCTGTTAGAGCCCTCATCGCCTCCATCTCGGTAAATACTTCTCCAGGGACAGGAAGCAAGCGGTATCCACCTACACCTGGCGCATTAAGCTTCTCGGCGATGTTGTTTAAATCACCGTTGATACGTTTCTCTAAACCTACTGGAATTATGAGTTTCACTCGGCGACCTACTACCACGGGCAAGGCTAAACCTATAGTTCCTGCTTTTGGGTGACCAATCAAAATAGCTGCGTGCTTGCGAGTTAAGTCCACTGCGTTGGCTCCTTTCAAGATAACGTCACCTTCTTTGAGATTGTCAATTACATCGGCGATAGTTTTTCCTTCTTGCAAGATACCTTTAATTATTATAACATCACCTGAGAATTTGCTCTCGTCGGCTAGTCTTCCTTCGGTATTTACAATCCTAGTTGAAGGAATGTTTATGCCCCGAAAGAAGTGCTTTCTTGAGAAATCGTTAGCTATTTTGTGGGTTTTTAATATTTCTTCAGCTACATAACCATTCGTCGTGCCAGCAACAATAAGTATAGTACCATTTTTCAATGCTTTAGTTATGGCTGGATGATTTGCTAAGGTTCTAGCGATTAGCCGTTTACCTGCTTGGGGTGTGATTAAGAACTGTTTCATTTAAGTGTCAACACTCAGTATATTAAATGAGCTAATGGAATAAAAGTTTTAAACCTCACTAGTTCAACTTTCAGAAAAATATGGATTGGTTCAATAGAACAGCTTTAAATGCAAGCACGCCCTAGATTGGGAGGTTTAAACGGTGAGTATTTTGGCTCAAAAATTTCATGGAAGAATAACTAATTATCGCACTGGACCTAAAGAACAAACATCTAACGAGTGCTTAATTGAATTTGAAAACATTAATTCTGCCCCTCTAGCATGCAAGTTAATTGGGCAAAAAGTTACTTGGACAAATGGAACCACCAAACTTACTGGAAAAGTTCGAGGTCCACACGGCAAGAATGGGATGGTTAGAGTAAGGTTTGTGCGTGGAGTTCCAGGACAAGCCATCGGCACAGTTGTTGAATTGATTAACTAAAATTGTTTTGTTTTTTCAAACTTAATTAATTCTTTATTAAAAAAACTGTTTATAGTTCGCCTACATCTGGACCTTCGTAGACGTATTCGCAAATTTCTATTTTTCCATCTCTAACCAGAACTTGATAGTCTGCTTCACAAATTGGGCAGGCGACTATTTCTCCATCTTTGAGGCCATCCCGTTTGAATGTGTTTCCACATTCAGTACATTTTAAAATAATATTTTGTCCTCCTACTCCATTTTGAGATAGTTGTGGCTTCTAAGCCAGTCAGATTGGTTTTTGCGGTAACGCCAGAAAATGTCCCCTCTAGTGTCAGATTGGAAATCCCATGGTGATACCAAAACAATATCTCCTTCGCGAATCCAAACACGCCTTTTCAGTTTACCGCGAACTCTACATAAACGTTCTTTGCCATCTTGGCATTTAACGGTTATTCTTTCGGCGCCAAGCATCTTAACAGCCACACCCAAAACGTCATTTGCGGAAGGTAGGACCATGCTGTCGAGGCTACCCTCATTTGTAATTTTTCTTTTACCCATTTTTTTCACCTATTTGGTTTATGCTAATTATATTAATCAGAATAGTTTTGAGAAAAAGCATAAAGTGGTTTAACTCTTCCTCTTAAGAATTCTAACCTTATAACATTTAGGGGTGCAGCATGTATATTAGGGTAACTTGTTCACCGAGAGTTTTTTTTCATATTTTTAAGACATTTTCGATTCAGAATTTTCTAAATTAGCTTAAATCTAAAAAACGTCGTTAGTTTTCTTGTTTTTAAATAAATAGTCGCGTTGGAAAATATTGATAGTATTGTAAATAAAATTTTATGGACGAGCAAAAAACTCGTATTCATTTAGGATTTTTGTTCTGATCCTGTTCGTTTCTTGTTATCGGTGTAATCTTTCTTTTTGGATTTCTTTTTAATCGGGCAATTGAGTCGAACACTCGATTTGCATCTGCGGCAGTTCTTAACTAAACCTACTCTTAATTGGCACATTTTCATTTACCTCTTTTTTATTTTATGAAAAGAATCCATTATTCAATTAGTTATTCCAAGAGGATAAGAGAAACTCTTCAACCATGAGTGTTTCTGCATCCTTATAAATGAATGGATGAAAAAAACGTTTTTTAAAAAAAAACTATATTATTAGAGATTAAATTTTTGAAAGATAATAAAAATAAAAAAGAAAATTGTTAAAGATTTTAAAGATGCTTAGCTTAAAATGCTTAGTATCTTCGTGGTGGTCTTCGTTTTGAGTAGCACTCTCGGCAGTAAACTGGCCTTGTACCGTCTGGCTTGAAAGGAACATCACATTCTTTTCCGCAGTCGGCGCAAGTTGCCTTGTGCATCTCTTTGTTATTATACATTCGCTATTTCAACTCCTACTACTTTGGCTATGCAAAAGTCTATTTTGCACAGTATCATCTAACTGCCTTTCGATGCTTATAAATTGAATGCTTCAATCTTAATTATTTTTAATCAAAACATAATTAAAGATCTATATTTAACTGAATTTTTTATTGTTTTGCTAGCAATCCGAATTACTAAAAATCGTTAAACATAATAGTTACATTAATCTCGGTTTTTCATCGTCAACCTAATATAGTTAACATAGCATTATTAGGTAAATATTCGGGTAATTGAGAAAAAGTATGAAATTGCATCCCTGTAGTTTGCTTTTTCTCTTAACTTTGACTATGATTTGAGAGGGGTAATTTGAGACAGAAAAAATCAACATTAGGCGAGCATCTTGCACTTCTTTCAGTAAAATATAACATTTATCCTAACGAAGTTTTCCAAGCTTTGATTACAGCACGGAGCAACGAAAAAGCAGTCTGCGGTAACTTAACAGTTGAATACCGTGGCAAAGTGAAAGGTGAAACAATTTTTCTAATAACAAAAGATACCGCCGTGGTCGCACAATTCCGTGTTGGCGAAGAGTTCCTTTTAAGAAAAGATAACCCTTTTGAAAGTTGGATGAGCACCGATAAAATCCGCAAAAAAATCGCTAAGCAAAATACAGAATCAATCTACACTTCAATCCATGATTTAAGAGCAGGCATGAAACGGGTTAATTTGAAAGCTGAAGTCATCGAGATTCCTAAACCAGCCCAAGTTCACACCCAATTCGGCAACACAGTAATGGTAGTAAACGCCTTAGTTGGAGATGATACAGGAAAAACCAAACTCTGCCTCTGGGAAGGACAAATAGGCACAATTGCAGTTGGAAACAACATCGAACTAAAAAATGCACAAGTATGTGTTTTTAGAGGCGAAAGGCAACTGCGACTTGGTAAAAACGGTATTCTAAACGTATTGCCTAACCCTGCTGAAGCCATTCAGGCAACTGCAGTCACATAAAATAATTTTTTAAAAAATTAAATGTTTTTATTTTAAATTATTTCCAGTCAGTTCTTCTTCTAGACCAAGCTTGCTTTTCGTTAGAATCAGCTGAACCTCTATTTTCGGTACCTTTTAGGGTACTATGTTTAGCTAAGCACTCTCTGCAATAGACTGGTTTTCCTGCGGTTGGTTTGAAGGGAACAGTGGCTGTTTTTCCGCAGTCACTACATTTAATTTCTGTTACATTTGATCTTTGAGACATTAAATTACTCCATACTATGTGAAAATTCGGAAAAACTTTCCTATTTTTCGAGAAATTAAAGGTAGAAGGTTGACTTAAATGTTTCCTTAATTCAAATTTTTGCATCCAAGGATTAACTGTTTTTAGATTCAAACTTTTTGAATGGATACTGCATTATCACAAATTCAATACTCTAAGAAAGATCTAAAGACCAGATGCACTTTAAACTATTCTTATACGTTTAAAATCTAGTTTTTCCCTGTTCTATTTTCGTTTTTAGGAAGACGGTTTTTATAGATGTCTGAAGTATTTTGTTGGATAAGAGAAGAGGGAATATAATTATTTGACCCTTATTGTTGACGACGCTGGCAGTGGAGATTTGCTTTTCGGCGTAGTAGTCGGCGCCTACCATGAAGAAACAGGCGAATTCAAATACGACTTAATCGACGTTAAATTCTACCAAGAAATATTCCGTGAAAAAGAGTATCTTCAGGAATCCTCCCGGGTTGTATCTAAACTGGTTTCACGTTTTAACCTCAAACCCGATGAAGTCATTCACATCTGTCAAGGATGCATATTTGATGTTGCAGCAGAAGAACTCCAGAAGATTTACGGTGAAGACCGCGTTAAACGCATAAGAGTAATGGGTGAAACTCAAAGACTAGTTGAAATAGCCTATCTAGATGAAATCCGTAACTTGGGTTACGAACCATTGGTAGAACGGGAAGAGAAAAGAGGAAAAAGTTTTTTCCATATGATGCGTTGGCTAAAAGACAACCCGGAAATGCTTAAGTATGCTAAGACTGGGTGGCCACGCTTAAAAAATTACCAAATGTTCAAAAAGTTCGAATCTAAACAAGCATCTTTCAACGTAATATGTTGTGAATGCGGTGTTGAATGCAAAGTTCCCTTTAAACCAAAAGTTGATAAACCAGTATATTGCCGAAAATGCTGGTCGACTCACAAACCCAAAAGAAAAGACAAAACAGCAAAATAATAAAAAATTGTTTTGTAAAAAAGTTGAATACAAAATTTTGGCTTTAACTTAAATTGGTATTTATTATTATTTGTATTCTTAGCAGCATGACCAAACCAAAACAGCCATCCCCTGTTCGCAAGACTACATCACCTACAAAAATGCGCTGGCTACATAGGAAAAAGGTAGCTTGTGTATATACAAGCATATTACATAGGCTTATAAGCCGATTTCGCCGATGCAAGAAGCCCTAATAGGAGGCGAAAAAAAGTGTTGAGTAGAGATTGCGATGGCTGCACCCTTTTGCATATGTGCAGTGAACGCTACAGAAAAGTAAGCAAAGACGAAAAGGTTTACTGCCCAGACGGAACAGCACACTTAGTAGACCAAAACTAACCCCAATTTTCCAATTTTAATTCAGGTGCTTTTGGGGCAAACGCAGAAAAGCAAGCATAACCAAATTACTGATTATACGGTGATTGTTTGGATAAAGCTGATTTCTTAACTTGGAGCCGCAAATACGACAGAGCTTTTGGTTGGCAAGCACAGCGAGAACGAGAACTTGGGGCGAAATTTCGTAAAAACAAATCGTTTTTTGTAGCTGATTTGGCAGCGGTAGTTGATTGGAAGTTTAAAGAGGACTCTGAGAAGAAAACACGGACGTTAGCATTGGTAACTCGAAATGAAGAAGCCACAGTTAATCGATTGTCCAGTCAGGCACTTAGCATTCCAGGCTGCGAAGATAGCTACAGAATGAGCTGCATAACACTCCTTGAAGGAGTCACCCCAGTTATAGCTAGCATAATCCTCACCTTCTTTGACCCCACACAATATTGCATCCTCGACGCCTACACATGGAAAGCGCTCCTTGGTAATCCACCACCAAACATGCTATCAACCCTAAACTATCTAAAACTGCTAGAAGCTATTAGAAAAACTGCAGCCAAACAAAAACTAGATGTTAGAGTAATCGATAAGGCCCTATTCAAGAAGGGCTTTGATGAAGCCAAATAAAGTAGGCACTAGTTGAAAACCTGTTTTTCAATTTCTATGGGCTTTAAAACATTTTTTTCTTAAACAATATTTTAAGTAGCGGTGGACCACTGCGGTTTGACGCCCAGACTCCGTCTGGAAACCTCAAACCCTACACTCTTACCCGCACCCCCTTGAGCGCATAGCGTCCAAACTTAGGTTGCTCTCTCCCGAGCCTAGCCGGGTTCGCCTGGTAGACAACGAAGTAACTTCCCTACGGAAGCCACCCATTGACCGCCAGCCCCAAAGGACGGATAGTCACAGGTTCGGAAATGAAACCCCAAGCGGCCTTTGACGCCTCATCCGCAGATGTCAGCCCGTCATGTAGAGGATTTACGGTACAATGGACCCCTAACCCACCGCCTAAGATCCACCGCCGAACATAAACAGTTTAATCGAACTATAAAACTTTCTTGGTAGCATCATCAGATTTTAGGCTACTTCACAGCTTCTGTTGCAGACTTAAGTGCTTGAGCCGCTGTTTTCAGCTGTTTTAGCATTTCAGGTGTGTTTTTGCTGTTCTTTTGTATAATGTTGATAAATGCAGATCCAACAATTGCTGCATCTGCACCAGCTGCAATAAGACGCTCAACATGTTCTGCTTGTGATATGCCAAAGCCAACAGCTAGCGGAATTTTTCCAGCCGTAAATGGCAAAACACGTTTAATTAATTGAACTGTGGATTCTTCAACTGTTGTTTTGGCTCCTGTAACTCCATAATGCGAGACCAAATAGAGAAAGCCGCTGCTGCAAGCGACTATTTTGCTTAGTCGTTGGTTTGTGGTGGATGGTGCGACCAAGAAAATCGTGTCTAAACTGTACTCTTCTGCAGTTTTTCTGTAGTCAGCTGCTTCTTCCACGGGTAAATCTGGAATGATGAAACCGTCAACGAGGTGTTCTTTAGCTATTCTAAGAAACTTGTCAACACCGATTCTGAAAATGGGGTTATAATATGTCATAACCACGATGGGAACGTTATGCTGTTGTTTTATTTCTTTGGCGATTTTTAGTACCTTCATCGGTGTGGTTTTTGCAGCTAATGCTCTCACGCTTGCTGCTTGAATTGTAGGTCCATCGGCAATTGGATCAGAAAATGGCAATCCAAGCTCAAGAATTTCAACTCCACCGCTGATAAGTGCATCTGCAATTTGCGGCGTGAGCTCCGGGCTTGGGTCTCCAGCCATTATATAGCCAATGAGCACTCCGTCTCCGTGCTGCATTGTTTTATGAAACACGTCTCTTATGGAGTTCATATTTTTGCCCCAATGTAGTTTGCAATTGTTTCCACATCTTTGTCTCCACGCCCAGACAAAGTAACAACGATTGACTGATTTTTCTTCATTTTTGGCGCTAATTTCATAGCGTAAGCAACCGCATGGGAAGATTCAAGCGCTGGCAAAATTCCTTCTTCTTTTGCTAAAATCAAAAAAGCATCTACAGCTTCTTTGTCTGTTGCAGATGTGTACTGGGCACGATTAGAGATTTTTAGAAAAGAATGTTCTGGTCCAACTCCTGGATAATCTAAGCCTGCTGAGATGCTGCTGGTGTTCTGGATTTGTCCGTTTTCATCTTGAAGAACATAGGTTAACATGCCATGAAAGACTCCTTCTGCTCCAGCACCCAGAGATGCTGCGTGTTTGCCTGACTCTATGCCTTCGCCTGCTGCTTCAACACCGTAAAGCTCGACTGAGGTGTCATCTTCAAATGGGTAAAATGTGCCAATAGCATTGCTGCCACCGCCTACACATGCCACCAAAGCATCGGGTAATCTGCATTCTTTTTTCTGGAACTGTGTTTTAATTTCATTGCCAATTACGCTTTGAAAATCTCGTACAATCATTGGGTAAGGATGTGGGCCCACGACTGACCCAATCAAGTAATAGGTATCTTCAATGTTGGTAACCCAATCCCTGAAGGCTTCATTAATTGAGTCTTTAAGTGTTTTTGAGCCCGACTCCACGGGGTGTACAGTAGCGTTTAGTAGTTTCATTCTGAAAACGTTGAGGCGCTGACGTTCGCAATCTTCTGTACCCATGTAAATTTCAGCTTTCAAGCCCAAAGCCGCGCACGCAATTGCTGTTGCTACTCCATGCTGTCCCGCCCCAGTCTCAGCAATTATTCGAGTTTTGCCCATTCGCTTGGCGAGCAATGCCTGGCCGATGGTGTTGTTGATTTTATGGGCTCCACCGTGAGCCAGATCTTCGCGTTTGAGATAGATCTTTGCACCTCCTAATTTACGAGTAAGATTCTCGGCAAGGTAAAGGGGGGTTGGTCTGCCCACAAATTCGGATAGGTAATAGTCCAATTCTTTTTGAAACTGAAGGTCTTTTTTAGTTTTATCGTAGGCTTTCTCGAGTTCGCTGATTGCGTCCATTAGAACTTCGGGAACAAAGCGTCCTCCAAACTTGCCGTATTTACCGTCAACTGGATAGTTGCTTAGTTTCATGCTTTTACAAACTCCTTTACTTTTTCTTCGATGTTTTCTGTTAACATTATGCTTGAACCGATGAGGAAAGCCTTGGCGCCACATTCACGTAGGAATCGCAGGTCATTGGAGTTCTTGATTCCGCTTTCACTCACTATTACTTTGCCACAATCATTATTGTTTTTTAGGATTTCTTTGGTCGTGTTTAAATCGATTTTTAGGGTTCCAAGATTTCTGTTGTTAATTCCAACAAGATCTGCCTTGGTTTCAACCGCAAATCTGAACTCCTCCTCAGTGTGGGTTTCCAAAAAAACTTCAAGACCTTTTGAATGAGCAAACGCTATTGTCTTATCTACGCTCATTTCGCTGCATCCTTTATCAAAAAGCGCTTGAATCAACAAAACGGCATTGGCTCCAATTTGTGCGGCTACCTCTATCTGGTCGGCAACAAGAATTATGTCCTTCATAATTATGGGCAGTTTGGTAGCTTCTCTTGCTTGGATGAGTGTGGATAAAGAACCATGGAAATGTTTAGGTTCAGTCAAAACCGAAATTCCGATTGCGCCTCCCTTTTCCATGGCTCGAGCAATTTCTTTTGGGTTCACCTGGGTTCTAATTGTTCCAAGAGATGGCGAAGCTGCTTTAATCTCAGTTATCACAGGGTTAGCTTTGCATTCTAAGATTGCTTGTTTTAAGCTGATCTTTGGCTGTTTTATAGATCCCTTTGTTTGGTAGTATCCGCTGTCAATTGTCTTTGTGGCATCCATTGCCAATGCATCTAGAAAATCACTCATATTTTGCTTCCAACTCCTCAAGTCTCTGTAAACTTCCACCTGACGCTTTGACTAAGTCTTTTAGTTTGGCATAGGCGGTTCCGTTCGTAATTGATTTTCGGGCAAGTTCCATGCCTTCTGCGAAGTTGTCTGCTTTGTCTCCGACTATAATTCCTGCAGCACTGTTAACCAGCACAATCTCAGCTTTTGAATCATTAATTGTTTTGCCGCTTAGAATTTTGAAGATTATTTCAGAACTTTCCTCTGCGGTGGATGATTGCAAATCTGCTATTGCCGCTGTTTTTACTCCAAAATTGCTGGGAGCAAATTCTAATTTTGTTACGTTACCTTTCTTTAAGTGGGCGATAACTGTTTTTCCAACCGTTGAAATTTCGTCTAGCCCATCAAGTCCATGCACAACCATCGCTTCAATGCAACCCAACTTATCTAAAGCAGAAGCCATAGGAACCACCAGTTTTGAGTCATAGACTCCGAGTAATTGGGCATTAGCACATGCCGGATTAGACAATGGCCCGAGGACATTGAATACAGTTCGTATACCGATTTCGCATCTGGTTTCTGCTGCGTATTTCATTGCGGGATGGAACGCCGGAGCAAACATGAATCCAACCCCGATCTTTTCAATTATACTTTCAACTTGTTTTGGCTCCAAGTTTATGTTTAAGCCAAGTTTTTCCAGTACGTCTGCACTCCCGCTTTTGCCCGTAACTGCCCTGTTCCCATGTTTTGCAACTGATACTCCAACGCCTGCAATCACAAATGCGGTTGCCGTGCTTATGTTGAAGGTTTTTGTTTTGTCGCCGCCAGTGCCGCATGTGTCGACTAGGCGTCCTATTACTTTGGGATGGATTGTACAGCAGTTGGATCGCATTACTGATGTGAACGCAATTAATTCTTCAACGCTTTCACCTTTCATTCGCAGGGCAGTTAAGAATGCAGCGGTTTGAGCGTTTGTTGCTTTACCCGACATGACTTCACGCATGATTGCATCCGATTCCTCAAAGGTCAAATTGATACCTTCGATAAGTTTCTGAATCCCTTCCCGAATCATTGTTTGCCCTCCAAGAAGTTCTTGATTATTAGTTTGCCATCTTCGCAGAGTATGGATTCTGGATGGAATTGCACTCCATAAATCGGATATTTTACGTGGCGTATACCCATGATTTCGCCATCTTCAACAGATTCAGCGGTAATTTCGAGACAATCGGGGATAGATTCGCGTTCACCAGCAAGTGAATGGTACCGAGATCGCGGTCAAAGGGTTGCGGACTCCCCTGAAGATTGTTTTTTGGTTGTGTTTTATAGTGCAGGTTTTTCCGTGCATGAGTTTTTTGGCGTTAACGACTTTGCCGCCGTATGTGTGGATGATTCCCTGATGCCCAAGACAAACACCCAAGGTTGGAATAGTCGGGCTCAACGTTTGTAGGATGGATTTACATACACCAAAGAATTTGTCATCTTCAGGATTGCCTGGTCCGGGCGATATAACGATGCGGTCTGGCTTCATTTTAGCAGCTTCCAGCAGGGTAATTTGGTCGTTTCGGTAAACCACGGTTTCTGCGCCTAGTTCACCTATGTATTGGACAAGATTGTAGACGAATGAGTCATAGTTGTCGATGACTAAGACTTTCATGATTATTTGTCTCCTGCTGCATGTTCAAGCGCTTTCATGAGTGCCTGGGCTTTTTGGTCAGTTTCAAACCACTCTTTTTCAGGTATCGAATCAGCGACAATGCCTGCGCCCGCTTGAATGTATGCTTTGTTACCTTCCGAGAATAATGTTCGAATGGTTATGGCAAAGTCAGAGTTGCCGTTGCAGCTGAAATAGCCAACTGCACCTGCATAGGGTCCACGGTGAGAGGGCTCAAGTTCCTCAATTATTTGCATAGCGCGAACTTTAGGTGCACCAGAAACTGTACCTGCAGGAAACACTGCTTTTATTGCATCAAAACTCTCTAAGCCCTCTTTCAAGTCGCCTGAAACCTGGGAAACAATATGTTGGACATGACTGAACTGGTGAATTTGCATAAACTCGGGAACAGTTACGCTTCCGTATCGGCTTATTTTGCCAACATCATTTCTTGCCAAATCTACTAGCATAACATGTTCGGCGCGTTCTTTTTGGTCGTTTAATAATTCGTTGCCAAGACGCAGGTTCTCTTCTTTGTTTGCCGTAACGGGTGCTGTGCCTGCAATTGGGAAAGTTATTACTTTTTGGTTGTCGACGCGAACTAGCATTTCTGGGCTGGCACCAACAATTTGATGTTGATCAGATTTGTAGAAGAACATGTAGGGTGAAGGGTTAATCTGGCGTAAACTTTTGTAGAAGGTTAAAAGACTGCCGCTGTATTGAAATTGGAAGCGTTTGGATAAGACAACTTGGAATATGTCTCCTGCAGTAACGTATTGTTTGGCTTTGGCGACAGCTGCTTCAAAGTCCTCTTTAGTGGTGTTTACGGTGGGCGGCGTAAATGTGAATTGTTCTTCTGGCGTATCTGGTTCTATGAGTAATTCCAAAATTTCAGCTAACCGATTTTCGGTTCTAAAATAATAATAAGCTTGATTGATTGTGTGGTCAAAGACAACCCCATCCTCAAAAACGCCCATTTCTAAATCAGGAAAACCCAGATCGTCAGGTTTTTGGTTGGGCAGTTTCTCGATGTATCTTATTGCGTCATAGGATATGTACCCAAGTGCTCCGCCAACAAAACGAAAATCAACCATGTCATTTTTGTAGGTTCGCAGTTGTTCTTGAATGACTTTGAAGGGGTCATTGGTTTTTTGTTTTGTGGTTTGGCCTGTTTTAGTGTTGGTTACGGTGACTGTGCCGTTTTTGGTTGTTATGATTGTTTTTGGGTCAAACCCTAAGAATGAGTATTGGGCAAGTTTTTGTGGTCCTTCTATTGATTCTAGAAGGTATGTGGTTTTGTATTTTTGGTGGAGTTTAATAAATATTTCAAGTGGGTTGTTTGTGTAGTTGAATTTAACGTAGTTTAATGGGTTTACTGTGGTTTGTGTTTTGCCAAAGGCGATTCCCCATTGTGATAATGCTCCAGTATAGTTCACAATCATACTGTTATGCATTATTTAAGGCTTATCTGTACAAAATTGTACATTTAAGCTGGCAAAACGGAAACGGAAACTAAGGATACGAGAAATAGAATTTTATGACTCCTAAGATCCTGCATCTATAACAAACTAGTTAAACAAGTCATATTCGCCGGTGTCTTAGCGAGAGAACATAGAAATACTGGGAAGTTCTTGGAAATGTACAGTAGTTTACCTCAGGACACTACTCAGCCACGCCAGATAAGCGTCTGAACCGTCAACAATGGGCAGCGCCAAAACCTCAGGAACATCATAACTATGCAACTCTTTCACCCGCTTGTCCAACTCTGCAAACAAATCCCTGCGAGATTTCATAACCACCAGGCATTCCTCGCATTTGTCCATTTTGCCTTGCCAATTAAAGAAAGATACGGCTGGGTGGATGATATTTGCGCATGCGATTAATTTTTCTTTTAGAAGTGTTTCGCTGATTTTTTCTGCTTCCGATTTGGTTGCAGTGGTAACCAGAACAATGATGTAATTTTGGTTCATAAAGTTCCCCTGTTAATGTTTATTTTAGTGGCATAGAAAAAACTTGCCGTTCAGATTGACACCTTTAAATTTCGCTCCCTCCACTATTATAGATTGTGAGGCAAGCTTCTTGAAAGAAGAACATATCAAAATTTTGAAGACAATGAATGAAGCAAAAAACCGCATGGATATGAACATGTTTGCACAATCTGTAAACTTAAGTCCAAATCAAACTATGGTAGAATTGCAGGAGCTTGCTAAAGAAGGCTTTTTGCGTAAAGTAGGCGGTGGATTTGGTTTAACTGAAAAAGGAAGAACTGTGCTTAAGATGTTTACACCTGTTTCCAGCGAGATGAGTTTTATATTTTACGTTGAAATTGATAAGCCGATAGGTTTTACTGCGTATTCGATGGAGGAATTTTATAGGTTAATCAAGCAGGTCATAGTTGATTCTTTGGAGTTTCATTTGTATCGGGGCGACTTTGAAAATTGGCTAAAAGATGTATGTAAAGATTCGGAGTTGGCTGAAGTGTTTGGAGCTTTAAAGATAGAGGGATTGAAGGGTGAGGACCTTCGAAAAGCACTATTAGAAGCAATAGATGCCAAATACGGCGTCGGCGACTTACTTTAGCCCAAGGCTTTTTTCATTTAGTTTTTTCCACC
Source organism: Candidatus Bathyarchaeota archaeon (assembly GCA_963708495.1). Classification (GTDB taxonomy): domain Archaea; phylum Thermoproteota; class Bathyarchaeia; order Bathyarchaeales; family Bathycorpusculaceae; genus Bathycorpusculum. The sequence continues at coordinate 152,393 of CAVPSS010000004.1, forward strand.
AATCGGGAACTTTAGCGTTTTCTGCTACATCCCAAAAATCATAGGGTTTTATGTCTAAAACGGGGGATCCGTCGTAAGCATCTAAACCCTTAATGGTCAAAACATTTCCCTCAACTTTTACAAGTTCCACAAGTGTTAACCCGATCGGGTTTGGCCGCAGCATGGTGCGGGCTGCGAAAACACCTGTTAAAGGCATATCTTGCCTTCCTCTTGGATGAACCTTCAATGTTTCCCGTTGCTTAACGGTGATTTGGTTAAGGTAGAATAAAATAAACAAATGAGAAAAACCAGAGATACCGCTTAAGCCATCAACCAAATCATCGTGAACAATTATCTGTGAATAAACTGATTTATCTTTAACTTCGCTTTCAGCCGCAGGTTTTTACATAGCCTATTGGGTTTAAAACAATTTTTTCTGCAGAAGTCATCCGTTGCTCCTCTATGTTTGAGTGATTATTGAAAATATATAAGCATTCGATTTGCCTCCCAGCTACAGTTCAGAAAGCTCATGAACATAGAGTTCGCAAAATAGTAAAAGTGTTACTTTGCCATTAGTCTTCACTGCATCAAGCTGCAACAACAAAACCACAAGCTCTATATTACTCAATGAAACCCTTTTTTAAATCATGCGGGTCCGTAGCTCAGTCAGGCTAGAGCATCGGACTCTTAATCCGAGGGTCGCGGGTTCAATTCCCGTCGGACCCGCCAACTTACGTGCACTTTTATACTGAAAGCAATGTTCCACTTTTTCTTTTTTTTGATTCCTCTTTTTTCTTAATTTTCGAGGACGCTGGTGTTCTCACCTAATTAGGTGCAAGTACTCGCGTAAAATACACATATCTGAATAGCTCCAGAATCAGCGATTACTGGGTTTTCTTAGGCATTCGCTAAGTATATTGACTATGTGAGAATGTTAAAAACAGATTATTCTCTAATCATGACTGCGAATCCACCGATTGTATTAAGAACAACTGCAATTACCCCTTCGGGGGCTCAGATTTGTTTTTACATTTGGATTCTTTGACCGCAAGAATTGCAGAATTTGTCCCTAGCATTAAGCTGTATTCCGCAGTTAGGACAAATTATTTTTATGTTGTTTGGGTTTCCCACTGGAGGGGGAGGTGGTATTGGCTGTTGAACGGGATTTTGCTTGTATTGGGCTGGTTGGTTATTGTTGATATTAACTATTGTGGTTATCCCATCTGAATAAGAGGAAACATTGCCATGCTTTCTCCTCCTACCAAGAAAAACCCGCGCAACCAATGCGAGAACTACTATCAAGATTAATAAAATAAAGAAGGGGAAAAGCGTGTTGAGAAGATTCGTCAAGTTCATTGGGTTAGTCCCCGAAGTATCTTGCGCGAGTTTCAAGGTGAACTTGTAAGTAAGAAAGCTGGATTTTTCAGGATCTAAGGCGCTGAAATAGTCTGACGATTTAACGATCAGTGGTTCTATAGCTTCATATTGGTCTGAAATTGGAGTTATGGTTGCTGTTGCTGCGTAGTATGGTGGTGGCAAAACTAAGTACAACAATCCGTCTATGGCTTTGTTTTCGATTTGATAATTAAGCAACTCTAAGCCATTCTCAAATTTGACATCAACAAGAAAATTATCAATCTCAGGGTTCTTAATTAGAATAAAAGAGCCTTTTACAATCAAATGGTTTCTTCTATTCGGAAATTCATAATTGGTAGCGGCGCCAATGATGTCTACTTCATTAGTATAAACTTGACCATAAGGTCTTATGTGTCCACATCCCAGATCTCTAAATATAAAAGATTCCACACCCTGTATGATGGTGGTTTTTTGAGGTCCACCACAAAAAATTTCTGTTGTTTCAGGACCCAGAGCAGGATTATATCTGCCATCACCTATTTCTCGATCGGCAAAAAACCCGCACTCAATAAACAAACGACTCAATGTATCTTCTTGATTTGGAAAAGCGCTGCATAAGTTAGTATACAAAGCAAAAACAGTGTTTGTGCTTTCTTGTCTCATAATCTGCCAAAGCTCTCCAATGCTTATTTGGATAGTGTCTTTTGCTGTAGCCTCTCTATTATATTCCTGCCTGATCCAATTATCCTGAGTATTATCGACAAGATCCCATAATAGGGTTATTACGGCATCCTCCTCCCTTGCAGTTTCGCCATAAAACAGCCAGGATTCACTATTGGCTTCAATACCAAGTTTGTAGAGAGAACTCGTATTCACCATTTTCTCCAGTATATGTTATGGGTGTTGAATAAATCCAAGGACTAGACATAGAATTTCGATAAACAAGTACGACTTTCGCAAAAGGAAGTTGTACTTCAGGATTACTTGCAAAACCTGTACTTGTTTTAATGAATGCTTTTCCATGTACTCGGCAGTTGCGCGGGGGATTTGTCTCAGGTACGGGTTGGTTCCCAATAACTGTGAAGGGGGTTTGAAGGTCACCACAACTTATGATATTTGGTCCTTCCATCGCCGCCTCATAAACGTAGTACGATCTCTTCCATGTATCTTTCGCTATTTCCACCCAATCCGGCTGAACATCACCTTGATAGACTGGGATTAAATGAAACTCGCCATAGGAACCAATCTTGCCATCCTTGCTCACATCTCGCATCAGGATAATTACGCCTTCTGGTTTGATAGATGTGACGAGCGAACCGAGTTGGACGACTTGATTTGTTAATGTGATTTCGATTATGCTGCCTCGTTTGCCCTGATTGGGATTAACAATTATCTGTGCTTGATTAGTCGACTCTTCCGCGGATACTCCAGCTTGGTCTTGAACCTTTAGAATTGGTGGCAAAGCTGGGAGAACGAGTAAGACTATAATAAGAATCACAAGGGTACCTTTACGGTCTAATCTATAAGACATAGCTAAACACCCCACCAATGTTCCAGAAGCGCGTTTGCTAAATCTCTGCTTGCTAATTGTAATAGTTTGTTTATAAAACTATCGTAGATAACTTAGCGCTCGCGTGCTTCATTTTAGATGGTAATAGTGAGTAATTTAGTATAATTTTCCTAGATCAAGATTTTTTTGGTTTGCGTTGTTTTTCTTTAGCATCAGAAATTCCTAAATATATTAGTGCAGCACCTAGAAAGATAAGTACAAATGGTGCAAGTATACCCCAAACGCCACTGTATAGAGCACCCCAAAGAAAACCTTGGTTGGATACTTCGGCAACCAAGAATGCTATGCCTCCTATTAGCAGAACTGTTCCTATAAGGGTATATTTGAGTCCGTAGTAAGTCAAGTTGTCGCCCTTCATTTGACTTGCAGTTTGTTTAGTTAGGTTTTATGTTTTTCTTTCAATATTTAATTTTTCATTTTTTTGCGGTTAGTTAGTAGGGTGGGGGAGGGGGTGGGATAGGAAACTCGAAAGGTTTGCTCTTATTGAATTTGTTCTTTTTTCTTCGCCTTGCTAATAATGCTAGGCACGCGATAATGACCACAGCAACAACGGTTAATACAATTAGATTAGTTCGAGATGAGAATAAGCTAAGAAGATTGAAGGATTCAGAGTCATAGACTGCTAAGTAGTCTTGTTTGCCAACATTATCCCAATAATAAGTACTATTAATCATTAGTGGTTTGCCGGTGGGTGATCCTGATTTGTCTAAAGTCAGGGTTACGGTGCCGTCGTTGGGTGCGATTATGTTTACGTCCATAGGTGACTTAGTAATATCCACGGTGTAGGAGTAGTCTAAGTAGTCGTAGGGGGCGTTAAAATCTACTTTAACGTTTAAGGTTGCTGGTAGGCTGTCAGATTTGACTTGGATAAAAGAGCCTGGGGTAGGTTGTATATTTCTTCGGTAAGCTCTCCCAGAGCTGCCAATTCCATAGATAATTATGGGTTCTCCTTTGATGATTTGTGTGGCAACTTGTTCTTCCTCATCTACTGTAATTCCAGTTGGAGTCTGAACTATATCGGTGGTTACAGTGTCAACATATACTGTGTAGCTTCCAATTGTGGTGTAGTTGAGTGCAAAATAGTTAATGTTGCTCTTGTCAAAAGTTGTAGATCCAGTTTGCGTAATGTCTAGTTGGAGTATTAGTTCTGTGTAGCGGACCGTATAGAGTTTCCATTGTCCTGTTCCCTGGAGCATAGGGGAAATCCAGACGCTATTCTGAATTTGCTAGTTGCGCCTCAAATCTGACATCAGATGGGGCTTTACTCCAAAACTGAATAGAGCTAGTACCTGTGGCATCCAAGGGTTTGTTAATCATAATAGCTGACCAATCCACAACCGATAAATCCATATTCAAACCGTAGGTACCGTTTAATCTTCCTTGAACATCAACAGATAAAGAAATTGATTCATCTGAAGGGTAAATGTAGTTGATTGCATCGTTTCCGCTTTCGAAATCTTCGTATGTGTTGGTGATTACTTCTATTTGTTCTCCTGAAAACTTGCGTACAATGGATGTTAAGGTCTTGTTGGTTGTAGATTGCTCATTTGGAGCTGTGTATCGGTTGTTTCCGTCTAAATCAAACTCTGGCAGCCACAAATCTATTCCTTGCTCATAAACGTCGTTATCGTTTCGGTCTATGAAGAATTCGCCTCGTACAACAACGTCATGCCAGAGAAAAACATCATCAATAACATTTTTTTCATAATACAAACTCACAACTAACGCGTCATAGAGGTCTTTGATGTGGAGAATATTTCTTTTTTCGGTTTCTTGAGGATTTGTACCTCCCGCGTATGTATCTCCTGTCCAGCTTCGCAGTTCAGTTTGACTTCGGCCTAGGTCATAGTATTTTGGGAACTCGTACTTGCTTTTGATTATTGACCAGAGGGTTTGGATGGAAACTTGGATTTGGTCTTCTTCAGCAGTATTGAAATCATCATAGAAGTCCCAGAGTATGGAGGCGACACAGATTTCTTCATTGTCAAAATCTCTGTTTCTCTCTTCCTCGATGAGGAAGCTGTTGGAAACGGGGTAGTGGTGTGGGGGTTCATTGTCATTTCGGTAATGCCAATTGTTCTTTTGAGCCCAATCAGCTATGACGCAACCCATAAATACGGCAAAACCTTCAACGATGGAATCTGTTGTTGCAAGATTATTGAAATAGTCATTATTAGCGGCAACATGAGGTCCTACAATTGGACCGTGATTTCCATCGCTATCAAACACCGTGTTTTGGTTTACGTCACTATATTCGTTTGGTTCAATGTTGCCATTGCCATTCAGGTCATCGTTTTCCTCTGCCGAACAAACCATAGCCCGCACATCATTATAGACTTCCGTCATTATGTAGTGAGAGAATTCATGCCACTCCCTATTTTTTGGAGCATTCCTATCATTAAATGAGCTGTCATCTGTCTTAATTGAGATGAAATCATCAGTGCTCCATAATGGCGGATCGTTTTGGTAGGCTGTGTCTTGGGCTGACCAAGTTCTTATAGGCAAAGGTGTATGTACGCAATCGCCTCTGCGGCCAAAAACAACTCCAAGCTCATCACGATAAAACATCACCGCCAAATAGGCATAGTAGTAAGTTATGGCGTTGTCATCTGAGTGTCCAGGTTGATACGGCAAATCAATGGGTAACGGAAGTGCCAAACTAGCTGTTGCTGGAAAGATTAGGTTTCTATTGAGGTCTGCGTCGGTTTGTATTTCGAACCATTCCCTTGCAGCTCCAGTTCGGGGTATATCGCCAAACTCGCAGCTAACGATAGTAGCTAGGCTGACGCTTTCGTCGCGAACTTCAATAATGCTATCTTCGTCTTTTAAATCCACAACCAGATAACCCCTTGTGCCAGCAGGCATAGGTACAGTAATTTGGTCGCTGGCAATTTGGTAGATACCTTGATTGTCTGTGAAAGTGGAGACACTTAGAAAACGGTAGTCGTTGAAATGCCACATTAGCATCACTGCAACTTTTGGCAGTCTGTGACCATGTCCATCTTCCACAACTCCTGATATGACCCCGGGTTTTGGAGTAGGTGAACTTGTAGGTTGAGGCGTAACTAAACCCGCAGTTATATAGAAATCGACATAGAAGCTTGCTTTAGTGTTCTGGGTATTAATATAGTACACAAATAAGATTGCGTGAGTGCCCGGGACAGGATCCCATGATTCAGGAATAACAATCGAGCAATTGAAACTTCCCCCCTTAAGTGGAGCACGTGCCAATACTGGTCCGTTCCACTCAATATCCCATTGAACAAGTAACTCGGTCACTCCTAAATCCTCCAGCCAAGTAAAACCTGAACCGGAAATAGTCACTCGGGTTCCAGCAGGCCCCTGCTTAGGGTAATAGTCAAGGGTTCCATCCGGACCGCTTTGTCCTCCACTAGTTGGCAGATTAATTGTTGGAAGGGCAAAAACTAAAACAAAAGCTAAAACCAGAAGTTTGCGGAAATTGCTGCTTATCTTTGCTTTGCTAGTCAGGGTTGACCCAGTTATCATTTTCGTCTCTCCCGGACTGACTACTTGGTGTTATGGTGGCTAGTTGGATATAACATTTTCAAGAAGCGCCCAAAGGAAGGGTTCGATATTGTATTTGCCAGCTTATTTGAGTGGGTTGAGTTATTAGGAGTTTAGCGCAACTCTGGCGCCTTCGTTTCCACAAGCATCGCATGTTTTGAAGGCACATTCGTTACACAAAGAACTCGGGCTCTATGACTTGAAACTGAACTGTCACGCTTGAGGGTTCTCTTTCATGCACTTCTTTAACCTCAAGGTGCAGTCTGCAGGATCTTTTTACTAAACAGTATTCACAGCTAAAATGTTCTTTTTGCGTTTGGCAATCAATTACTATTTGATCAAACAATCCTTTTCAACCTCTGGGAAAGCACGTTTAGGACAAAACTTACTTATAGGCAATGTCAACTGGGAAACTGCACTTTCAGCTAGCATCTAATCTTCGTTTTTCAACTGTTTTAAACAAGAAAATGGTCAAAAAACAAATGAACTTAACTTGAGGTTTAATACAATTAACGTTTTCAGCGTGGATAAGGAGATTGTTTCCTACATCCTTCTTACTTAGCCCACTCCACTCTTTTGAGAAATCTTATTAAAGGAAGCAATCAATTTATCTTAAATGAAATTAAAGAAATTAGTAATTTTCATAACTGTTTTATTGATTTCAACTTTTATAGTAAATTCTACGTCATTAAATATTGCTCAGAATGCAAAGGCGTACCCTGATGGATCCAACGACGTCGGTATGTAAGTGTCGGGGAATGGAAGATCTTTGTAGGTTTGCTGGTTAAGGCAGTCGGTCTTGTAGTCACCTGCTCTGAAGGGGGTGCGACTTACGAGTTGGAACTGGGTAAGGTGTAGGTGTATGGGATGTGTGTCTGGTGTAAGGTTGATTATGTACCAGTCTTCGGTTGATCCTACTCTTGGGGTTTCAGTCAAAGCGCCATCGTATCTTTGTCCATTGAGAGTTATAATCTCAGTAACCATCTCACCGGTGTCAGGATTCAAAGCGTTAACTTCTGTAAGGGTCAGGAACCTCTTTGTTCCAGCGGTATTTGGCAACTGGGAAGCAAGAGTTGGGTTGAGTGTAGTTGGAAGAACTGCATTTTTGAGCCCTTTGGTAGGTTGAACTGTAAATTGCATTATCTGACCCACCGTACTTTGGAAACCAGGATTGTTTGGGTCACCAAGAGGATTGCTGGGGTTCGTCATTCCGTCAGGATAGGGAGCTGGTGCGTCGTTCTTCAATATTACCTTGGTGTTGGCAGGTAGGTTTTTGAGGATATAGAAATCAACAAGTACGTCTGCTCTCTCGCCCGGAGCCACAAGCAGAGAAGTCAATGGTGCAGCAGATTTGAGGAAGCCACCGTCAGTTCCTATTTGAATAAAAGGCAACAGCGTCTTGGCTGCGTCTTGGACTTCGAATTTGAGGTTGTAGAATCTTGCGTTGGATCCGTCCAGTTGTACCTGCCACCAGGTCAGAAAAAGCGCACTGTTTTAAAGGTGCGGAGGTTTTGGTGTAAGGATTGTCGTGTGGTTCAGATGCAATTTAAACAAATTATCGGAAAATGGGAGTAATTTTGAATAGAAAGTCAGCGGTTAATCAATTTTTCTTCTTAAATTTTATTACACTTCTGCAAATGGATAATCATGAGTATTCACCGTTTACGCTAAACGGTCTTAGTGTTTACGTTTCTTGAAGTAGAAATGGCTTAATGCTTAAAAGGTATCAGCTTTCAAATTATAATTGGCGCGACCCATGAAGAGCTCTCATGTACGAATAGTGGCAGCGACTATTTTGGCATTAGTTTTTCTTTTGGGAGCATCCACTGCTATACTCTTAAATTCTGATTTTGGAAAACTGGTGGTCAATACCGTAGTTATAAATGATGGCGACAAAGAGTTGAGCGGATTATTGTATCGACCTGCCTATGCTTCAGCTGATAATCGTGTTCCCGCCATTGTTGTTGCACATGGAATAAGTGAGTCAAAGGATATGATGAGCAGCCTTGGACTCGAGTTATCCCGAAGAGGTTTTGTTGTTCTTTGCTTAGATTTACTTGGTCACGGGAAATCGGGAGGAACTATCGAAGACGGAATAAATGAGCCAAGCTTTGGCGTTACAGCAGCAGTGCAGTATCTGAGGTCTCAGCCGTTTGTTAATTCATCTGCCATTGGCTTGATAGGTCATAGTCTAGGAGGAGGAGCAGCCAGAGCAACAGCTACTGAAGACGCCCAAATAAACGCGGTAGTTCTCATCGCAGGAGGATTAGGTAATGTTGCCCAAGACCCAGAATATGGCACGTTCAACTCGACGTTTCCCAAAAACCTGCTCGTGGTCGTTGGAAAATACGATGTTCTTTTCAACCTAACCGAACTTGCCACTAAAGAGTTGCCCTCAGCCTTCGACACTAATCAAACTGTAGTCCCAAGCGTTCTCTACGGCGATTTTCAATCCCAAACAGCAAGAAAACTCTTCACGCCAACAACCACCCACCTTTTCGAACCACTTGACCCGACTGTAATCACGCAAACCATCGTATGGATGCAAAACACATTCAAAACCGCAACGGCTCCAGAAACAAAACTCAACTCAAATCTGACCTATTTAGAGCGCGAAGCTGCAATTTTAGCTGCTATTGTCGGGTTATTCGGGATTATTTTTTTGGCATTTTTCCCCGTCAAACGCAGCATCGGGTCAAAAAAACAGAAAAACTTTCCCACAAAAAGATTTGCAACGCTTGGAAACTGGAGAGCATACGCAGTTTGGGACGCACTCAACCTAGCCTTGTTTCTTCCAATGGTTTTTGTAGGCTTCGCTATCGCATTTCCTCCCTTGATTTTCGGTGCCTCAATAGCATGGTGGATGCTGGCAACTGGAATAATTGGGTTACTGCTAATGGCTAAAAACTTACTAAAACTATTAATTTCAAAAATCGGACTAAAGGAGACTCTCCAACGGACATTTGATCTAAAGGATTGGCTAGTAGCAATAGTGCTTTTTGTAATACTTTTTGTTGTCGCAAGCTCTCTGGATACATTGTTTGGTTTGAATCTGAGAATAATCGCGCCCTTGTTTCAAGTTATATCCTCAGTAAGACGCCTTGGCGCCTTTCTTGTCTTTCTGCCATTTTCGCTGGCATATTTTGCGGCAGAGGGATTATATCTTCATGAATTGATTGACAAGACACAACAAAGACAACAAGGTAATTGGGTCGACTTGCGCAACTGCGCCAAAACAGTTTTAATAAAGATAGCGCCCTTTCTCGCCATAATTTGTTTGCAGTATTTACCGAAAGTATTTTTCAACATCTGGATTCTACCAGGCACCTTCGGGTTTCTAGTAGAATTCCTATGGATAATTATCCCTATATTCATAATAACCACGGCATGTTCATGGTGGTTCTACAAAAATACCGGTAAAGTAGGAACTGGCGCAGTGTTCAATGCTCTACTGATAGTTTGGATAGCCTCAGTTGTCTTCCCCTTCTAAACCTCATAAAAATGCAAACGTATTGTCTGCTGATCTAGGAGATTTGAACTGACTAGAATTAAGTTATCACTTGCTTTGAGCCTGTTCGTATTTGTTGAACTTAAAAAATGTACAGCCACCTCGATGAAGAGCAGGCTTTTGCAATTCCTATGAAAATGACGATGAAATTCTGTACAAAACAGAGGTAACTTGGCGTCAATTCTTCGATGACGCATTAATTATTATTTGTATCCTCGGATGCATCGCCGTCGCCCTAAAATTTGTCACATACTTTGATCATTGGGTGTTTTTTCCAGGGTTCCCTAATGCCTTAGATAGCGTTTTCATTATTTTTTCAGCCGTGTATTTGGCGGTGCGGTTGTTAAAGTATAGAAAAATGTGCCATCGCTGAAAGTTTGCTTTTTGTCTGGATTAATTTGGAGGGTTTTGCGGTCGTTGGAGGTGAAAGATGATTGTTGAAAGATGAGCAAGAGCTCTTGAAGCGTGTATGCGAGCTTCCAAGCGATTTGGCATCAGCTTACTTGGATGATTCAAAGGCAACCCGAAGACCTCCAAAACTACCAACTTCAAACGCTCAGCCAATAACTAAAACAGCTAATACACCCAGGAGGCATCGGTATAAATGTCGTCAAGATTTACTGAAAACCGTTGGACCCGCCAATGTTCATGCGGCATTTATACCGAATTTCTATTCTTTTTCTTTTTGTGGTTATAATGCTGGTTTTTTTATTTCTTGTGCTAAAGGTTTATTTTTTAGAAAACAGAATTTTCGTAGCGAGCGATTGCACACGTGGCACCTGAAAATATAGAAGGCGATAAGGCGGAAGAGAAGCAGCCAAGAGTAGAATTTAATTTTCCAATGCTAATTGTTAGGACAAAGCGGTTTGCAGGAGTTTTTGACAAGTTAGGTTCAATTCGAACTTCGCGGTATTTTTCGTGGTTGGGTCTTGTTCTTGTGCCCTTCGTTGCCGGAATTGCTCTCTACCTCTTGGTTAATAGCCTAATTGGTTTGTTGTCTAATCCAGGGGTTGGACAAGTAATTAGGGATTTGGGACCAGGATCAATACTCTTGTTGCCCGGAATCAATCCTATGCTTCCTATAGTTTATGGGTGGATTGCAATAGTATTTGCTATAGCGATTCATGAAGGCGCGCATGGAGTTATTGCCCGAAATGTTGGATTAAATGTTAAGTCGAGTGGATTGTTGTTTTTCTTGTTTGTTCCTATTGGTGCTTTCGTTGATGTTGATGAAGAGCAAATAAAGATAGCTAAACCTCGTTCTGCCCTAAAAGTTATGGCTGGTGGAGTTGGTGCAAACGTCGTTGTTGCAGCAGTATGCCTGTTAGGTGTTTTGTTGCTTATTGGTAGCTTAACTCCAGCTATTGATGGCGTATATATAAACGATGTCTCTGCTGGATTTCCAGCGCAATCTGCTGGGCTATTGCCAAAAGATGTCTTTGTTTCAATCGACAATGCAACAATCAACAACTCCACGCAGCTAAGAGCGATATTAGACAATAAAAAGGCTGGAGATACAATCCAAGTGACAGTGGCAAGGGGTGATAACTGGAAGTATAGATTTTCCACAACTGTTAACCTGACCGTATCTGAAAACCGCACTATCATGGGAGTATCTAGCTACGATTTATTTACTGAACAAAGATTAGAGAATTATCGAACATTCTCTTTAGAAAGGCTGTCCATGTATTTGGTCCCTCCAACCTTAGCTTCCGGTCTTGTGCCATATTCTAATTTCTTGGCACCTTTCTATTCAAATCCAATACCTCAATGGCAAATATTTGCGAACGGCCTTTTTTGGATCTGGTTTGTCAACTTCAACCTGGCAATCTTCAATGCCCTACCAATTTACCCCTTGGATGGAGGTCGAATATTTGACATAACTTTGAAAAGAGCAGTGGGTAAGCGTATAAGTGAAAAATCTATCCGTTCAATAACTATTGGAGCAACGGTTGCTTGTGTAACTCTTGTCTTGTTAGTTACTTTATTACCCTTCATAATTTAAAAGAGTAGTTTTCAGGCGAGTTCTGGCTGGGCGTTTAGAGGTGTTTCAATATTAGATATGAATCTTATTTTACGGAAACAAACCTGTTGTTTCTGATGTAGAATCGCCAGGGCTTATTTTTCCACTCGCCAGAATAATCTACGCCTATACGACTTGTTTCCACGATAAGATCTTGAGAAACCAATGATGCATCCTCAACATACAATGGTGGTGCAGTTATGTCTTTTTTGTTTTGAACTTTTGAAATACCCATAGCCATGCAAAGTTTGCTTGGACCGTTCGTCAAGTTAGCAATCTTCCCTTGTTGGCTGCGGCGTTTTGCCATAATTTCCTCGCCCGTTACTGGTTCAAGAGCACGAATTAGAACGGCCTCAGGTTTTCCCGATAAATTGCCAGCGGTTATGTTTAAGCAGTAGTACATCCCGTAGATAAAATAAACATAGGCATGTCCTTTTTTCCCGTACATAACTTCGTTTCTAGCTGTTCGCCGGCCTCCTGAACTGTGTGCTGCTCGATCTTCAGGTCCGAGGTATGCTTCTGTTTCAACGATTCTTCCCGAGGTCGTTCCTTCTTTTGAGTTATGAACTAGAATTTTTCCTAAAAGTTCTCTGGCAACATTGATTGTGTCCTGTTGATAGAACGATTCTTGCAGAATCATAGTTGTGAGAGTAGAACCACCGAACAAATAAGCTTGTCTACCTTTATGTTATCAGATTTGAGGATAGAATTGTGATATTCAATGAGCGATGATGAGTTAGAAGCATTAAAACGAAAAAGACTCAGCGAGTTGCAGAGAAGAATGGCTCTTCATGAAGAAAAGCAAAAACCTCTTGATGTTCACAAGGTTCTTGATAGTGTTTTTAGAGGAAGAGCTTGGGAAGTCTTTAACCAGGCGCATTCGCAATATCCAAGTGAAATGTCAGAGATAGAGCATCAGCTTGTGAGTCTAATTTCAGAAGGCAAGTTAAAAGAAATAGATGGCGAACAATTGTATGCGCTGTTAAGAAACATTGGCTTGCGCGTTAGTTTGAATACTGGAATCAAGATTGTGAGCCATGGAAAAACACAATCGCTCTCCGAGAAAATTAAGGAGTCAAAAGCGTAACAAGCCTCAAGTGACGTTCAGCCATCTATCTCAATACTTTTATGAAAATGGGAATCTTACTCTCAGGCTAGCAATTCTATGTGTTTCTTGGATTTTTCTTTCTATCTTTTCAGGTTTGGAAATATGTAAAAAATCGGAATATTGTTGATGTCAGCCTAAGCCAGTTATATTACGATACGCTAAATGAATTCATTAATCAAATAACGAGGAAAGGAAAACATGAATTTCATTGAAATAGCGCTTTCAAAGAAGATAAAAGAAACAGAACCAACATTAGATGTTCTGGGAGCTGACCGAAAAGTCCTCCAAGTCGCAGTTCAAGACTTCATGAATTATCTTAACTTCTACCGTAACCTTGAGAACAAAGAAACAAACATCCTATATCAAGTCAAACAGATGGAGCAGCTACAAAAAGAAGAACCCGCTGAATTTGCCTCATCTCTTACTGTTTGGAGCAGTATCTGGCTTAAGAAATGGAAAGAACGAGTTAACCTTTCCTTCGGAAAACAGAACCCAAAAGCAACAATCACAGCCCCTGAAAAAGCTTGCAAAAACGGATCTTTGTGGACAAAACTAGAATGCAAAGAAGAAATAATTGGAATTGTGGCATTTGCCTTAATAAAAAATGCTGAAATATGCGGAACACAAATTATTGCAGAAAATATTGTAAAGACGGAAACATGCAAGTGCTCAAACGAAGACATCAACAGCAAAGAACAAGTTTTAAAAATTTTAAGTAATTCTTTACGTAGTGCACGCGAAACTACTCAAAAAACCGGTCCTTTGATCGCATTGAAGGTTGACAAACGTTACTATTGCGAAGTGAATAACTAGAAAGGTTCGTTTTCAGCCTTAGACTTTCTCTGTGGTTCTTTGATGTTTAGTTTCCAAGTAGAAGACTAAGTCTTCTTTAGCATTGAAAACTTGGCCATATATTTGGCAAGCAAATTTGTTTGACCTTGAATTATCCTTGGTGGAAACTAGGAAGGTGGCTGATCTGGGGATTCAAGAGATCCTTCTGGTGATGCGGGTTATGTCAAATCGTTAAATGGGTCATTTGGTTTATTTTAAAAGGTAAAAAAAGATTCAGTGAAAACATCAGAGCTACAGTGCAAACGGATTATACTCGTTTAGCATTTGTTCCCATCAAAATACACAATAACTATTATTGCCTTCGCTTCAATCGCTGCAAAAAATAAAAGATAGTTACGCATATAATATGTTGGAGGTTTTTTTGAAAATGGCAGTTGTAAAAATCATTGAGTTAATAGGCAGCTCACCTAAAAGCTGGGAAGATGCTACAAAGATTGCATTGGCAGAAGCAGCATTGACAATCAAGAATATTAAATCCCTTTATGTGAAAAGTTGTAAGGCAAAAGTGGAAAACAACAAGATCGTTGAATACCGAGCAGTAGTAAAAATCGCTTTTGTTGTGCAAAGAGAAAAATAGGCTGACGTTTGCAATCTTTCTACATATTCCTTCTTTTTTTTTAGTTCCAAGTCATTAATATGTTCAAACAATCGATGCTTAGCCAAGTTTTTCAATATAGGAAGAAGATTGTCATCTTCTTTTTGCTAAATTAAAAGGCCGAAGCGTTTATCGATAAGAGAATCATTTATATTTAGTTAGGTTTTGAGAATATGAAATTTTCAGGAAAAATTGCTTTAGTTACGGGTGCAAATTCTGGAATTGGAGAGGCGGTAGCGCTCTATTTGGCTGAAGAAGGAGCCGACGTCGTAGTTAACTACCTTATGAATACTTCTGAAGCAGAAAAAGTAGTCAAAGAGATCCAAGCTATGGGCAGAAGGGCATTAGCTGTGAAAGCTGACGTTTCAAGCAGCGCAGACGTAAAAGCCATGTTTGAACAGATAATTCAGGAATTTTCAACATTAGATATACTTGTGAATAATGCTGGAATCGGGAACTTCGCCTCAACGGTTGATATGAAAGATGATGTTTGGAACAAGATGCTTGGAGTGCACCTCTATGGGACCATGAACTGTACCCGCGAAGCCCTAAAAATAATGCTGAAAAACAAGTCGGGCAAAATAATAAACATAGCATCAATTTGTGGCATAACCGGTTGCTTGGGCGCCGCCCACTATTCAGCTGCAAAAGGCGGAATAATGGGGTACACCCATGCTGTGGCAAGAGAAGTAATCTCCCAAGGCATAAACGTCAATGCAGTCGCTCCCGGATACATCGACACACCCATGTTATCGGGCGCTGGAATGACCGATGAAATATTAAAACAACTTTTAACCCAAATTCCCATCGGTAGATTGGGCAAACCACGAGAGATTGCTTCTTTGGTGGCATACTTAGCTTCTGACGACGCAAACTTCATTGTAGGTCAAGTTATAAGCCCCAACGGTGGCGAAGTAATATAGGATGAAATTACGCCATCTCTAATCAAGCCTTTCTTACCGTTTGAAATATAACAACTCAACCACACCAATAACAAACATTAAACCTATAGCGATTACAAATCCCACAGGTTCCTGCTTTGCTGTTAACCCTCCTACGTTCACAACCAGCAAATCTGCTAAAGGCGAAAAGGCAATGTAATAGCCGAACAATTTAGTGTTTGATTTTGTATGTCGCCACCTCAAGAGAAAAACATACCGTCAGAAAATTATTTGAGCCAGTATAGATGCCCCTCCGTTGTCTCAGGCAGAAATGTTGCTGCAAACATGAACAAGGGACACTGGGACTTGACTACTTGGGGTCTTAAACACGTGAGCATCAAGTTGGATTCTATAATTTTGGATGTTGGCTGCGGTGGAGGAAAAACAATTAGCCGTTTAGCATGGAGAGCAGTTCACGGCAAAGTGTACGGTTTAGACCCTTCTGGAGATATGGTTGATTTTTCAAGAGAAGTCAACAAGAAACTCACCGCAACTGACCATGTGAGTTTCGTGCAAGGTACAGTTGAGAAAATAGGTTTCAAAGACGACTTCTTTGATTTGGTAACTGCCATAGAGACCTACTATTTTTGGCCTAATCTTGCAGATTCTTTCCAAGAGATAAAACGTATCTTAAAGAAAGGAGGTTACCTGCTAATTATAAGCGAAATGATCAAGGATGGAGTGTACGAAGTGGAGAACGCTGAAATAATCGCTAAAACGCATGTTCGTCTTGTGCCGTTGCAGGAAATGCAGAGGATTTTGTTTTCAGCAGGTTATAGCAAAGTAGCGGTTTATAGAAAGAGAAAATCTGTATGGAATGCTATTCTTGCTCAGAAATCTCAAGTTGATCTTGAGAAATCAGGCTCTTTCTGGCAATTCAATTCTTAGCTGCTTCTTTAATGTCTTGTACCGGTTTCTAACTGTAACTTCTGTCACTCCGGCAGCTTCAGCAATGTCTTTTTGAGTTATCTTTTCACCATTCTGCAGGCAAGCAATGTAGAGTGCTGCTGCAGCCATGCCCATTGGATCTTTTCCTGCGGAAAATCTTCGTTGTTTAGCATTCCTAAGAATGGCTATTGCTGCACCCTGTGTTTTGCCTGTTACTCCATTTTTTTCTGCAATTTTTGAAACGTAAGTCAATGGGTCAGAAACTGGCATGCGAAAGTCGAGCTCTTGCAACAGTAGTCTATAGCACCTTGCAACATCCTTCTTATCTACTAGACTTGCTTCTGCGATTTCGCGAAGGGCTTTGGGTGATCCGCTTTTTCGGCAAGCAGCATAAAGTGCCGCTGCAGCGATAGCGTTAATTGATCTTCCTCGGACTAAACCTCTGTCGAGGGCTTTTCGGTAGACGAGAGCAGCTTTTTCTCTGATAGGTGGTGAAATGTTTACTTTGCTTGATAAACGCTCAAGTTCCGACATTGCTTGGGCAAGGTTTCGATCAGTGGATGAGTGGACTCTGCTTCTGATTTGCCATTTTCGCAGACGCCACATCTGCAGTCGTGTAGATTGGGGAAGTTTCCTTCCGAATGCGTCTCTGTCAATTTGGCTGATAGTTGTGGACAATCCTTTGTCATGGATTGAATATGATGTTGGCATGCCAACGCGACTTCTTGAGGCTTTTTCTTGCTGAGTGAAAGCGCGCCATTCAGGTCCTTTATCTAACATTTGCTCATACAAAACTAAACCGCAGTCACCGCAAATGGTTTCACCGGTGTCACTATCGTGAATAAGATTTTTGCTTAAACATTCAGGGCAATCTTCAGCTGAACGTTGATGTTTTTTTGGGACTTCGTTACTTGCCCCAGTTTGGGTTATACTCATTTTTCATATACTCCATTTACTTGCCCAGAACGTCACTAAATCATATAATCCCGATTCAAGGTAAAGAAAATGATAATGCGATCCGCGCTATTTAGTTAAGAATAACTCGGTGCTTATTATATATGATTTGTTTTTTCAGTCATATTCATGGGTAATAACGCATATAACGTGAGTGTTACTCTTTTCTTTAGATGCTTCTATTGGGTCAGATAAATCTCGCTACAAGTATTTTAGGTAGTTGATTAACTGTTCAAAGTCTCCTGTTTTTTTCATCTGCCCCTTTTGAAGCATTTCCACTATATTAGATTTGATGTAGAGTCCGGCAGGAGGATAAAGTTGACGGGCAACTAAAGTAAAGACTTTACAGTTTTCTTTTCCAATCACATCTTCTTTAAAACGCCATTTGTAAGGACCTCTGGGAGGAAGTAACATTTCGGAAATAACCACAACCCCAAAATTCCTAACATTTGTAGTTGCTTCAAACTCATTGAATTTAAAGCGCAGCCTCTTGTTCAGATCTTCACACTTTCCATTTTCCAAAGTTTTGCCTCGAACAGCATTGTTCTTAACCTCAATAACCATTTTTACTTGGTCTGAAGGGTAGGTTTTTTGGTTTGGGTCAATACCGTTTTTTAAAAGAAGCAGATCATTTTTGATCTTAGATCCTTGAATTGCAACATTTGGAATCATTGAAAGGTTAAGGTTTCTTCTCAGGAGGTGATTGCGTAGAATTATTTCAGCCGGATTTCCACATTTCTCGCGAGTTATTTTGTCGATTTTTTGTTTCTCAAATTCTTCGCAGACTTCGATTAGCATTGAATATTCTTCATCACTAGCAGATAGGACTGGTTTATTTGAGTAATTAGGCACAAATAGAATATTGCTAGTTTAACATAAAAATTTATGAGGCGCTCTCTGGAAATTCGAAAGCCAGTGATTAAAGGGATTTTGAAGCTTTTTTTGATAGCAAAACGTCTAGTATTTTTTCAGACAGATTAGCGTTAACAGCATCTACTTAGATTTCCTCTACTAAATCACCGAATGGATAGAAACAGGAACTATCTTAATACTTACTTTGAACAGCTTATACTCAGTCTATTACCGGCTAAAGCTTTTATGCGCTTGATGGTAGAGTCAGCGTATGATAGAGGTCAAAGTATCCCATGGCAACTTGAGCGTTGTCTCAACTGTCTCAGATTTTTGCGGCTCCATGGGGTACTGCGAATTCAAAATAATGCTTGCTCTAAAAGGAATTAAGCCGCCCCCAACCAAGGCGACAATCGAGGGTGCCAAAGCTCACCTAAGACAAGAGCAATTTGAAAAAGAGCATTTTGAAATGGCGCCGGTAACTAGCGAAAGCTAGCGGACCTAACCAAAGACGTTGAATTTGCTTATGAATCAATCAATACGCTACTAATAGTGCCTTTGAATTTTCCCCAGTACCCTAATGCAAACGTGATGATTTATGGGCGAGCAGACAAGGTTTACAGAAGTCAAGGCACACTAATCGTTGAAGAATCCAAATTTCCCTTTAATCCAAACAAATATCTTCAGACGTTTGAGCCTTATCCTGACCATAAATTGCAAACTCTACTCTACCTGAACTCACTTTTTGCCAACGAGAATTCTCTTGATTCAAGAACATGGTTTGAGATACCTCATTCACAAAAGGCCTGGATAATAAACGTGAAAGACAGAAAAACTGGAGAAACAATAAAGACCTTTAAAGGTTTACAGACAAGGGAATTAGAGCATTACATGAAGTTTAACCTTCAAAGGTTTGCACAAATAGCAGTTGGTGAACTATTGCCTCAGCATCATGGAAGACAAGCTAAATGTGCAAAATGCAGGATTGAGAAATGCCAACAAAACCTTGCCCTAAAATGATTCGTTATCTGTAGATGTTCATCGCAGTTCAATAGTCTCTCTGGAAACAATTTAATATAATTTATCGCTTTCCCGATGAAGACTTGGAGACAGTCTATTGCCCGACGAGCAAGGTTTTACAAGTTACTTTTTAGTTCACCTAACAAGAGTAAGGTCTAGAGACATATGAGACCTTGGACAAATTGAGTATAGCGCACGCTATGGATCTTTGTCTATTCGCTCTTTGCTTAACAGTATTTTCTCGATTTTTACATCGTTTTTAGAGTTACCTGCTATAAGCGGCGTGGACGTGTATTTTGGCTTCTTTTTTTGTACGGTCATTTTTTCAATTTATCAATCCTTGTTTGAAGCAGTACCTCTTACCGTTGAATTATATTTTTCCTTTTGAATCTGAATCTAATAATACTTTACTTCTCTAGGGCATGTTGAAGCCTGTGTGGGTTTGGAATTAGTTCAATATTCTCTTACATATAATATCGTGGAAAAGATAGCGCTTTAAAAAGGATCTGGAGGAGTCTGTTACAGAAGACTCATTATGCGCGTTTTGTTCTAAACCTTATATTAGCAAGAAAATTAAAGTTTGAAAGGTTGAGTTTCCCTTGAAGTCTCTGTTAGTTGTAGTTTCGTATCATCACAATAACACTCACAAAGTTGCAGAAGCTATGGCGAAAGTGCTCGATGCCGAAGTTAGGACGCCACAACAAACTATTCCAGAAGACCTTGAAAAGTACGACTTAGTAGGCTTTGGTTCGGGAATAGACACGGATAAAAACTACAAAGAACTTCTTGAATTTGCAGGTAAGCTCCCACAAGTCACCGACAAGAAAGCATTCGTCTTCTCAACCTGTGGAATGCCAATTGGTGTGTCAGGTCAACAACAATTGGAAGAGTACACAAATAAATGTCATATAACCCTCAAAAAAATTCTCACATCTGAAGGTTACACGATTATTGGCGAGTTTGGTTGTGCTGGTTTCAACACTAACAAATTCCTAAAATGGTTCGGCGGAATAAACAAAGGGCGACCTAACAGCGAAGACCTCAAACGCGCTGAAGATTTCGCTTCAAAACTTAAGGAGCAAATTAGAAGTTGAGTGCGCAAACCCCAAAACTAATTCGCGTGGCTGGAGTATCAGGCATAACCGGTTCCATTTTACCTCTTGTTATGATTCTTGTATCCACAGTGCTTGAGAAGTCGTTTAGTTGGAACAAGAATGCTTTAAGCGATATAGGTGTAAGCCAAACAGCTTGGTTATTCAACAGTGCTCTCATCGTTGGCGGTCTGCTTAACCTATTGTTTGCAATTGGATTACGAAACTATCTCGGTAAAACCAAAGGGTTGAAGATTGGTGTCTATTTGCTTATTGTAAGCAGTATTTCTCTATCATTGGTGGGAGTGTTCACAGAAAACTATAACATCATTCACGCGATGGTGGCTTTGGGATATCTACTCTTAGCTCCTTTAGGTTTAATCTGCATTAACAGGGGAGAAGAAAGCAAACAATTTGGAAAAGTAAGCCTTACAATAGGAATTATTGCTTTGTTGGCTATTTTTGGTCTACCATTAATAACTTTTGCAGCCAATTTGCAGATTGGTTTTGCAGTTCCCGAATTCGCTGAGGCTTTATTATTATCAATCTGGACATTTTGGGTATCACTAAAACTTCTTCGAAATCAGACAAACAGAAAACTATGACATCAATAAAGTCTCATTAGTCTATATCCAGTCGCTTCATCTCTACTTTTTGACTGTTTCAGCAATTCATGTACTTTGTTTCTTTTTGTTCTCGGCTGCTTTGTGGATATTGTTTATTCTTTGTTCAATTGTGGGGTAGACTTTGGGTAGCCACCTTTCCAATCGGGGCATTCTTCCGGGTCGAAGATTGTTTAGCTTAATCAAAGCTTGTACCATTGGTTCGCCGTTGAGGAACTTAACTGAGCTTAGGTCGCATTCGGTTTCTTGTTGGCGAAGCCATTTAGCGTTGATGTATAAAGCTGCAACCAGGGTAAAGAAACCGAAGAATATGGCGGCTAGCAAACCAACGATAATGTTGCCTAGACTGCCAACTACTGGAATTTGGGTGACTATTGAAAAGTTGAAAAACGCCAACAAACCCATAAGGGCTCCAATTATTACCGCAGGAACTGTTAGTCTAAAGAACTTCTCTGTTCCGTTGTTTCTTTTTTAGGTGAGTGAACTCGTGGGCGGCCACGGCGAGTAATTCATCAGGTAAAAGAACCTGCAGGAATCTGTTGTCGAAGAATATCCTGTCCATGAAAGCCATGCCGCCAACCGCCAAGAAACTAACATTATAGTAACGCTCCAACTTTTTTGCTCTCAAAATTTTGGTTACCTGCATAGCGTCTGCTAGGTTATCTAGGGATTCAGATGGAAAAGGACTTGCTTTTAGTAGCCGCGAAAGAAATGCACTTATGATTCCCAAGTTTCTTATCTCGCTTCACATAATAGAGAGGACTCTCACATACTTGAGATTTTCATAATGATCTCTTGGTAAGCCTTATCATTAAAGTCTCTCTCACAAGCCACCAGAACAAGCCTACTCTCCGTTCCCCTGCACTGATAAATCGTAAAGAACTTACCATCCTTGATCTCTTCCCCGCACAAACCACACTTCTTCAAATCTATCCCTCAATCTCCAATACAAGCTATGTAGATCTGCTCTTATTTGAAGAAAACTGCAAATGATCATTTCCTTTTACGTTTTTCCAAAACTTATTAAAAACAAGTTTGCCTACCAATAATGCGAGCACAACCCCAGCTATTTCATCTGCAATATAGTGCTGTTTGATGAATAATGTTGACAATATTACTCCTATTGTAATAATTAATGCTGCAATTGCTACTGTCTTTGTGGTTTTGCTCGGTTTTATTTTAGCATATTGGAACCATGCAAAAAAACAAATCGTGGAAACTGCTGAATGCAAGCTGGGAAAGCAGTTGAATGATGAGTCATTGGCGAATACATTATAGACTTGGTCTGCCCAAAAATTGCCCACCATTGGTTGTGCAAGCAGTTCTTGTCGATACCAGAAAGTTGAAACTGGAAAGATAATGTAGATGAGGATTGCTATCGCGTTTATTGCTACCAGGGACCAGCCTAATGCATAACCCCGCTTATACTCTATGAACGAAAAATATAGCATAGTTAAAAATGCAAATGGATAGAATAAATATAAGTAGAAAATTACCATTTGTGGAACAAATGGAATAATTGCATCTAAGTCTGATTCTAACCGGAAGCCTGAACCTGTAGGATATAATTGGCCAGTCCAATCGTAAGCCACGTTATTAAGCAAAAAGAAAAACAGAACAACCATTAAAAAGACATTTACAATCACAAACGTTACATAAACGCTTTTTCTAGTTGACTTCTGTTTGAAAAACGCTTTTTCTACTGCGGTTTGAAATCTATCGTGAAATCCCAGCTGAGTATCCCCGACACGACCTATGTGAAGACTTTATATAAAAGCATAATTGTAGGGTTTATAACCTGAATTCTGGGCTGTCATCAAAAAGTTCTCTGTAAGTCTTAATGAAAAGAACTGTGAACTGGATTGCTTGTTCAGTGGATTTAAGCAAAGTCATTCCTTCGTTTTCTACTTCCGCAAGAAAGTGCCTCTTTTTCAAGAACTCAATATGTGTTTGCCCAATTTTCGAGTTAAGGTTACATCGGTTGATAACGCTGGTGAAGGATTTAGGGGTTTTACAGAACGTCAAAATTTCCCAGAAAATCTCATAATGCGTTCTCTTCTGCTTCATTTTACTCTTCCCCTAATTGTCTTTTGAATTCCACCTCAGCTTTAGCGTTCTTTTCGATTCTTTTATCCCAAATCATTGTGTACTTCCTAAAAAAATGAGGAATAATAAAGCCTGCTGAAGCTATCGCAAAATTGATAAATGCCCCCAAAACCTGCGTCCCCAAATCCATTAATTGAACGCCCGTTGTCACGTTAATTACTGCAGTAATTAAATTGAAAACACCACTTATGAGAAAGCAAACCCCTGCGATTCGACTTACCCACATCATTTTCTTTATTGCAGGTTTGTTTTTTCTATAGTAAGACAGCATTTTAACGATTAAACCAGTTTGAGCTTCTTCATCTAAAGTTTTATTTTTTGCATAATCCTCTTTTAACTCATCTGAAACTTCAAACATTTCAGCACTTGATATGAGCCATTTTATTGAAAATACAAAAGCCAAACCTCCAATTACAACCAAGATTATCTGAGGAAATAGCACGCTTTGAGTAGTCACCATTGAAGTAATGTTCGGGACAATAATGCTTATCCCTAAAGCCATTGCTACTCGCACTGAAGACTATATTAATCAGGGCTAAACTCGCAAAACTGTTTACTTCTTGTTTTAATTTTTCTGATGTTTTAGTTGCCATACATTACACCTATGACACGGTAACGTATAAAATACTAATAAAAGGTCACGAAACACAGTTACATACCCCAAGTTCTTTTGGGTTGTTGTGTCGTGTTGCTTTGTTGTGGGTGTGCTTAGGGTTAGCAGTATAGTAAGAGTGGTGAGAGTTAGCAGAAAAAAGATTAGTTTTTAATGCTAACATCTACAATATGTTAGATGCACAGGTTATCACTATGGTTACAATCTCGGGCGTACTTAGGTTGATTAGGCCGATGAATTGCTTAGTCATGGGGTTTGCCATCGTTGTAGGGGTCATGTTAACTGGGTACAGCAACCTCCAATGGCAGAATCTAGTTTATGGCGCAATAACAGCCTTCACTTTGACAGCGGCTGCGATGTCAGTTAACGACTATTATGATTTTAAAATAGACAGTATTAATGAACCAAAACGTCCGATTCCAAGTGGAGCAGTATCATTGAAAGCAGCGTTATTGGTTACTTGCTTCCTTACAGCTACAGGTTTATTTTTCGCCTACCTCGTAAGCACTTTTTGTCTTATTTTCGCAGTTGCCGCCTGGTTAATTATGGCAACTTACTCGACAATTGGAAAGCGCAGCGGACTTGTAGGCAATTTTTTGGTCAGTGCATGCGTTGCTGCACCTTTTCTGTATGGCAGCTTAGTGGCGGTCAACATGATTAAGCTAAATGTTTTACTCTTTGCTTCAATGGCATTTCTGTCAAATACCGGTCGCGAAATATCAAAAGGCATTGTTGACGTCCAAGGAGACCGTTCCTATAACATTCGAACTCTTGCGGTGATATTCGGTGATAGGCGAGCTGCTCTTGCTGCGGCTTTCTTTTTTGTTTTGGCGGTTTGTTTGTCGCCAGTTCCGATTGTTTTAGGTTTAGTGTCTCTATGGTTTGTTCCTTTTGTCTTGGTAACCGATGTTGGCTTGATATGGTGTTCTGTATCATTGCTTAGAAACCCTTCGAGAACAAATGCCAGACGAATAAAGAAGGTTGTTCTCGTATTGTTTGTTTTTGGCTTGCTTTCCTTTATCGCAGGAATGTTCAGGTGACAAGTACATGTCAGCCCCAGAGATTTTAGTAAACATAGGTTTGCTCTGCCTATGTTATTTGTATGTATTTGCCATAATTGCTCTAACTGGAAAAATAAATTATCGATTGCCTAAAAGTGTCTCCCGAAAGTTTCTTCACATTATGATTGGTAACCTGATTTTTATCATCCCGTTTTTTTCGTTTAATGTTTTTCCAGTAAACTTTCCGTTCTTTGTGGCGGCTCCATTCATCCTTTTGACCTTTCTAGTTTCCAAAGCTTCCCCTATTAAGAATATTAGCATTAAAATGTCTGGGTTATCAGACGTCACAAGTGGCGGACACGGGTTCGGCTTAGTTCTTTATGCGATTTCTTTCACAATTTTAGCTTTGTTATTTTCAACAAAACCATACGTTATCGCAGCGGGGATCATACCCATGGCTTTTGGAGATGCGGCGGCTTCGTTGGTTGGGCAAAAAATAGGTCGTCATCAATATAACCTATTTGCTAAGAAGAGTCTTGAAGGGTCAATTGCAATGTTTATGGTTTGTTTTTTGAGTCTACTTTTGAGTTTACTGTTTTTCGTCTATCTATATCCCCTTTCGGTCCTTAACTTTGTTGTAGCTGCCTTGGGAGTTGCGGCAGTAGCAACGATTTGCGAAGCTCTTACACCAAAAGGACTTGATAATTTGACGGTTCCTCTGTTTAGTGTCGCAATTTTTCTATTTTTAATTGGAGGAATCTAATTAACATTAATAATAATTGACGGTTTAGACGGATCTGGAAAGAGCACGCAAGCGAGTTTAATGTTCAAATCACTAAGAAATAAGAAGAAGACTGTTTGTGTGCGTGTGCACCCAGAATCTGATAATTTTTTCGGTCGTAAAGCGCGGGTTTATTTGCTTTCTGAAGGTAAAAATGCTCATTTTGCATCAGCACTATTCTACATGATGGATGTTATTCGTTCAATTCTGTTGTATTCGTGGAGAAGGGTTGATTTTCTTATATTTGTCAGATATCTTATGGGAACTGCTTATCTGCCCAAGCCCTTCCATGTTGTTGCCTACAATTTCTTTGCATTGTTGGTTCCTAAATCAAAGTACATGTTTTTTTTAGATGTTAACCCTGAGGTAGCGACCAGTCGTATCGTAAAGAATCGGTCTTCAATTGAGATGTTTGAAAATTTAAATGCGTTAAAAAAAGTTAGATCGAAAGCGCTTGAGCTAACTCGTTTTGATGAATGGATTATTATTGATTCAAATAGGTCTTCGATTGACGTTGCTTTGGCGTTAAATAGGAATTTTTGTCGATTTATACATGAAACTCAAACTAAATAAAAGAAGAAGTGGACACAAACTAAGTCCACACTATTACTTGCTTCAGGTTATATCAATTGGTCGTCGGATTTGTTTTTAGTGACTGCAACAGTTTTGTTGTTTGATTGGGTGTTCTCTTTTTTGGTCTGGTGGTTAGATGAACATTGAAACGTCTGCGCCGGCGGCGATGTCAAGGAATGTTGCAGCGCCAACCATTTTATCGACTTCAGGAACAAGGTCTTCTCTTTTGATTCCAAACATTTCTATCGTTGGTGTGCATGCATAGATTGTACATAAACCGGATTTCTTCATACGTTTGAGCATATCGTAAGGCGAGGGATATTTCATGCGTTCCAGATTCTTTCGCATTGTTTCTTCTAGATGTTTGTAGTCTCCAGGCAGTACTGCTTTTTCCATAGCGCCTTTTACTAGACTTTGTAGTCCCCAAAATGTAAAGTATAAGTGTGCTTCCCAACCCATGGCTACAGATGTGGATGCCAAAATGAAAGCGCAATAGAGTTTGTCTATTGTTCCGCTTTGAACGACTAATGCTAGTTTCTTGGTTTGACTCATTTTTTTATCACCTTCTTTTCTTGTGGTGCACAATTTTGGCAGCAAAAAGTGACTTTTTTTCCGTCTACTTCGGTGGTGTAAGATGCAAGTTGGCAAGGTTCGCTTTGGATTTCAGTGCCGCAGCAATTTCGTTTGGTTGTTTCTTTTTTCATTATTCCACCTCTTTGCTTTTCTGTTTTTTTTGGTAGTCTTCAATAGCTGCGTGGAGTGCATCAGCTGCTAAGTTTGAGCAGTGCATTTTTACTGGGGGGAGACCTCCAAGTGATTCGGCTACGCTTGCGCGAGAAATTTGCATGGCTTCATCGATTGTTTTTCCTTTGGCAAGTTCTGTTGTCATGCTGCTTGTTGCAATGGCCGCTCCGCATCCGTAGGTTTTGAATTTGACGTCTTCAAGGCGGTTGTCTTTAACTTTTATGTACATCGTCATTAGGTCTCCGCAGGTGGGGTTTCCAACTGAGCCCACTCCGTCGGCATCTGGGATTTCTCCCATGTTTTGTGGTTTTTTAAAATGTTGCATCACTTTTTCAGAATACATACTATTTCAACTCCAATGGAGTTAGAGGAGACATATTTCTTAGTCTCTTAACAATATCAGGCATTAAACTTTTTAATTTATCCACGTCCTCTTGAGTGTTTTCTCTTCCTAAAGTTGCCATCAAAGAACCATGTGCATCCTCAGGTTGTAAGCCTAAAGCAAGCAGAACATGTGAGGGCTGTAGTGTTTTTGCGGCACAAGCTGATCCCGATGATGCATAAACGCCCATGATGTCTAAGCTTAAAAGTATTGACTCCCCCTCGATGAAGCTGTATCTAACTGATACGTTGTTGGGTAATCTTTGGGTTGGATGACCGTTTATGTATGAATACGGTATGGGTTCGATAAGACCTTTGATTAGGTTATTTCGGAGCATAGTTAATCTTTGGCTTTCGTTTGCCATTTCGTTTTTGGCGATTTCGGCAGCTTTAGCAAAACCAACGATGCCCGGTATGTTTTCGGTTCCAGACCTTAATCCGCGTTCCTGTCCGCCACCTTGATTTACGGGTTCTATCGTGGTACCGGGTTTTATGTAGAGTGCGCCTACGCCTTTTGGTCCATACATGTCGTTGCTTGAAATAGTTAGCAGGTCAATATTTTCGTCTTGGACATCAATTGGAACTTGACCACAAGCGGCTGTAGCGTCAACGTGAAGAAAAGCCTTTTTTCGATGCACAATTTTGCTGATCTCTTTAATTGGCTCAATGGTTCCTATTTCGGAGTTTGCGTAAACGATTGAAACAAGCGTAGTTTGATCATCTAATTCAGCTTCTAGCTTTTCTAAATCCAAAACCCCAAACTTGTCAACGGGTAGAAAAACTACTTGGAATCCGTTTCGAATCATCAACTTGCAAGGGTTGACAACTGACATGTGCTCTACGCTTGAGGTTAAGATTTTGTTTCCGCGGCTTTTGTTTCGACTAGCGGTGCCTCTAATGGCTAAATTGTTGCTCTCCGTGGCGCCTGAAGTGAAAACTATGGCTTCTGTGGTCTCTGAATTGATTAATTTCGCGACAACT
Source organism: Candidatus Bathyarchaeota archaeon (assembly GCA_963708495.1). Classification (GTDB taxonomy): domain Archaea; phylum Thermoproteota; class Bathyarchaeia; order Bathyarchaeales; family Bathycorpusculaceae; genus Bathycorpusculum. The sequence continues at coordinate 180,455 of CAVPSS010000004.1, forward strand.
TCTCTGCTATTTTGCAATACCTGCTTTGCTTCCTGCCCCAAAGAATGAAATGAGGAGGGATTTCCAAAGTGTGAATTAAAGAAAGGTAACATCGCATCAGTTACACGTGGGTCAACTGGCTTTCCAGCTGAATAATCCATATAAATTCTTTTTGCACTATCGTTTTCCAAAAAGGTCCCTTCGCTTGACTACTTTAACTTTTTAATTACTATTCGAGTTACGCCGTCTTCGTGTTTGCTCTCCAGCACTTCGTCGCCTAAGTTTTTAGCAAGGTTTTCGATGTCAGATTTTGCTGCCGGATCATCCGCCGTGACTTCCAGAGTTTCTCCAACCTTCATTTCATCTAATTGCAATCTAGTGTTGAAGACTGGTTCTGGACAGAACAAACCTAAGCAATCTAGCGATTTATTGGCTTTAATAAGAACACCCTCTCATAAAGAGTGGAAAAAAGTAAACAATAAATGTTTTGCACAATTATCCAAAATAATCCTATGCAATAGCTTTAGAACTTCGCTATGTTTGTTCCCCAAACCATTTAATAAACCACTTTTCTCTTTCTAAAGTTCTCTCGTTCATAGCTTCACAAGTTGCTTTCCAATCAGGGTTATCGTGTTCTGTGTTAACCCATTTATCGGTGAAAAGCGGCATTTCTTTTTTGACTTCATCCAAAATTTGTCTTATTTTAGCATTTGCAAGTTCAGGAGTATTATACCCTTTATAAGATAATTGTTCAATGGGAATTAATTCTTCATAAAGTCTGCCTTTATTCAAGTTCTTATTCCTCGTTATCTTATTTATTTAAAATGATCTTAAGCATTTGTATTTATTCCTGAATAGCAATCTGCTTCACCCTCGGTATTTTTTGTTGTTCTTGAGTTATCAGCATCGTAGAAACTGAATATCAAACCTATAACTTTGCAAATTCCGTGGATCCCGTGTTGTCGGCAACTAATAGGCAAACAAATTGGTAGGGTTTCAGATTTTGTCATAAGAGAGATTCGCTATCTCTATAAAGTAGAAAATCTATTTTAAGCCAAATTGAGCCTTTAATATTTCTAGTAGTTTATTGTTTCAAAGAGCGGATTAATTGAGAATCAGAAGCCAATTCATTATAAGTACAGCCATTTTCGGCTTAGTAATACTTATTATTGCAGCCTCCGTGATTGGGGCAAATCAGCAATTAATCCAGATTGAGAAGCAACAACAGATTTCTGGAAGCATTGAGTCGGGGTCAGACAAACTAAATACTCTTACAAGTCAATATTTTCTTTATCAACAAACTCAACAGCTAACTATGTGGAATGCAAATTTTGCTTCGATCATAGACAACGTTTCAAATCTTAATCCCACTAATCTTGAACAAACAACTCTTGTTAACAAAATCAATGATGACTTAGATCAGTTGAATGCAAGCTTCACAAAGCTGGCAGCTTACCTTGAAACTGCGCCTCGGAACCTAAGCGTGAGAGTTTTACCTGAATTTCAGAAAAATTGGAACTTGACAGTTACGGCACATGAGACTTTTGGTCTCGACGCTTACAATCTGTCAGATTATCTTCGAACTCAAGCTGACCAATTGAGACAAACCAACTTGGAACTTGTTGTAGCTTTGTCGGGGGTTTTTGGTGCATTTTTTCTTATAAGTTATCTAGTAACTTATCGTCGCGCTTTGAAGTCGATTTCGAACCTTCAAAAGGGAATAAAGATCATAGGTTCAGGAAATCTTGATTATTCGATTCAAACAAAAACGAAAGATGAAATTGCAGAGTTATCTCAAGTTTTCAACCAGATGGCAACTGATCTTAAAACTGTAACAGCCTCCAAAACAGATTTGGAAAAAGAAATCGTTGCTCGCAAGAAAGCTGAAGAGGCTATTAGGGAAAGTGAGCTTCGATTGAGGTTCCATGCTGAGAATACTCCTTTAGCTGTAATTGAGTGGGATAGTAATTTTGTTGTTACACGCTGGGCTGGCGAAGCTGAAAAAATGTTCGGCTGGAATGACTCAGATACTTTAGGTAAACCAATAATGGATCTGCACATGATTTACGAGCCAGACATGCACATAGTAGAAGAGACAATGAAGAGGCTGACAAGTGGTGAGAATAAGGTTGTTTCATCTAACCGTAACATAACCAAGGATGACAGAATGATTTATTGTACATGGTACAATTCGGTTTTACGTGATAACAATGGAAAGATTGTTTCTGTTTTTTCTTTTGTTGAGGATAATACGGCAAAGGTGAAAGCTGGAGAGGAAATTAAAGAAAACAACCGTAACTTGGAGATGTTGGTTGAAGAGAGGACCAAACAGTTGAAAGATTCTGAAAGACTTGCTGCAATTGGTGCCACTGCAGGTATGGTTGGTCATGACATTCGCAATCCGTTGCAAGCTATTGCGAGTGATGTTTATTTGTTAAAAGAAGATCTCAAAGGAATGCCTGAACACGAGGAAAAAAGATTTGCAATGGAAAGTTTAGAAGGTATCGAGAAGAATGTTGAGTACATTAACAAGATTGTTGCTGATTTGCAAGATTTTGCCCGACCGCTTGTCCCTCGTATTGAAGAAGTCAATCTCAAACTCATAATTGATGAATTATTGGCAAAGAATGGGGTGCCTGAAAATATTAAAGTAACCGTTAGAGTTGAAGCTGCAGCTCAAAAGATGATCACTGATTCTATTTTTATAAGCCGCATTATTGTGAATTTGGTTATTAATGCTATTCAAGCAATGCCTAAAGGTGGAAAGCTAGTTATCCATGCTTACAAAGAAGTAAATGATTTCCTAATAACGGTTAAGGATACGGGCGTTGGCATACCAGAAAATATCAGAGGTAAGTTGTTTGAGCCAATGTTTACAACTAAATCAAAGGGTCAAGGTTTCGGTTTAGCTGTGATTAAACGTTTGACTGAAACTTTGGGTGGCAAAGTTACATTTGAAAGCCTAGTGGACAAAGGAACAACTTTCATTGTACGTTTACCTTCATTAGAGAACTAAATTAGTTTGTTTGAAGCTATGGAGTTTCAAGTAGAATGTCTTTGCCTTCAACCTTTACTACATATGTAGGTTCATCTTTGATTTTAGGATGAATTAGAGGAATCTTGGGGCCAGAAATGACTTTGCCTGTTGTGACATCAAACTTTGACTTATGCCTTGGGCATGTTGCAATATTCGCCTCCAATTTTCCTTTGGAAAGCTCACCACCCATGTGCGTACATCTATTGCCAATGGCATAATAAGCACCGTTTACGTTGGCTATCAAGACTTCTTTTTCGCCAAGTTTTACAACCTTCATTTGTCCCAAAGGTATTTCCGAGGTTTCAACAACTTTAATAAAAGTCAATCTTTCCAGCTCCAATATTCTAATTTTGGATCTTCTATAAAAATGCATACATATAATGTGATTTGGCGATTGATGTTTATTTATGATTCACAAAGATTAAGTGGTTGTAATTAGAGATGTCACTATCTACAGAATGCTGGGTGTTGGTTTGTCTAGAGAGCTAAATGTAGAGCCTTTGGTTGAGGTTTCTGGTGTTTCAGTTCGATTTGGATCTTTTTTAGCTTTGGATAATTTGAGTTTACGAGTGATGCCTGGGGAAGTTTTTGGTCTGCTGGGTCCTAATGGTGCAGGGAAAACAACGACCATTAAGGTTCTAATGGGTTTAGTGGCGGCTTCCTTGGGAAGTGTAAAGGTTTGCGGTTTTAACCCCTTGTTGGATTCTGTAGCTGTGAAGTCAAGGATTGGTTACGTTGCTGAAAACTCTATTGTTTATGAGAGTTTGTCTCCGAGAGATTTTTTTGAGTTTGTTGTTTCAATGAGGAAAATTGATTCTGTTTCTGCTAATCGAGTAGTGTCCCGGTTGGCGGATGTTTTTGATTTGGCAGCGTATTTTGATTCGCCTATTGCAACTTTGTCAATGGGGCTTAAGCAAAAAGTGGCTTTGATTGCTGCTTTTGTTCATCAGCCGCCTGTTTTGCTTTTGGATGAGCCTTTGAATGGGTTAGATGCTAAGAGTAGTCGAGTTGTAAAGGATTTGATGTCTTTGCATGTTCAGAGGGGTGGGGCGGTTTTGTTTTCAACTCATATAATGGAGATTGCTGAGCAACTCTGCACAAGGATTGGAATTATTGATCATGGCAAAGTGGTTGCAATAGGAACGCTAGATCAGTTGAGAAGTAAAATTGATGGTACGGGATCCTCTTTGGAAGATGTGTTTTTGAAGCTGACTAATGAAGATTCGGCGGTTGCCCATAGATCCAGGATGCTTCGGGAGGCATTCTTTGGTAATGAAGCTCACTGAAGCTTGGCGTCTTAGCAGTCTACCGTATAGAGAAGTTGTGTACAGGTCATTAGCTCAGGAAAGGAATCGAATGTGGTGGGGCTCGTTTGGAAGAAAGGATGCTAACAAAGATTCAGCTGATGATTCTGAGTTAAGCAAAAAGGCGTTGCGGATTGCCAAGTTTGACAAAGGCATTATTTCCCTTTTTAATATTGTAGTTTCAATAATTCCTTTTGTTTCCCTTTTGCAGGGCTCAAAGTCGTTAAGTTTGAGCAGTTCGGTTTCTCTTAGTTTGGCTATTACATTTGGGTTTATGACCCTGTATGCAATTCAAACACTTTCTTCTTTCGTAGGCGCTGAGTCTACAGTTTTGTTGTCAACTCTACCCATTTCCACAGACGATTATTCATTGATAACGTTGTTTTCTTTTGTGAGGTCAGTTGATTATTTGGTTGTTGGTTCTATTTTAGGTCAGGTAGTCTTGGTTGCATACCTTACTTTGTCTCCTTTGGCTACTGTGCTGATGTTTTTTGCTTCTTTGATAAATTCAGTTTTTGCTGTCGCGTTAGCTTTGTGGCTTTCAAGGGTATTTCATAAGAATTATTTGCGTGGTGGAAGATCTAAGCGCGCAACTGTTTTTCGCGGTTTTTTTGTTTTACTTTGGGGATGCTTGCTTATGGGTGTAGGTTTACTTTTGAGTGTGCCGTACTATATTCTGCCAATTTTGGATAGCGCATTGCAGAGTGCTAATGCATTAATTGGTTTTCTGCTCAGCTTGATTTACCCTTTTTCTGCAGGCTTGCTTGTTTCAAGATTGTCAGGTTCTATAATTCCTCTTTTCACTTTGATTGGTGCTTTGGCAGCTATCGTTTTTTATGCGTTAGGGGCTTGGTTTTCAGCTAAATGGAGTTTGGGCACGGTGAAGCTTATCGCTCAAGGTGCTGGCATGAGATTTGATAGATCCGGAGCTATAGATTTTCAGATTAAAGTTATGGGTCCTTTGCTAGGTTATGTTAGGAAGGATCTACGAGTTACCTCAAGAAATCCTGCTACAGCATTCTTTTTTGTCCTTCCAATTTTTGAAACGGTAATTGTAGCTTTTTTGGCTTCAAATTTGACGTTTTTGAGGGCTTCAACTGTGCTTGCTGCAACTTCTATGGGCGCTATTTTTGCTCTTCTAATTCCTCTTGCTCTTTTGAATTCGGAGGGCAAAGGAATAGAGTACTCTAAAACCTTGCCGATCACTTCTCAAAGAATGGTATTTGCTAAGGCTTTGATAACTATGGCAACTTTTTTGCCAGTTCCTGTTGTTTTTCTTTGTCTTGCGTTGTTTAAGCCGCCGACTTCGTGGTTTATAGTTCTAATACCTTTCTTTATGTTAATTTCAATTTTTTCGGCATGCATATTTGAGATTCTGATTTTCTTGCGTTCAGTTGGTAAAAGCAGAATAGCTGGTGTTGTCAATGATGTGGAAAAGATCCTTGTTGGTCTTTTGATGGTCTTTTTATCTGCAATTGCGTATGCAATCGTGTATCTCTTCTCATTTAATCATACTTTTGCAGCTCTAACAATGTGTGGAACTGCACTTGCTGAATTATGGATAGCCATTTTCATGCTTAGGCGAAAATGAAACAACCCTAAAAAAAAAGCAATCTGACTTCAACGAAAATTTAATTTAGAAATATTCAACAAAATTTAAAGGGTTTAGTGGAAATCGAGTTTTTCCCGAAGTCTTGTTTTTTCTTATATTAGGTACTCAACTTTTCGTTTGTGATACCGTTTGCATTCTTTGACGATTGTCGCATTGGTTGGCATGTATGTTATCCCTGTCAAAAATATGAGTTGCGATGACTGATCATGTTTTGTTTCGCGGTATTCAGGGCACGCTACACATTCATCCGGGAACCCATTGAAGCATGGACGTTGTATTTCCAGCAACATTAATCCCCAATTATTAATTGGGTGTTTAAATATTTAAAACAAGCTAAAACAATTTAATTTGAAACCAAAAACTCGATTTGACTGTTTCATCAAGATAATTGCAAGACCACAACAAATGATAATAATTTGCAGCTTTGACGAAGAGGATATCTTTTTATTTTCTTAAAACCAACACACTTTGGTGCCATTATGTCTTCTAATCCTCTTGACGTTTGCAAGGAGTTTGATCCAATACTCATAGAACAATATGAAAAACTTCAGGGTTTGACTTACTCTGAAGGAGCATTATCCGTTAAGTTCAAACTTCTAATCGCTTTGGCTATAGATGTTGAAAATGGAGCTTTGCAAGGAGCGATCGCTATCGGGTATAGAGCACTTAAAATGGGTGCAACAAAAGAAGAAATCGTTGAAACCCTTAGAATATCTTATCAGATCGGGGGAAATAGAGCCCTCTTCACTTCTGCACAAGTCTTACAAGCCTTGTTCAAGCAGAAATAAGGGTTATTGGTTTTCTCTAACACTAAATTGTCTAAAGAAAGGCAATGAATCAAAGTGATTGGTCAGAGTAAAGTTTGGTCATTATGAGTAAAAGTTATGAAGAATGCGAGCTTGAACCCCAACTTACCTGCTCTAAGTTTTTTCAGCTCAACTCCAGATGTCAAATTTCGTCGAATCCCACTATTAGTTCAGGATTAATTACAAAATTATCCTTTAGTTTTTGGAAGGTTTTAGTGTGAATTATACCATTGCTGAATTATTTTTGCAACTTGTTCTGAGTAGCCAGCTTTAACTAAAATCTGGGTGAATTCTTGCTTGCTCAAATGCTTCATCTCCATGTTTCTTAAGTATTGATTTATAATAAGCATACTTTCGGTTTTGAGAATATATCATAAAACGAAATATGTGGCACGGGATTGTCGTTACCAAGCCGTTGAATTGATAAACTAAGATGGGGTTTGTTGTCTGTTTTTGAAACTTAGGTGTGCCAGGTAGCTCAATCTTGCTTGCTTTCATAATTTTCATTATTAGAGCAGGTTTCTTTCTTTGAAGAACTCTAACGCGTCTTTCTTGTCTTTATGTTCAAAATCGTTGTAGAGAACCGCTATTAGGTCTTCTAAAGCAATCCATCTTACTGCTAAAACGTTGTCTCTAATAGTTGAGAGGCTTCTCCACTCGATGTCTTCTTTTATCTTCTCTGGGCTGGTATATTCGTTGATTTTGTAGTAGTAGAGTCTGCTTTTCTTTTCGAAGAATCTGCGTGGAGTCGATAGAATAACTAGAACTTCTTTGCCATTGTGTTCATTGGCTTCTAATCCGACATCGACAAGTCTTGCTAACTGATTTCTGGATGGGTTAAATGTAGTGTCGTATGCGATGTCTGAGGTGAATTTGATTTCAAAGAAGATTAATAGCTTATCGGTTTCAATGAATGCGTCAACATGAGTGTTTGATTCTAAGGGTTGATTTGGCTCATGCGCGGTTGCTTGGTCTCTGATGTATTTTTCTGGGTGGTTTTTCACCTCATCTTTTACCCATTTGAGGTATCCTTTGGGTGATTTGTATTGTCGATCCAACTCGAAGTCTGTTACGTTTTCTTCGTATGCACTTACTCTAGCTAAGGAAAGGATTCTGTTAACTAAACCGACTCTGCTTAAGCTTAGCACTAAGGGTGCAAAAGTGTAGAATGTTATTAGTTCATCCGCTTTGTCATATTGGTTTGGGTAAGCTTCCAAGTTGGTTGTGGTCCTTGCCGACTTTGAGTTATCAACCCACACATTTAGTTTTTTTAATCGATCTTCTGGTGAGTTGAAACAAGTCTTGATAGCTTCTTCGAATAATAATCGCATACATTACAGTTAGTTGTTACTAGTATTTCTCTATTAGCAAGAAAACTTAAAAACCTAACAATTAAATGATCAAAAATTAAGTTACCCCCAGATTAGAATCCAATTAATGCCTAATCGTCTATTTAGGAACAAGCGTTGCAATGGCTATAGAGAAATTTGGTTTTAGCATCGTAGAGTTATGCTTTAGAAAATAGGTTGTTTAGCGTGTAGAACGAGAAATAAGATTTCTTTGAATTAGAAGAGAAATGCAGATTGAGTCTGAGCCTTAAATTTGATGTTCACGGTCCATTGAGGCAATGTCTTAGTCGCCACATGGTCTTTCACCGTTTTAACCACGCAACTCATAGCCTCACTGCAACAATCCAATGAACAGCCCATCGAAGCAAAGTCTTTATCGCATATCGATCTATCACTGTCTTAATCGACACGCCCAATGCCTCAATGCATCGCAATTAAAGCGTGCTCCTCAACCTGCAATAACAATATTACAAACACAGACTCTTAAATATTGTGACATTTATGTAACAAATAATAACACAAATGTCTCATTCAGCACAAACACTTCAATAAACCTCTTTTTCACGTCTCAAATCTCAAAATCTCTCCTTTTCTTAGCAACATTTCCCATTACGAGATCCCCCTCAACTAGATTAATAGTCCATACTCAAAGAGGTTTTTAATAGTCTTACCTTCATAGTTAAGTAGGTCACCCGATATGAACGATGAATATGTTGTTTATGTGAACCATCCACGAAGCTACACGATGATTCATTCAACATCCTGTGGATATTATGTTCATTCTGACCAAAAAGATCCGAAGAACGGGAAATGGAGTGATAAGTTTAAAACACTTAAAGATGCAAAAGACTCAGCCAAAAAAGAACAAAAGAAGAAAAATTCGTTATGTTCCAATTGCATCAAATCATTTTCGTTATACATGAAAATTTAAGAATAAAACTAAATGAGATTTCCCCATAGAATTTAACCAACTCTGAACAGACAAGGGTTAAAAAAAAAAACAAAATATAGCGCGCACTAGGTGTATATATGGCAGGTGTTGAAATCCGATTAAACCGCATGTTGAAAAACGACTCATACCTCATCCCCATTTTCAGATCAGATTCGACACCGATTGGAACACATTGAAGAAACAGAATATCGGCTCACACAGGGTAAAACGAGCATTGCAGAGTTTGCGTCTGGGCATGAATACTTCGGGCTGCACTTCCAGGCAGGAGAATGGGTATTTCGTGAATGGGCGCCAAACGCAACTGCGATCTACCTAATAGGCGACATGACTAAATGGCAAGAGAGCAAAGAATTTGAATTACACAATATCAACGACGTTGGTGTCTGGGAAATTCATCTGTCCGCTAGCAAACTAAAACATGGCGACCTGTATCGATTGCGTATTTATTGGACAGGAGGCGAAGGAGACCGCATTCCAGCCTTTGCTCGACGAGTTATACAAGATCCAGATACGCTGATTTTTAATGCACAAGTATGGTCACCAACTAAAACTTATTGTTGGAAAGATCCCAATTTCAAGCATCCTGAAGAACCCCCTATTGTTTATGAAGCACACATCGGAATGGCACAAGAAGAAGAAAAAATCGGATCCTACCGCGAATTTACATTCAACGTTCTTCCGCGAATTATCAATGCGGGTTACAACACACTCCAGCTAATGTCTATCCAAGAACACCCCTACTACGGATCATTCGGATACCAAGTATCAAGCTTTTTTGCTCCTTCATCAAGATACGGAACACCTGAGGATTTGAAATTCCTAATAGATACAGCTCATAGCCAAGGGTTAACTGTTTTGATGGATCTGGTCCATTCCCACTCAGTATCCAACGAGGTGGAGGGACTTAGCCGGTTCGATGGCACACTATTTCAGTATTTTCATGAAGGCTCACGCGGAATCCACAATGCCTGGAATTCACGCTGCTTCGACTACGACAAACCTCAAGTTTTACATTTCTTACTTTCCAATTGCCGATACTGGCTGGACGAATTTCATTTTGACGGTTTTCGGTTCGACGGTGTCACAAGCATGCTTTACCTTAAACACGGTCTCAATAGAGTGTTCACCTCATACAAAGACTACTTCGATTACGATGTAGATGAAGACGCCTTGACCTATTTGGCTCTGGCTAACAAAGTAATTCATGATATCCGACCCGACGCCATAACCATAGCTGAAGACGTCAGCGGCATGCCAGGCTTAGCCGTTTCCCAGCTAAATGGCGGATTCGGTTTTAACTATCGTTATGCAATGGGTGTACCTGACTATTGGATTCGTCTTATCAAAGATTTCAAAGATGAAAACTGGCCAATAAGTCATCTCTGGTTTGAACTCACCAACCACAGAAAAGATGAAAAAACCATTAGTTACGCCGAATCTCACGACCAGGCATTAGTGGGAGACCAGACACTTATTTTCCGACTGATCGGTGAAGACATGTATCGACACATGGGAATCGAGGATGACAACTCAAAGGTCGCCCGGGGAATGGCATTACACAAGATGATCCGCCTGATAACGCTATCCACTGCCAGTAATGGGTATCTAAACTTCATGGGCAACGAATTCGGCCACCCAGACTGGATAGATTTTCCCCGTGATGGAAACGGTTGGTCATTCAAATATGCACGTCGACAATGGCAACTCGCAGACAACACCTTCCTAAAATATCATTTACTAGCCCGATTCGACCATGACATGATTGCACTATCCAAGACATATCATCTACTTGAATCATCCAACCTGCAACTCCTGCATGAGGACTCCGATAAAAAAATAATTGCATTCAACAGGGCTGACCTGGTTTTTGCTCTTCAATTTTAATCCCCATCAATCCTTTACTGATTATCGATTTGAAGCTCCCCCTGGAAAATACCATATGATCCTAGACTCCGATGCCGAAAAATACAATGGACATGGTCGGTTAAACCCAAAGCAAACCCACTTCACTGCAGTGGACAATACAACAGGAAGACCTAGAAATATGCTCAGCCTCTATCTCCCAGCACGCTCCGGTTTTGTGCTGTGCCCAACCATAAAAGATCCACAAACATTAACTTTTCCAAAATAGAGGAAAGCAAAGATAGTTTTTTCAATCTTTTTAAATTAGCGATTCATAGATTTTTATTGTTTCATCAGCAACTTTACGCCAAGTAAAGTACTCCAACACTCTTTTACGTCCATTCACACCCCAGTTTCTGGCTTTTTCAGGATTTAGCAGAGTCTCGTTTATTCCCCAAGCTATATCAAGTGGATCTTCACCGTTTACGTGAACACCGTTCTGTTCTGGACCAGAACTTAGTACTTGTTCTTTAAAACCCACCACGCCTCGTGCACCAACCACGACTGGCTTCTCCATTGCCATAGCTTCAAGGCAAACTATTCCGAACGGTTCATAAGACGAAGGAAATATGCAAACGTCAGAAGCAGCATAATGCATTATTCTCTCAGTTTCCGGAACAAAATCAAAACGATACGCAATGTTGTCCTTAATGTTTAATCTCTCTGCTGATTCAACTATGTCCCTTTGTTCTTCACCTTTGCCTAGAATTACCAGTTTAGTGTTAGGGTATTGTTTTAAAACAGAAGGCATGGCCAACAAAAGGTTTCTAGCGCCTTTCACCCAAGATAATCTTCCTACGAAAAGCAGCATGTTCCAGTCTTTAGGAACGTTATATCTTTCGCGAATCGCAGCTATTCCTTCAGGTGAACATTTTGCCATGTTGTAACGTTTCGGATCCACGCCATTCCAAACTGCACTTACTTTTGACGGTGACCAACCATGCCTTATTAGATCCTGCTGCATAGCGTAACTTACAGTGATTATCTTATCTGAGCTTTGTGCCATGGCAGATTCAAAATGAGACACTACTTCCGATCCGGGACCCTGGCTTCTTCCCCATTCAGTGCTATGTACATGAAAGACCACTGGAATTTTCGTTTCATTCTTAATCACAAGACCAGAAGTACTGCTAAGCCAATCATGCACGCAAGCAACATCAAAATGGTACTTCTCTTTTTTAATTAGGCCGTTAATAAATTTTGTAGCGCTCAGAATATTGTATATAAAAATGTCACTGAAGAATTTTATGTTGGTGCCCCATTTCTTTAAATCGTCAACCACAAAAAAAGGAAAAACATTACTTGCATTAGCAATCAAGGGTCGATGAACCTCGACACCTCTTAGGATTTCTCTGGTTTTCAAATTGCCTCCATTTAGAGTAAAGACTGAAACATCATGTCCCATGTCGATATATTGTTGAGTTATATTTTCAGCATACGTTCCTAGACCGCCAACAATCGCTGGTGGATATTCATAAACAAAAAATCCAATCCGCATAGTATTCACTCAAGTTGTACTCCAAGTTAGTTACGAATTGAATTCATAGTTTCAACAAGTACTTAAATGAATCAACATTCAAAGATACCGATTTGGCAGAAGAAATTTGCGCGCGATTAGTCGCAAGCTTATGTTGAGCTACTCCAACAGCTTTTTGGAGAACACTCGCATTACCATATACAACTACAAGACATTTTGGAGAGAAAAGCCACAAGGTTATAGTTGAAGAAACCCAAGTAGCTGCGAGACAATTCTGAGGAGAATTTGAATGTGTTTATATGGAATAGAGAGTAATGATCTAGTTAGTGAAAGAGGCATCTGAATGAGAGAAACCCTTCCATTCCGAGAAGACGTCCTGCAGACCCTACACAACCATTGTGCAACTGCTGCTGATTTAGCGAAGAGATGCGACGAGGTGGCGCGAATTCTGCAAAAAGATCCCAATGAAATAGAAGTAATCCTTGATGAATTCAAAACTGACGGGTTGTTGGAAAGCTTGTTTGACACTGAAGGAAAGAAGCGATATTATCTCACTGGACGAGGAATTATTAAGGTTTGTTCACAATTCACATAGTGAAACAACATGCGCATTATACTTTTCTCATGGGAATACCCGCCCAGAATTGTGGGTAAACTCGCTGAATACGTCAGCAATTTGGCAACTCAACTTGTGAAAAAAAATGTTGAGACTTTCATAGTTACCTACAACGACTCCTTATCTGGGGTATCTGAGGAAGCAAATGGTGCTAAAGTTTCTAGAGTGGTAAACCCTGTCAATTCTCAAGTTAGCCTTATTACGTGGGATCTGATCCTAAACCAGGAGATAGAAAGAGCAGCTGCTGACTTCTACTACCAAACGGGTAAGCGAATTGCCCTGATTGACGTTTTTGACTGGCACTTTATACCTGCTGCTGTAATGCTCAAAAATGCATTAAGTATACCGTTTGTTTATTCCGTAGACAGCTTGGAGTATCATCGTTCACCCGGTGTTGATGCACCGTTTAATATGGCTATTCGTGGCATCGAATGGCTAGGTTTCTACGAAGCTACGAAAGTAACCGTTAAATCAGATTGGATGCAAAGCGAAGTTTTAAGGTTATACAAGGTGCCCAGGGAGAAAATAGCCGTCATATCACAGAAACCAAATTCCAGAGTCCAAGATGTTCTGAAAGTCTACAAGGAAGTCGTAGGAGGCGCGGACAAACAATGAAGCCCTCACTCAATGTTATGATGTTCAGCTGGGAGTATCCACCGCGAATTATCGGTGGCATATCTCCCCATGTTTTTTTCCTTTCGAAGAGTTTGGCGAGAAACGGTGTTAAAGTTCATGTAGTGACCTGTGACTTCCCTGGCGCCCCTGCACATGAAACCATTGAAGGCGTCGAAGTCTATCGCGTTGACTCATACAAGAACCCCTCACCTGACTTCACCACTTGGGTTTACCTTATGAATATGAACATGCAAAAAGAAGCCGCAGCCATCGCGGCTGAATTGCCTGAACCGATTGACGTTTTCCATGCCCATGATTGGCTCGTTGCTGCAGTAGGCATAGGTTTAAAACACGTATTTCGAAAACCCCTTCTGGTCACAATGCACTCCACCGAGATAGGTCGACGAGAAGTGCTTCACACAACCACTGAAAAGATGATTCATGAAACCGAAGCATGGCTCACCTATGAGGCATGGCGCGTGATCTGTTGTAGCGATTACATGATGCAACACGTGAAGTGGGCTTATAGCTTGCCAAACGACAAATTAACCATGGTTCCCAACGGAGTGAATCCCTATGTGTACGATACCTTGACTACACATGACTTGCGTGATTTCCGAAGGAACTACGCGTTGCCAGAGGAAAAAATCGTACTTTATGTTGGACGATTAGTTTATGAAAAAGGAATACAGAACCTCATAAACGCCGTTCCCAAAGTCCTCGCAAAATACAACGCAAAATTCATCATTGTTGGAAGCGGCTATATGCAAGAACAACTTCGCAACACGGTAAAAAGCATGGGATTAGAACACAAAGTTCTATTCACAGGATTTGTAGAAGAGGCGAACCTTTTGAAGCTTCAAAAAATTGCCGATGTCGCGGTAGTGCCTTCTCTGTTTGAACCCTTTGGAATAGTGGCATTAGAAGCCATGGCAGCCAAAAGTCCAATTGTAATCTCCGACACAGGAGGTTTATCAGAAATCGTCGACCACGACATAACAGGTGTAAAGGTTTACCCCAACAATACTGAATCACTTTCTTGGGGAATCAACAGAATCCTCCAAGACGGCAGTTACGGCGAGCAACTTAGGGAAAATGCCTACAAGAAAATACTAGAAAAATATGACTGGAATAAAATAGCCCAACAAACTCGACATGTATACGAATCTATTTTGGACGAGTACTCCAAAAGTTCTTGGGCTTAAAGACCCTTTCAATTCATTTGATGTAGCGCGCTAGAGCTAAAATACAAACTATAAACAAAAGTTCGCGTTGAGCAGAGCGTTTATCCTAGGTGCATCCTCTCACTACTAATTATTACAAATTTAGTTGGCTTCAGTCTTCGCAATTAAATTATATGTATCTAAACAATTTCAAGTATATCTTTCCGTATTTTTTCCGGTGATTCCTCATGAATTATTTTTTGGCAAGTTTCTTATCTTCGATTGTGCCTTAATCAATTTTGGAAGTCGTTGCTCAAAATAAAAATGCACTGACTCTGCAGAAATTATTTGCGGTTTTTCAGTTAACTCAAAAAGCAGTCTTGGTTGCTCCGGAGAAATAGTAAAAAGATAAAAGTAACAAATTCACGTAAAACTTATCGAAGTGAGATCATGTCTAAAATAATGAAAATCACGTCGAGACAGATTCTTGATTCGAGAGGTAACCCAACAGTTGAAGCAGACGTATTCACAAACAAGGGATTGTCACGAGCTTCTGCTCCTTCTGGTGCAAGTACAGGCAAATACGAAGCTTTTGAGCTAAGAGATGGTGATAGGTCTTACTTGGGGAAGGGAGTTTTGAAGGCTGTTAGCAATGTTAACAATGTAATAGCAAAGAAACTCATTGGACAAGATTGTTCTAAGCAGAAAGAAGTTGATGACTTGATGATTGAGCTGGACGAAAATCCTAACAAGTCCAACTTGGGAGCCAACGCTATTCTCGCGGTTAGCATGGCAGTTTGTAAAGCGGGAGCATTGGAGTCGAACATGCCTCTTTATGAATACATTGCTAAGCTTGCTGATTCAAAAGGTGTAACTTTACCAATTCCAGAGATGAACGTGATCAACGGTGGAGTCCACGCTGGCATAAAAAATGATTTTCAAGAACACATGATTGTTCCATTTGGAGCTAAGACTTATTCTGACGCTCTTAGAATGTGCGCGGAAACTTACCACACTTTAAAGAAAAACCTGAAAGAAGAATTTGGAAACTCTGCGATATTAGTTGGCGATGAAGGCGGCTTTGTTCCGCCCTTGAAAAACGTCGATGAAAGGCTGAAATTCATCTCAGAAGCCATAGAAGAACTTGGCTACACCAAAGAAATCGCCCTAGCAATAGACGCGGCAGCATCAGAATTCTATGACAACGGGTGTTATAGAATCATGGAAAAAAAATACTCTTCTGAAGGATTAACGGAATTCTATTCTGAGTTATGTGAAAAATTCAGGGTAATCTCAATCGAAGATGGCTTGAGCGAAGACGATTGGGCTGGCTGGACAGGGATGAAAAATAAGCTGGGGAAAAAAATTCAACTTGTCGGAGATGACCTTCTGGTTACGAACACAGAGAGAATCCAAAAAGCAATTAAATTGGATGCTTGTAACGCTTTGCTACTTAAGCTCAATCAGATTGGAACAATTACAGAAGCTCTAAATGCTTATAAATCAGCCAGAGAAGCAGGCTGGAACGTTATCGTCTCTCACAGATCAGGAAGCACTGAAGAAACTTTCTTTGCAGATTTGGTTGTTGGCTTAGATGCAGGACAATTCAAGTACGGAGCTCCAGCTAGAAGTGAAAGGACTTGTAACTACAACCAACTCCTAAGGATTGAAGAAGAATTAGGAGGAAAGGCGAAGTATTCAAGGGTTTTTAAATAGTAAAGATTTGGAGATGACATCTAAATGAAAGGCATAGAATTTTCTTTTGGGGACGAAATGATTCCTCAACAGACGATCCTCGAAACTGCAGAAAAGCTAAAGCCTGAGATCAGAAATATAGCAAAAGCCATTTCTCAAGGTATATGAAAATGATTTGGCTTCACTTTGCCTACCTGATGACAAACGCATGTTAGCCAAAGTCAGACAAGCAATAGATGAAAATATACAACTAAAGCCGGTTTACTTGATTGTTGATGGTATTGGCGGCAGCAATCTAGGGACAATAGCTGTTTTGGAAGCTGTTCTTGGAAAACTGTACAATCAATTGACTACAGCTACAAAGGTGTTATATGTCGACACAGTTGACTCAGACAGCGTTAACGACATAATAATGCTTGTCAAGCCTGTATTGGAAGAAGGCGGCAACATCGTGTTGAATGTGATAAGCAAGTCGGGAACTACAACAGAAACTATAGCTAATGCTGAAGTGCTAATAGATTCATTGCAAAGGCACAAGAAAGACTATAAAAAATGTATTAGTGTTACTTCAGATAAAGGCTCAGAACTGTGGAACATTGCTGTCAAAGAAGGATTTAATGTTCTAGAAATACCGAAGAAGGTTGGGGGAAGGTTTTCTGTCTTTTCGCCTGTAGGTCTGTTTCCTCTTGGGTTGTTGGGAATAAATATTGAACAGCTATTGGATGGAGCAGCAAATATGAAAAAAGCCTGTCTCGACACAGATATTAAGAGAAACCCGGCAGCGATAAGCGCTGCAATACAGTACTTGCATTATAAGAGTGGTAAGAATATTTCTGACTTGTTCGTATTTGCGAATGATTTAGAGTCTTTGGGCAAATGGTGGAGACAACTAATGGCTGAAAGTTTGGGCAAAGAATTTAACAAAAAAGGAGAAACAGTTAACGTAGGCATAACTCCAGTGATCTCGATAGGCTCCACTGATTTGCATTCAATGGCGCAACTTTATCTTGGAGGGCCGTACGACAAGTTCACAACGTTTCTAAGCGTCGAAAAAAGTAATTCGCGTATAGTTGTTCCAACACTAAAACTATACTCTAAGCTTGTGCATGGGATTCAAGGTAAAAGTTTGGAAAGCATAATGGGTGCAATTGTGGAAGGTACAAAGGCTGCTTTCAGGAAGGGTAGAAGACCATTCATAGAGGTAAAACTACCATGTAAATCGGAATATCCGATAGGTCAGTTCTTGCAGTTCAAGATGATGGAGACTATCTATTTGGGATATTTGTTAGGAGTAAATCCTTTTGACCAGCCAAATGTTGAAAGCTACAAAGAGGAAACCCGGAAGATATTAAAAAAATGACGTAAAATATACTAAAAAGTTTTTCAGGCAAAGGTCTAATGATAAATAAAATAGTAAGCTTCAAAAAAGAATGGCTACTTAAATCTGCAAAAAAATGGATTTCAAGTACCAAACCCTTATAATTTTATTTGCAATCATGTCTATAACTAATGTCAAATCAATCTAGTATAGCTTATCTTTCAATGGAAATTGGAGTAGACGCTAGACTGCCAACGTGTTGTGGAGGACTCGGAGTCCTAGCGGGCGACGCAATAAAAGGTGCCGCGGACATAAATTTTCCATTGGTTGGAGTATCATTAAGACATCACAAAGGGTATTTTGAACAAAAAATTGAAAACTACCAGCAAAAAGAAGTTCTAAAAAGATCAAATCCATTTGGCATCTTAAGGAAAAGAGATGAAACTGTAAAGGTAAGAATTGAAGGCAGAAACGTTACAATTGGAGCAGAAGAATACATCATTAAAAATGGTCATAACAACAAAGTAACAATATATTTTCTCGACACTAGAATAGACGAGAATGAAGAAGAGGATAGAGAAATCAGCGAGACATGCTACTGGAATGGCAAATACACTACTTATGAAGTACACCAAAGACACAGATTCAAACAAGAAGTAGTCCTTGGAATAGGTGGAGTTAGATTTCTAGAAAAGCTTGGGTACAACATAAGAAAATACCATATGAACGAAGGTCACACGGCACTTGCCACATTAGAAATAGCAAAAAGAAACAATTGGGATGAGAACAAAACAAAGAAAGAATTCAGCTTCACAACCCATACTCTGGTTCCAGCTGGTCATGAAGTATTTCCAATGAGTATGGTAGAGAGAATTATAGGAGATTCTTTCCCGTTGGACAAAATCGCGGAATATGGTGGAGAAGAAAACAGTTTGAACATGACCAAGCTGGCGATGAATCTAAGCGATTATCAAAATGGTGTTTCTAAAAAGAATGCTGAAGCTGCAAGAGAAAGGTTTCCTAACAAAAATATAGATTACATAACTAATGCTGTACATCTTGGGACCTGGACTAGCGGCAGTTTTAAAGGATTATTTGATAGGCACTTTCCTGGTTGGGAAGAGAACCCTGAAAAACTAAAAGATGCAATGAGATTGCCTAATAAAGAGGTATGGAAGGCTCATCTGCAGAGCAAGATTATTTTATTGGACCTCATAGAAGATGAATATGGAGTAGATTTGGATAGAAATAAATTAACTTTAGGCTGGTTTAGAAGGATAGCTGAATATAAAAGACCAACATTAATTTTCGCCGAAAGGGAAAGACTTAAGTTAATTGCATCAGGAAAAATCCAAATTCTTATTGCTGGAAAAGCCCATCCCAGAGACGGTTTTGGCAAAGAGGCAATAAAAAAGATCCATGAAGAAAGTGTAATAATGAATGGCAACGTCCCAACCGTTTTTATAGAAAACTATGGAATGGAAATCAGCCCAACCCTGATTGCTGGTGTTGATGTCTTATTGAATACGCCAAGACCACCCAATGAAGCGTCAGGAACTAGCGGAATGAAAGCCCTTTCAAACGGAGTCATAAACGTTAGTTCTTGGGATGGATGGATAGATGAAGAATTCAAGACAAAAGAGGGTGCAATAGGCTGGGCTTTTGGTCTTCAACATGAAACTGATTTTCAGGATGCAAACGGCCTTTACAACGTATTGGAGCAAAAGGTAATTCCCACTTTTTACCATAACCGAGAGAAATGGATAGAAATGGAAAAAGAGTCCATCTCATTAGCTTCTTATTACAATACAAACAGAATGTTAAAAGAATATGTAGAAAGGGCTTGGAAATAATCAAAAGTGCACCTAAATTAGAAAAAGTCGTAAATTGACTTCTCGGAAGCATTTCTTGCAGGAACAAACTCTAAACCAAGGCAGGTATTTGGCATGCATAAAAACTTTTTCAGAACGCACCTCACGATGCCAGTCGAGCAATGTCCTCATAGCTTTGAAGAAACTTGTCTTTGAATACCATTCCGGAAGGAATAGTCAAGCCAGAGTTAACTTTTGTATTCACAAGTCTACAGCCTTCTCTTATGTGAACAGCATTCCCAACAACCGAAGTTGATTCGATGCTAGTTACGTTTTCGTCAGTTGATTCTACAACTACTTTCCTTCCTAAAATGCTGTCAGATATGTTGGCATAGTCTCCGATCTTGGCAGCATCCATAATTGCTGAGTTTTCAATGTTTGAATGTTCCCCAATAATAGAGAAATTGTCTATACATGAATCTGAAATTCTAGAGTAATCACCTATACTGGTATGTCTGCCAATTAGTACAGCGCCTTCTAGCATCAACTTGTTCTCTCTGTATTTTTTGATTGTTTCTCTCCGTCGCCTTATTGACTCCTCGCTGTATCCCTGAATCCAAATGTTTCTGTCAGACAAAATTCGCTCCTCTATGACTCCTATATTCATCTTTCCATAGAGTAGATCATGCATGGCCTTTAGATAGCATTCAGGGTTTCCAATATCGTACCACTCGGATATTTCGTAGCCATAGACTCGATATCCTTTGTTAACAAGATAAGGGATAAGATCGAAGCCAAAATCAAGTCTCGCGTTCAGCTGCATTAATTTTTTTACGTCGTCGCTCTGAACTATCTTTCTAATTTCAGGCGACAAAAGGTAGATGCCCGCATTAGCTAGATTGCTCGGTGCGTTTTCTGCTGAAGGTTTTTCAACAAAGCGTGTAATTCTTTTATCTGAACTTAACTGGGCTATTCCGTATTGTTCAACTTTTTCTACTTTGGTCAGAGCGATAGTTATTAATGCATCTGTTTCTTCGTGTTTTTTGATAAGTTCCTTCAGATCGATGTTGAATAGGTTATCGCCTTGGACAACAAGGACAGGATCGCGTACGTCATAATAGTCCATGTTTAATCTGTATGAGTCGGCGCTTCCCAAGTCATCTAGGTTAGGTTGATGTTTGATGTGTACTCTTGGTTCAATTTGATATTTTGCGGAGAATCCTACACCTTCTCCATACTGGTCAAAAAGGTTCGAGTAATTAGTGTAGCCGTACTCTCCGAAAATGAAGTTTCTGACACCTTGTTTAGCCAGTGTTGCAAGAGAGAACTCGATAAGTGGTCTATTTAGCAATCTAACGCAAGGTTTAGATGTGTCATTGGTGAGAGGTCTTAGCCTTTTAGCTTGACCGCCAACAGGGATAAAACACCGTATTTTTCCTGGATCCATGTGTAAACAGTTGTTGGCTAAGAATTTAAAAATTTTGTTTTGAAGATTATAGATGCGAAGAAAAGAACCCCATAATTTAATAACGATCTATCGCTCCACTGCAGTAACTGTAACTATAGCAGGTATTTTTTTAACTGTTAAAAAAATTTTTCTGGGCTATAATAAATAAAAAGCAGTTGAAAAAACCTGTTTTACCTGCAGTAAGTGTAGTGGACTTTCATTGGGATGAAGTTAACTAATCTGTTGTTGAGACAATTGGCAGGCTCAAATTGTTTTTTTTAGTCGGGCATTCTATCTTTGACTGTTAGTACTGCTAAGGCAAAGAATAGAAGTGCTATTCCTGTGATAATGGTGAATTCTGAAGTAAGGTTGCCTATTCCGTACCCCTTTAGCATTATCCCTTCAAACAATCTATTGGCGTAATACATTGGAATAAAATGTGCAACTGTCTGAACCCAATCGGGGAAGGTTGAGACGGGAATTAGCATTCCGCTCAGAGCCATGCTGGGCAGGGTGATTAATGGTACCATTTGGACTGCTTGAAGCTCGTTTTTTGCAAAATTGGAGAGGAAAACTGCTAGGAATATATTTAGTAAGGCAAAGAGAACTGCTCCAAAGAAGAGTAAAATGAAACTGCCTTGAACGATTGCTCCAAAGATTACTAAGCCTATGAAGAGAATTACTCCTGTCATTCCTATTGCTAATATGAGAAGGGCTAGGGAGAAGCCTAAAAGTCGCTCAAAGGCGGAAAGAGGTGTGGCGTATAGTCTTGACATAACGCCTGAGGTGGTTTCTTTAACTAAGGTTATAATGGAGATAATCAGGACGACTTGAGTAAGTACAAGGCCAATTACTGCGGGAATGCTTACATCGAGTCCTGTGAATTCAACGCCGCCGAAAGCGAATTGTTGGTCGACAACAACTCCTCCGTTGCCGAATGTTTTTTGAATTGAATTTTGAATTGCTGCTAAGACTGTTGCTTGTGTTGTTGGGTTTGTTCCGTCTAGGTAAATTGTGAGTGATCCATTGAGGTCTTGTCCGGTTGTTCTTAGAAATAGGATTTTGGAAAAGTTTGTTGGAACTATCATTGATGCATAGTAGGTTCCGTTATCTACTCCTGTTTTTCCGGAATCGTAACTTCCAATGTTGACGTTCACTCGATTGTCTGATTGTAGTGAAGATATGATAGAGTTGCCTAAATTCAGGGGTGTAGGGTTTTGAGCTAAAGGAATTGAGTAGCCCGTGTCTTGGTTGTCAACTAGAATAGGTAGGTTTTTTGCAGCTCCGCCAGCGACTAAGCCGAATATGAGCATAATTATGGCTGGTATGAATATCATTTGAGCTATTGTGCGTTTATCTCGAGAGATTTGTGTTAGAACCCGCCATGTAACGGCTAGAACTCGTGTTAGCGAGATCTTTTTTGTTTTATTCATCTGCGACCGCCCCTGAACTGAGTTTTATGAAAACCTGTTCAATTGAAGAAGCTGAATTTCTCTGTTTTATTTCTTGGGGAGTCCCTTCCTCAACTAGTTTGCCGGCTCGCATTAATCCAATTCTAGTGGCTCTTTCAGCTTCATCCATAACATGTGATGTTAATACAATGGTTAGACCTGTTTTTGATAACGATCGAAAATAATCCCAAAAGAAAGCACGAAGGACTGGGTCGATTCCTACTGTTGCTTCGTCAAAGAACACAATTTCAGGTTCATGTACTAGGGCGCATGCGATGCTGACTCTGCGCTTCATTCCTCCAGATAGGTTGGAGACTGTGGTTTTCCTGCGTTCATTTAGCCTTAAGATTGGTAGAAGTTCATCAAGCGTTTTTTGAAAAACCTTACGTTGCATATTATAGAGTTTAGCGAAGAACCAAATGTTTTGTTCTACCGTCAGATCATTGTATAAGGCATATTCCTGTGGGGCTACACCGATTCTAGTTGAGACAGTTCGGCGTTTTTTTGGAATTTGTTGACCCAGGATCTTGATTTCGCCAGATGTGGGAAAAAGACTTCCAGTGAGCATACTGATTGTTGTGGTTTTTCCTGATCCGTTAGCGCCAATTAAGGCATAGATTTCTCCTCTGCCTATTTTCAAATTGAGGTTGTCCACTGCTTTGATTGTGTCATCCTTGTAGATCTTGACAAGATTTGAAGTCTCAATAACTATTTCGTTTCTTGATGTGGAAGGATTAGCCAAAATGATGCCATCCAAATTCAAAAACAGTATTCAGTTTAGAGTTTATAGATTTATCTTGTTTTTTGAACAAAGTATTTTGAACCAACAAGAAAACATTAATTTTTTTCAAATAGCAATTCAATTTTAAACTGAATTTACGCCTTTTGTTCAAGTTTCTGTTTTTGAGGAATAACTCTTGAAATTAAAAAAACAGTATAAGGAATAACTAAAGATTTCGAAGACAGTGGGTATCAAAAGAAGCAGACCTCATAGTAATCTATGAAGCACCAAAAACCAAATTGGACAACAGATGGAAAACTCTTCAGAAAAACACGCACAAACACCTTTTGCCGGAGTAACAAAGCTAAGTCATTCAGAAAAAATACGCAAAACAGGGCAATCTGTTTTTGAGGTAGTTATTGCATCTATTTTTTTAACCACCTCTTTAGATCTCCAAACACGTTTAATTATCGCAGATATAGCCGTGGTCCATGAAATCTTTCTAAGATAATTAGCTTATGAACGACAAGAAAGCCCGAAAGCTTGCCTAATAATTTCAGAATTAAGTTTTAGAAAGAAATGTTGTATTTCAAGGCTGAACCTGGATTTTTTCAAAAACCTGCTTAATCAAAAGATCTTCAATGTGTTTTGCCAAAGCGTTTGCTTTAATGGGATCTGAAACTCTTGCTCTATGTTCTTCAACATGACTATCGATAGCTTTACCCATAAGGTCAAGCTTTTGGATTAAAAGGATCTGTGCCCCGCATTCACATTTGATAATAGGCATTTTGTTTAAAGGTGTTAAGCCTTCTTCCATTGTCAATTCTCCTCAACTATTTTATTTAACATGAACGATTAGGCTTATAAGTTTTATGAAATAAGAGCAATATTGCTCAAACAGAGCAACTTCATAAAGAAAATGTTTTTGCAAAAAACTTACGAGCACAAAGGGCTTTTAGACCAAGTTTTAAATACAAATTGTTGCATATACAAAAAGGGGGCAGGAGGATTAAAACGGACTATTTATCTCCAATTAGGTCAGAACTTAAACAAAAAATTATTTTGAATCTTCTAGAAGGAGAAAAAAAACTCTCCGAAATGAGTAGCGGCATAGACGGAAGAGAAACTAGTATACTGCATGTCCTTAAAGAATTCGAAAATCTCAACCTTACTACAAAAACCAGCGGAATCTACAGCTTAACGTCTCTGGGAATAATAGAAGCCCAAATCTTCCAAGACGTAGTCTTGATAGTTGAGGTTATAGAAAAATTCAAAGAATTTTGGTTAAATCATAACATAAAACCTTTGCCACCAAAATTAATATCGAGATTAGGCGACCTCAAAGAATCAGTTCTAATTCATACTGAAAAAACACAACTAGGTCAAGTTTACGCCAATTTCATGCAAATTCTTATGACTTCTAAAAAAGTTACCGGCATCTCACCTATTTTTCACCCAGATTATGTACCGATCATAGAGAATCTTCTAAATCTTGGAAATAATGTTGAACTGATACTCACAACCGAGGTATTAAACAAAACTCTATCAACCGCCCACTTGGACGTACTTAAGAGAAACTTTGCTGCAGGGACACTTAAAATCTTCTTAAATGAGGACTTGAGATATGCGTTAACCGTGACCGATAAGAACTTCAGCTTAGGACTATTCACTTTAGACGGAGATTATGATGATAACATGGATCTCATAAGCACAAGTCCTCAAGCTATCCTATGGGGCCAAGAACTTTTCCAGATTAAACTAAAAGAAAGTTCGAGAATAGGACCTGAAGCATTAAGGTAAGAGTACAGAGGTGTTTGCATATTCGAAAAATAAAATAGTGAAAATTGCAAAATTTTTCACTTCAAACGCCTTGCTTCTTGCTCTTGATGGACCCCTAGTTGTTTTATTTGGCTATATGCTCTACGGTATAGATGTTAACATTACTATAATAGCTGCTTCATTCCTAGGAGTTTTCAGCATTTACACCTTAAATAAGGCTACTGATAAAAGAGAAGATCGCTTAAACAAACCTGATCAATGCTCACGGTCAGCCACTTATTATGTTGCAATTTCTTTTGTTACAATGATTTTTAGCGATGGTTTTAGGAGTTTTGGTGAGTCTTTTTGCTTTTCTCATTCTTCTGATTCCGACATTAGTAGGGATTTTGTATAGCGTTCGAGTTTCCCCTCGCCTTCCTAGACTTAAAGAAGTAGTAGGTGCAAAAAGTGTATTGGTTGCTTTTAGTTGGAGTCTTTACGGAGCATTCCTGCCACTGACTTTGCACGGTTCAGTTTTACCAAACATTGGTTTTGTATATACTTATGTTTTTATGCAGGTGATAATCAACACTATTCTATTTGACTTTTTTGATATTAAAGGAGACAAAGAAGCGGGAATTAGAACTCTTCCTACAGTTTTAGGAATCGAAAAAACAAAAAAAATGCTTTTCCTCATTAACACTCTTTTAGCAATAATAATTGCTTCGTGTGAAATACAAGGATACTTTTTGAAGGTGCTGCCAGCCTTATTTTTCGGCGTTGTTTATTGTTACTTCATATTTGGCACTTCAGTAGAGAGCCAGTTAATAGGCTTAGTGCGGAATTAATGATTGATGGTGCGTGGTTTCCTTTTGTAACCTTTGTAAAATTAATTCTCAGATAAGCATAAAATTTTAATAATGACACATTTTTTTCAATCAGAAAATAAATAAAAATGTATCTCAATGAACTAAATCTAAATATTATGAAATCGGGTATCTTTTTTTGTTTCAGAATTTTTAGGATCCTTAAAGACTTCAGCTTGTTCACTGTTGATTCCGCGCCATTTAATCCTATAGCCCAGCATCGTCAACACATTAGCTGGGTCCTCTACGCCTTCTTCCTCGATAATTCTTGATGCCTCCTTAAGTGGCATTTTATTCGATTGACTGATGGCTACTTTGATTCTATCTGCCGATTTGAAGAAGCTTTTCATTGCTAACCAAAATATCCGCCAAAGCAACATAGCCGCAAGGCGGACTAACAACTAAGAAGGCTCTTGCCGCTTCGGCAGAAACACCAATCCTAGCCGCGAATTCTCTAAACGCAACTACTGGTTCAGTAAATCTAATAGACAAACCCTCCAGAAGCTTGATCTCCTTAGATTTGACATCATCAAACTTGGTTTCCAGATACCGCAGAATCGGAGCTAAGGAAATTTTGTCGCGGTAATATATCAAATTAAGCTGCGGTCGTTTTTCCAAGGCAGATAGTTTTTCGCAGGCCAAAGCCTCATTGACCAAAAGCAGCATTTTCACCTCCACCTGCTTTAGCTTCTCTATCTTTCGCAGCAAGTACTCTTCTGTCCAGAACCCCACAATTTCACAATAAATTTTGATGCCAGCTTTTTCAAGAGAGAAATCAGGTATGATCACTTGTTTTCCGGCAGTTACAGGTTCAGGTTCCCTTTTCAACGCCCAGCCAGTGGTTAAGGCTTGAAACTTTGAGGCGAAATCCTCTTCGATAGAACTGTCATAAGTCAGAGTCGGCAAACGCTGTTTCTTTAGCAGTGAGGAATGTTTTTGGCTTTCAAGTTTTAAGTCGCAGATTTCGTTTGTAAACCTCCAAAGAACCTTCGCCTTAACAGTCCATTCCGGGTTAGCTACGATGATCGGCAGCAACTTGGCAATGCCCACTCCATACCTTCGAGTTAACTTAAACAGGCTACCTGGACCATCTATTTTCACCCATAAACCATTATCTTGGTAAACTTCATAGATCAACCCAAACTTCTTTATTGCATGAAAGAGGTCTTGCCAATTGCCAGACGCCGTGAAACTTAAGTTCTGTGGCATCAAAAAGCAGCGTTTGAGTTAAACCCAAATTATACTCACCCAACAACTCCGAGGGGGAAGGCGGCAAAAACTTTTCAAGAACTAACTCGCCATCCAAGTCTGAGTATAAATCCTCCTCAACATCCTCTACCGCGAGAGCCATCTTAGAAGCTACGATCTCCAGGATTTTTCTTCGGTTATCAGAAGTTGTTGGCAAGCCAAATTGTTGGGTGGCTTGAAATATCTTTCTCCTCAGATCAACCGGATCAACTTTGCTGTGGCAGATAAAGGTGCTTTTTCGGTCAAGCAACAAAGACAGAGCCCTGACAAAGCGGTACTCGTAGCCTTTGTCTTCAAGCTCAGCAACCAGTGCTTTTAGAACTTTCTTCTTTTCTCCAATATGCGACTTGTATGCTTCAATGAGAAAATTCACCGCCTCATCGTTGCTGCTGGAAGATTTGGCGTAGCGTGGCTGAATCTCGCCCTTCCTCTTCCACACTGAAAGCAAGTTGCTTGGAAGCACTTAGGCTGCGCCTCGTGTTTTTTGGTGGCGCCTTCGACTGGTACCCACTTCCATAGTTTCTTTGGAAATTATCTCAATTAGTCGAGCTAATTTGTCTTCTTTCTTCCTAAGTAAGCGTCCGAGTCTTTGCACGTACTCTCTGTTGCTCCCAGTTCCTCCCAAAACTAAACCTACAGAAGCGTCGGGCACATCTACACCCTCGTCCAGAACCTGAGAGGTAACAACAACGGGATATTTGCCGCTTCCAAAGTTTGCTAGTATTTCTCGGCGCTCCTCCCTTGAAGTTTGATATGTTATTGCGGGAATTAGGAAACGCAGACTAATACTGTAGACCAGGTCGTTGTAGAGAGTGAAAATCAGAGTTTTCTCATTTTTGTAAGTGTCAAGTTGTTGGGCTAGCACGTTTAGTTTTGCTTCTGAGTTGACTGCAACTCTTATGGCTCGGTTTCTTGCGAGTAATGCTTCACGTGCTTTTGGGTCTCTTCCTGTAGTCATTATGAATTTTTGGAAGTCAGCGGCGCTTCTTAAAGTAATTTTTCGCTGTTGAAGAAAACTTCTAAAAATGTTCATTTGAGATTTGTATATTTGCTGTTCTTGAGGTGTTAGTTCAACTGATATTTTCTCGTATGTGTATGGCGAAAGATGCTCAGCAATTTCTTCTATGCCAACTGAGTAGACTGGGTCGCCGACGAGTTGTGAAAGCAAAGAGTGTCTTTGATCGCTTCTTTCGTAGGTGGCAGTTAGTCCCATGCGGTAGGGCGCAGTGTACATTTCAGCTATCTGTATGTAGCCTGTAGAGGCTAAATGATGAACTTCGTCGAAGATTATTAGCCTGAACTTGTTGCCTAGCTGTTCTGCATGTATGTAGGCTGAATCATAAGTTGTAACAGTTACCATTCGTAGAGTGTTTTCACCCCCACCTACCACACCCGCTTCCAAGTTGAGACAGTCTTTGACGCGTTTTTTCCATTGATCAATCAGGTCCAAAGTTGGAACCACAATGAGCGTTTGAACCTTCAGCTGTTGAATTGTTTTTAGGGCGATGAAAGTTTTTCCAGCGGCAGTGGGCAATACTAGAACTCCCCTGTTGCCGGCTTTGCACCAATTATTCAAAGCATCATTCTGGTAATCCCTTAATTCAACATTGCTTTTGAGTTGTTCAAGGGGAGGCAACATAGGAACATCATCTTCAACTTGAATTTTGCTTTCAGCTAAGTATTCTAAAACGTCTCGGTAATGGTATGCTTTAATTCTGTAGCAGCCCACTCTGGGATCCCATTTTCCATATGGAGTTCCCGCTTCGCCCTTCAAAAGAAGAGTGCCTTTGTCAAACCACAAACGAAGCATAACAATGAAGTAATTCTAAACCAATTAAACTTGTCTAAACTGCATTTGTGCTTTAGTAGTTGCCAGAAAAAATTTATGAATCCAAACGATATCTATTGTATACTGTGGTTGAGCCACTTCAAGCGTGCTTACTTTTTCAATCTAAAGCTCAAGTTACTTCATTTTTTTTATTGTAATTACTGTCTTCCATTTTTTTTAGCAAAAGGTGAAAGTGAATTTGGAAACTTCAAGTGAACATCTAACCCTCATGAACTCCAAGAATTTTAGGCTCTATTCATGAAAGCCAAGAATCATGCTGAGTTTATCCAAAGCTCTGTCTGATGCTTCTTTATCTGGAAACTCTGTGTCTTCTCCTTTTAGTTCGGTGCCGGCAAAAAGGCACAGTGCCTCTATGCCCAACCGCTTTGACAAACCAAACACTAGCCCTGAGAAGCCCATGAAAGGTCCTGTGTATCCTATGTCGATACCATATTTTTCTTTCATCTCAGCAACTAATTCTTTGCTAGTAGCGGCTCCACATATTTTCTTGTCTTTTGAACCATAACCTGCAACGACTATTATACGTTTGACGTGGTTTTCAGCTAAAAAATCGAGCACTTTTACTGCAACTTCATATTGGCCTTCAAAATTTGCGTGATATCCTTTTGTAATGATTAAAGATGGAGTGGAACAAGAGTAGAATTGGACTTTAGGAAAATCTGCTTCGCCTGATTCAACGATGACTCCTCCCGTGCCAGGCAACATTGGATGGGCAGCGTAGGAGGGTTTGGTTTGGTAGATAGACGGCATATGCGTAGAATATAAGTCTGCAATTAGCATTGCTTGGGTTTTAGCTATGAGACCATCCATAACAAGTTTGCCTATAGACCTTAACCCTGGCGAGCCAACTACCGCTATGGGTTCGATAAGTTTAATGTTGTCGCGGCGTTCTATCCACGTTTCCTTTTCCATCAATGCATCCTCAGTTTAAGTGACGTAGGCGGGTTTCTTACCTGAACGGGTGACTTCTTCTCGTATTCGACGCTCAACTTCGACCATTTTTGCAATTGCCTCATCCATCTGCACCACCTGCTTTTCCATAGGATCCATGTCTACTTTCAAATTCAACATTGAAGTCAAAACTTTCAGAGCTGCCTTTGCAGCCCGGGGATCTATAACATCTTCTCCAGCTGAAGTCTGATACCCGCGAGTTTCCGCAAGCAAACATGCGCCTTCCACGTTTTTCTTTTTAGCGAGACCCATTATTACGCCATTTTCGCCACCGATGATGCCGTTATCTAGAAGTTGGGCGCCATGTACCTTAGCTTCTTCAAGCAAAGCTAACGTCGTCGTAGTGCAGTAGACGTTTGGCACCTCAAAGGGTCTCTCCGTTATGTAAGCTGCAATGGAGTATACTCTTTGTACGCCATTTTTGATTGCCCAATCCAAAACTGCATCAGCTATCTCGTATTGGCCCTCTGGTGAATAAGCCTGTGAGTTGCCGGTGAGAAAAACGATGGTTCGTCCCGATTCATCTTTGAATTGTTGGAGTTCGTTTCGAAGAAGCTCAACAAGTCCGTCTTCCCTAATAACTGCAAAGGGCGGAAAATATTTTGAGTATACTTCCCCGACCAGTTCAGCTTTGAGTTCCTTGGTGAGGTAGTCAACTGAAAGTTTTCCAATGTAGGCTGTTCCAGGCAATCCGCATACGAGTATTAGTTGGCTGGGCGTAAACTCTTTTAACATTGTGATTTCGACGTTCATAGGCTTCACAATCCAATTTCGATTCAAGCTAGGTGGTTGACACAAATGAACTTTTTGTTTGCCCATCATCTATTTTCCCTGTTGTAAGCGTCTCTTGCAAGTGCAACTAGTTGAGGTGGTTCTGGGGTTTCTGTAAGCGATGGCATTAAACTAAGAATCAGGATCTGTGAGAAAGGACGCGGCAGCTGTAAGTTTTGAACATGCTCTGTTATATACAAACTAGATATTCTTCTCTAAACATGTCATTTTTACTAGCCATTATTAGGTGAGAAGGGCTAATATGGTTTGTATTCAAGAGTTTGTCTCTTGTAAGATTTATGAGTAATAATGTAGTGGAAAAGAAAAAAATAAGAAGAAAATAAGGAGTAGCTGTAAGTTTCAAAGTGGTTAAGCAAAAAATGATGACTGAAATATTTGAAGTTGTTTTCGGGAATTTCTATACAATATATTGAATTGGGGCTGCTAAAACTTGTATAGTTTCTATGGGTTCTATATTTGCGTTTATCAAAAGCCACTCCGAGAGCTGTTGACATAAGTATGGGCTACAGGAGAAACTTCTTGCTTTTGAGTTCCACTTAGGGCATGTTGAACATGGAATTTCTGAGTTTTTGTTCATATTAACTATTAATACATCATATTGTAACTGATTTATCTGTTATGAATCAGTAGTTAAGAGCGAAATTATTGATTCTAAACTAAAAATCATGCCTCGACTATTCGATTCAACTCAAAAGATTGATCTATATCTGCTTTCATAAAGGACATTTAAACCGTTTTAACACTTGAAATCGTATTCCGCTAAACTATATGATTCAACAATGTCAATGATTTTTTTGAAGTCTAAAAGTTGGTAATCTGCGAATCCAAAATAGGTCTTCTGAGTCTTTGTTTTCGCCAGAATCGCCTACTTAATCCATTAATGCACCACAGATCTTTCAGACTATCGCATCATAAGGATTATCATGTCCACAGTTCTTACAAGGCCACATAGCAATACCTTTCTCTACATTAGTTCGTCGAACATGGTGTCGGATTCTTCGGTTAGTTGGTCGTCCCAGCATTCCCAGCATAGTCCATCGTAGCTTTCGCTGTCTTGCTCGCTGATTTCTTTTCCACAACGTTTACATTTTTTAATATTTTTTCTCTCCAATTTTTTTGGTCGCATAGGCATTTGTAGTCGCAGTAGTTGCATTCCCAGCTTCCTTTTTTAGGTTCAAACGATGCTGTTTTGATTTTGGAAACATTTAAGTTTGTTGTAAACAGTACTGTTTACGGTGTCTAATTTGGCTCAAGTACAACTGCGTCTTCCACAAAAAACTCTCGAAGAAATAGACAATTGGGTAACTGAAGGACGCTTCAAAAACCGCAGTGACGCCATAAAATCAATCATCAACTACTACCAAGAACGCGAAAAAACATGCGATTTTTTTAACCTACTGCTCAAAAGAAGCGAAGAAGCAAAACAACACCCAGA
Source organism: Candidatus Bathyarchaeota archaeon (assembly GCA_963708495.1). GTDB lineage: Archaea > Thermoproteota > Bathyarchaeia > Bathyarchaeales > Bathycorpusculaceae > Bathycorpusculum. The sequence continues at coordinate 212,609 of CAVPSS010000004.1, forward strand.
ATCTCTTATTCCTATAGAGGAAATAGAGTGACTTTCAAAGTACTCCTGCATCCTAAAGCAGCAAAAGAAATCCAAAAAATAGAAAAACAAATCCGCACAAGAATAATCGAAAGCGCAAAACAACTATGCAAAAACCCCGACAAACTTGGAAAACCTCTAAAGCAATCAGATTACTGGAGACTAAGAGTAGGCGACTATCGAGTAATCTACGAAATAAAACAAAATAAAAAACAAGTAGTCATTCTTTTTATTGGTCACAGAAGCAAAGTGTACGATGATTTTTCAAAAATGCTTTAAATAATTTAGCTACGGATGGAAAAATACTTTCAGAAAAACACGTAAAAACACCCCTTGTTGACTTACTTATAGATCGCATAGGCATTTGTAGTCGCAGTAGTTGCATTCCCAGCTTCCTTTTTTAGGTTCAAATGATGCTGCCTTGATTTTTGCCGCCATCTCCATGATATCTGTTTGCATAGCTTCGATGGCTTGTTTTTCGGGTTCAAAAAACACTTTCTCGTTTAATCGTAAGAACCAGTTACCTACCTTCAATGGATTGTCGCCAGGGTAGATTTCTTTGACAGCAAGTGCATAAACCAGCATCTGCATGTCTTTCTTGAGCTCATTTAGAGATGTCGCTTTCTTGCTTGTCTTGTAGTCCACAACAGTGAAGCTGGATCCATCTTTGTCGATGCGGTCGATTCGCCCTCTCAGCTTTATGTCACCAACCGAGGTTTCAAACCACCGTTCAATATCCACAATCTCCGTTTTGCTCTTAGCTTGCTCTTCTAGGAAAACCTTCAAGATACCTTTGGCTTCGTCATAATCTCTTTTTTCATCTATCTTTGATTTGTAGCCTTTCGGATCCCAAAACTTCGCAAGAAGCTCCTCCGCTACCGCTTCGTTGATGGCTTTTCCGTCTTTTTGCATCCTGGTTAATTGCTCTGCGATGCTGTGCAGTGAGGAGCCAGGTCTAGGCGTTCTTGCTGGAGATAGCGTAAGATCAAGTGCAGATCTGAGACTTCCTTTAGTGGCAGTTACACTGGTTAGTAAGAAGGGTTACTTTAAGCAAGAGTTGACCCCTGAGGGGAGACAGATAGAACATTCCTACCCGTGGGAACCTTCAGAGTTCATGCAACTACACCCAGAAGAGGTCAAAGTTCAAATTCAAGGACGCGATGTTCACGTTAAAGCTTGGCTCTACACCGTAAAGAGTCAAACAGTCGGGGTTGTTCCTGTATACTTTCTTGACACAGATGTTGAAGGAAACAATCCGGAAGATAGGGAAATAACTTCTTTTTTGTATGGTGGAGATGAGAGGTATCGCCTTAAGCAAGAAATTGTTTTAGGCATTGGCGGGGTCAGAATGCTAGAGAAGTTGGGAATTGAAGTTCGCAAATTTCACTTAAACGAGGGGCATTCTAGTCTTCTCACTCTTGCGTTGCTAAGAAAATATGAATTGGATTTTGAAAAGGTTAAAGATCTTTGCGTATTCACCACACATACTCCTATTGAGGCAGGGCATGACAAATTTTCCTATGATCTTGTTGAAGAAGTTTTAGGAGATTTTGTGTCCTTAGAGGTTCTAAAAAGACTCGGTGGATATGACAGATTAAACATGACGCTTCTTGCTCTTAACTTGAGCAACTTTGTGAACGGGGTAGCTAAAAGACACCAGAAAGTTACAGCAGAAATGTTTCCGTCCTATGAAATTCACGCGATCACAAATGGAGTTCACCCATTTACGTGGACCTGTGAAAGTTTCCAAAAATTGTATGACGAGTTCATGCCCGGTTGGGCTTATGAACCAAGTCTACTTGTACGAGTAGATGCTATTCCAGACGAAAAAATCTGGCAGGCACATAAAGAAGCAAAAAAGATGCTCATTGACCACGTCAACAAAGTCACGAATGTAGGCATGGATCATGAAGTATTAACCATTGGGTTTGCGCGTAGAGCCACGGAATATAAAAGGGCAAATTTGCTGTTTTCAGATTTAGAAAAACTAAAAAAAGTAATCCTGAAAGGAAAAATTCAGGTAATTTTTGCCGGAAAGGCTCATCCTAAAGATTATACAGGTAAAAGTTTGATTGAACAAATTTATAGCTATAGCGAAAAACTAAGAGATTACATTAAAATTGTGTATTTAGATAACTATGACATATCAATAGCAGCTAAAACTGTAGCAGGCGTGGATATTTGGCTAAATACACCTGTACCACCTCAAGAAGCCTCGGGAACAAGCGGAATGAAAGCTGCCTTAAATGGGGTGGTAAATTTTAGCGTGTTGGATGGGTGGTGGATAGAAGGATGGATAGAAGACGTTACAGGCTGGGCAATAGGACCAAACTTCGAAGCCCAAGATTCTTTTGCTGTCCGCACCTCAGTAGAAATAGATGATTTGTACAACAAACTAGAATACGTAATTATTCCAATGTTCTATAACAAAAAAGATGAATGGGTGAAACTTATGAAAAACTCCATAGGCAAAATTCCCCTCTACTTTAATAGTCACAGGATGATGCGAAGATACGTTACTGAAGCCTATATGTAAATTCGAATGGAGGCCAGAGCTGAGGAACAAACACTTTGTTTTTTTCGATTAGAGATATGTCGTACATTCCTGGAGTAGGAAACTCGTTATGTAACATGAAAGCAAAAGAAATTGGGTCCACATGCCTAAATGTATAGCTTAAAACTCCCGATTTATATGAAGCAACACCAGAACCTGCTATAGCCTCCAAAAAGAAAAAGGTTTGATGTAGGACCATTCCTGAGTTTGGGAATCGTTCCTGCAGATAGGTAATTATTTTCTTGCGAGATATGTTGCCGCGAGTGATGTTGGGGATAATAAGTTCGTTATACAAATCGTAGGTAAGAGGATACCTCTTGCAGAATTTATAGAAGCAAATATTCTTTAAAGAACTCGGATTGGCCTTTTTGGAAGAGGCTATCAAGGCTTTGTCGACTACTCCGTCTGGAAAAAGATATGCCGATAAATAGCGCTGAAATTGGTTTCGGCTAGTCAACGAATTAAACTTAAGATTGTCCCTTATGAAAGCATTAATTTCAGACAGATTATCGGTCCGTGGTAATTTAGGAAGTAATTCAGTTGCTTCTTTGATAAGACCCCTTCCAATTATTGCTGCTGCCAAACTGTTCCACAGTCGCAGATATGCTTGTTATTGCTTATTATTTTTATTCATAATTCCGTACAGTCGGCTATTTTAGGCATGGAAGATTAGACTTTACTTATTGGTTTGGGGATAGTATAATAACAACAACAGTTGCAAATTGGTTTGTTGTTGTTCTCGTAACCTCGAATCAAATTTTAGCTAAAACAAGAAAGTTGAAAAAACACGTTCTCTTAGTTGTTGTTCAGGTTGAAATTTTTAGGGTGAACAATAACTACTACTAAGGCGTCAAAGAAGAAGATTGAAAAAATCGCACTTCGTCTATTTGTTAAAGTGTTGTTTTCCAAAACCCAAACGAAGTAACTCTTACGAACTATTTCTCATACCCAGCAACTCTCACTAAACAAAAACAAAAAAGCACTAACTTCTCTCCATTATTCTTCTCTCTGTTGGGGTCTTTAAGTTCAGAATATTTCTTAATGAATTTTCTTAGCAAGTCTTAAAAGCAGATAATGTAAAATAGCCGGAAGGGTAGGTTCAGGTTGCAGAAGTTAGAGTTAGAGGATCTTAGCGCTGGATATGGTTTTGAAGAGATAATTCACAAAATTAATCTGAAGCTAACTGAACCATCAATCTATGTCGTATTGGGACCAAATGGCGCTGGAAAAACTACTCTTTTCAGAGCTATTTCGGGTATTTTGAAACCTTTTTCTGGACAAGTCAAGTTAGATAACGTTGATCTGTTCAATTCCAAAGAAGCCAGGAAGAAGGTGGCTTACCTTTCTCACTTAAATGCTCTTCCAGAAGAAATGACTGTTTACAATGCCCTAAAGTACTATGCTGATATTGAAGGTGGAGATGTTGAGCACGTCATTAACATTTTAAACCTTAATGATCTTCGCAACAAAAAATTCTCTTCTCTCTCACAAGGACAGAAAAAGAGGGTTTCAGTGGGCAAGATCTTTCTTAGGGAAAGAGACCTCTACCTTCTTGATGAACCTACCTCCAACGTGGATCCAAAAATCTCTAAAGAAATAAGACAATTACTAACTGCACTAAGCAAGAATAAATTTGTCCTCTACTCGTCTCATAATCTCTATGAAGCAAGAGAAATCGGCACGTATCTAATTGTGATAAAAAATGGTGCATTGACGTATTTTGATCGAATAGAAAATGTAAAGACAAAACAATATCGCGTAGGCTTCAAGACTCTAAATGATATATCAAAGATTCTTCCAAAATCCAAGCTTGAAAACGGATATTTTGTAGTCACTGTTCAAAGCCCAGAAGAGGTAGCTGAAATCGTGGATAAAGTTGTAGCAGAGGGCGCTAAAATAATTGAGCTTCGCGAGCTGGATAATCCATTGCAGGAGTTCTTTGAGGAGGGATAACTGTGGGGTTTTGGCAAGTTACAATGAAGAGAAGCACCAAGCTAAGTAAAAGCTACATTATCATAGGAATATTTCTAACCATATATGGAGTAGTTCTCTCAAACCTTATGACAATAATTCCCCCTGACATAAATAACCCTACACCAATCGATTTAACAACCAATTTCCCACTGCTCTCAATAGCTTTGATATCCCTTTCAGCCGTTATGTTCGCATTACCAGTAATCATGCTCTTTGTATATGACAAAAACAACGGAGTCTTAGAATATCTCCTCTCAACAGGTCTTGACCAACTAGACATCTTCAAAGGCTACGTAAAAGCCGCATTAGTTTTAGCAACATACTTGCTATTCTTTGGAATCACCCTAAACACAGCCGTAGGCATACTACTTGCAACCAACCTGACCCTCCTAGTAACTATAGCAATTCTCGCATTCACAATCGGCATCTCAGAAGTATTTCTCGTAAGCATCTGCATGGTAGCTTTTAGCTCCCTTCAAAAAACACCCATGGGAGCAAACCAACCACTAGGAATCATCGTAGGGGTTATCCCAATGTTTCCTGCTTTACTATTGCCTCTTGCGTTTCCCACATACGCCATAATCGTTGACTTAACCATCGCCGCCATAACCCTGCTTGCTTCATTAGCACTGTTACTATCCACAGGCCGCCTAATCCGCAGAGAAAAACTACTACCTTAAAAACAATCGGGGCAAAAAAATTCTTCAAACAAAAGAAGCAGTAGCATAGTTGAAATTTGCAGCACGGCTACTACTTCCAAAACTCAATAAGACTATTGAAAGAACAACAACACTGATTTTTCAACTGTTGTTGTTCTCTTGAGCTTGACACTCATATGGTCTAAAGAAAAAAGTTTATTCTACGGAAAAAACCCGCTCTCCAAGACTTTGGCAACAAAGCATAGTCAGAAGTCGCCATCCAGAATTGATTTACCTCAAACCTTTTAGGCTTAACGATCCATAGTTATAACTCAGGAATTTTCAATGAATAACGAAAACAGCCAGCAAGACCTTATTCTTATAGTTGGATCCACCGGCGATTTAGGTGGAACAATAACTCGAACGCTCTTAGCGAAAGGAAAAAAGGTTCGTATTCTCGTTAGACCCCAATCAAACTACGAGCCTTTAGTACAAGCTGGGGCTCAACCGGTTTTCGGAGATTTGAAAGACCCCGCATCCCTTGAGAAAGCATTCAGCGGCGTCCAATTTTTAATCACTACTGCCACTGCCACAAAACGCGGAGGACCCGACACTGCAACAACAGTGGATCTTGAAGGCAACCATAACCTAATAGATGCAGCAAAGGGAGCCGGAGTGAAACAATTCATATTCACGTCATTAAGCATTGCAGATCCAAACAGTCCAGTTCCATTTGTTCAGGCAAAAGCAAAAACCGAAGATTATCTTCGATCAAGCAATATTCCCTACACTATTGTTGCTCCAAACGCCTTTATGGAAACATGGATAGCCCTACCAGTCGGTATCCCAGCAATCACAGGTCAAAATGTAACAATAGTTGGCGAAGGAAAAAGAAAACACTCCTTCATCTCGCTAAACGACGTGGCAAAATTCATGGTTGCCTCACTCAACAACCCAAAATCAATTAATCAACGAATAGTCATCGGTGGCCCAAAACCTTATTCAATGCTTGACTCAGTCGCAGTTTTTGAAAAAGTATTAAACCGTCAAATACCAATAAACCATGTTGCTCCAGGTGAACCTATACCCGGATTGCCAAGCATGATATCCGAAATGTTGGCAGGGCTCAATTTTTTTGACTCACCAATCGAAATGAACAGAACTCTCCAAACTATACAGAGTTGAATTAACTTCGATGGAAGACTTTGCAAACAAATTTGTTGAGAATTTAAAAGCCGATAAATGCAATTAACCCTTTCCAACCATGAAAAAGACTATTTCTAAAAAAGAGCTTACACTACATCCAAGAAGTCGCATTCTTAGCAATAAATTTGGTGAATAAAACAAAAGAAAAAGAGAATAGTTGACTATTTTATTTTCCATGTTTCAACTCTGACATAATTCCAAAAAGACGTTGTTTACCCCACGGTAGAGCATTACTGAGTTGTTGGAGTCTGTCCAAGCTAACCCTATTTCGCCTTCAGTACTGGTTTTAACTAAGTATACATCGTCATTTCCTGCGCCAAAAGAGTTTGTAAATCCAGCAATTGCGAAAGCACCATCCATTGTTTGAACTATAGAATACGGGATGTCGTCACCTTGCCCTCCATAGGTCTTAGTCCACTGGGTGTTACCAAACGAATCTGTTTTGATAACCCAGACATCGAGCGAGCGTACTCCCGGCATAATTGCTGATGCGGTTGAAGCACCTGACCCGTAGGAAGTAGTGAAAGCAGCCATTGCGTACCCGCCGTCAGTTGTTGAGATAAGTCCAGTATAGGCATAGAGGTAATCATCGTTTGTTCCGCCGTATGTCTTGTTCCATTGCATGTTACCGTTAACATCAGTCTTTACTAACCACACGTCAAAGCCGCCGTTCCCCGAAGAATTAGTAAAGCCTGATAGTGCATAACCGCCATCTGAAGCCTTAATTAAAGAGCGACAAATATCCGTTTCTGGTCCGCCATAATTTTGTTCCATTGCATGTTACCAGTAGAGTCTGTCTTTATTAGCCGATAGTCATGATTTCCAGCGCCAAAGGACATTTGTCCTCCTGCTAATGCGTAACCGCCATCTGAAGTCTGTAACACATCGAATGCAGAGTCACCGTTTGTTCCACCATATGTCTTATTCCATTGCATGTTACCAGCAAAATCTATCTTGATAAGATAATAGTCTGTTAGTCCAGCACCGTAAGAATCTGTATAACCTGCAATTGCATACCCGCCTTCACTAATTCTAATGGCGCCGTATGCCCTGTCTTGGCCTGCACCGCCATAAGTCTTATTCCACTGAAGATTTCCTAAGCTATCAGTCTTTATCACGTTTACATCGTATCCGCCTGCACCCCATGAGTTAGTATGGCCAGTCAACAAGTATCCGCCGTCAGTTGTCAAAATTATAGAATTAACGTAGTCTGTACCTGCTCCTCCGTAGGTCTTGTACCATTGCATGTTACCATTTACATCAGTCCTTACCAGCATTACATCCCAACCGCCTGCACCAAAAGACGTCGTTTCAACTGCTATAGCAAATCCTCCATCGCTTGATTGAACTAAGCTGTAGGCTTGATCCTTAATTGCTCCTCCGAAAGTCTTATTCCATCCAGAAATGTAGTTTGTCAAGCCATAGTATTTTTGGTGAGTTTGTCCATCAACTATTGTCTTTCCAGTTATCTGGACTATTGTGTCAACGCCGTTTACGTTGTGGTCAGCAGGGATGGTTTGTCCTGCTTTGGACGTGATGTTATCCAACCGCTATCATAGTCTCGTGTAGAGGCCTGCGGCTCCTTGTAGTCCTTGTAAACCTTGGGCTCCAGTAGCCCTGTGCACCAGTTGCTCCCGTCGCTCCAGCTGCTCCTGTAGCTCCAGAAGGTCCTCTTGAACCTGTAGCCCCTGTATCTCCCGTCGCTCCAGTCTCACCAGTATCGCCTTTAGGTCCTTGAGCACCTGTGTCACCACGTAATTCTTGTTTTCCTACTGTGAGTTGACTTGATGTGATTCCATACGATAGAAGACCTGCAACTAAAATTGCTGCTATTAGTCCAACTGCAAATATTGTTTTTGTTAATCCTTTTTTATTCATTTTTTTCACCAATTTTTCTCGCTATGGACCTTTAGGATGCAAAAAATACTTAGTTATTTTTACTATTAAAAAAGCCTCTATTTATACCCCAAAAGCTCATTTGAGATAAAAAACTGCTTAATTCAAATAATTACAATAAAATTAATCATTTAAGTGAAAATAAAGGTAAAAATAAACTCAGAATGACTAAATAAACCTTGATTGCGAGTGTTTATTTTTTGTTTCTTGCTACCTTAAGATCAATCTGCCTCTTCACTGGTTCCTTTTCGTAGCAAATCCGGAGCTTCATAATATTACCACCCCTTCCTCGTTCACCAGGGAAGAATCGCGTTTCAACCAAGCCTCTATGTTGTAACTCCCCGATTACTTTTCCCAATCGACCTTTTCTTCCATAAACAGCTGAAGACGGTACTTTGGTGTGCTTAACTGCATTCATCAAGGTTCTCCATCCCGACTTCTCGAGAGGTAATCTCAATCGCATATAATCTTCAACAAAAGATCCAACCAAGAAATCAAAAACCTTGCCAGAATGTTCACCTTTAAATTCAAATTCTACGACTAAATCTGATGAAGACACAAATTGCTTTTCTGTAATAACAACTTGAAACGATGTTTCACTTTGATTCTGCTTTGATTGAAGTGCAGGATTTATCTTTATCTTGACGGGGGTGAATTTGTGCACTTTAATATTTTTCATTTTATCTTCATAGACAAGCTCCGTTGAAAAGATGTAATTACCTTCTTTAGTCGCTTGAAGTGTAAATTTGATAGTTACCATTTCAAAAGGTTCAATCGGCTGTTTTTTGAGGTCTAAAGAACCTTTGGTTAGAACGTGCGCAGTTTGCAGATTACAAAAGTTAAAGTTGGGAGGAATAACATTTTCCACTCTTACAAGCAATCCATTAATTCTGGAAACGTTAACAAAATCAAGCCTAAAAACTAATTCTTCTCCTACGACGTTATCTTTTTTGACAAGTAAGGCTGTTTCAATCCCAAAATCTCTAAATTGGCTATCAATTTTCTCAGTAAGCGTCATAGCTTTTGCTCTTTGAATATGCGCATCCTCGGAGTGTCCTTCATTATCCAAGGTTAGAGCGTAATCCATCCTCATTATTGCTTCAAAGGGTTTTGCGAAAAGCGCGCCTTTCAAGAGCTCAAGACTCAAGTCAAAAAGCTCGTTACTTTTTGCCCAATCTTTCTTTGCGGCAAAAAACAATGCCTCAGCTTTAATCATAGCAGCATAGCCAAGTTTACTACCTGCCTTAGACTCATCCGGGAACAACTGCTTAATCTTAGCGTAACACCTCTCAGCGTTTTCTATTCGCCAATTTTTGAATACAACGCCAAAAGAGTTGCCCAACTCTGGCTTTGAGAATAGTGAGAATCAGTTTTCTCGGCATATTTGACCGCTAACAAGTTCTTGGAAATTGCAGATTTTAATTCACCTAAGACATCTAGAGCTATAGCCGAATAGAGCGCAGCCCAAGAAGCCCTATTATTATAAGATATCTTCTCCCCAATCTAAACGACTTATCGAAGCAGGCAAAAGCTTCTTCAGACAATCGGTAATTAAAAAATACCTGGCCAGCATAGAAGTAAGCATCGACTTGCCCCCGCAAATCTCCAATTTCCTCATTCAAAGCAACAGCACGCTTTGCAGTTGCAACAGCTTTTTCAGGGTAGCCTTCAGTTTGGTATAAACTATACATTTTTCATTTAGGGCTTGAGCCAAATCTACCAAAGAATTTACTTCTTCGAATTCAATGATAGCTTTTTGCAAGCACACCAACGCTTCTTTAGTGTTTCCAAAAGAGCCCATAGCTGCTCCTTTGTTTAGAAGAACCCTCGCATATTCCAAGCGATTAGCACCCTTCAGGTTTTCCGCCTCTTTGGACAATTCTAATGAAAGATCAAAATTGCCCAGAAAACGAGCGGACACCATTGCTTTTCTAAGGGCACGCAACTTTACAACTTCAACATTCGCACTGTCCATAAGCTGTTGAAACCTATCCAGTGCTTCACTAAACTCCCCAGTTGCAAGAAAAGCATTCCCAAGACCTTCAATAGCAGAAATACGATCAGCACCATATTCTTCTTTTTCACCAGCAATATCTATAACATGTAAAAAGTATTTCTTCGCTTCCAAATTACTAAACTTAGCTAAGGCCTCCTTGCCCGCCAGTAACGAATAGACCAATGTTTTAGGCCAGTTCCCAGCTTTTTCATAATGATAAGCTAAGTCACTAACTACACTTTTCTTATCTATCCTACTTAGAGTCTCTAATCTCTCCGCAATCATCAAGTGGTAACCCACCTTCAAAGGCAGGGGCAATTCATCATAGATTTAGCACATCCCTAGACTTCGCATGATCAAACAAATAAGAACTATCTTCAAACTTTATCAACGAAGTTGTTTGAGCGATGGAGTTCAATTTTTCTAGTATCCTAATTCTGCTCTTGACTTAAAACTGAGGCTATCAACTTATAATCAAACTTCTCTCCTAAAAACAGAAGCAACGTCGAGGATTTTTCTTTGCTTAAGTTTTAAACCACTAACTCTTTGCAAAATTAAGTCTTTGACTTTTGAAGGAATTTTTAATCTGTCGATGGAGGGATGCCATTCACCATTTTCTTGAATAAGGCAGCCTTCACCCATCAAAGTTCTCAACGACTCAACAACAAAAAAAGCATTTCCATGACTCTCAGTTACCAAATTATCCAAAAAAGAAGGTTGAATTTGACCACCCAACATACTGGATGCCAACAATCCAACCTCATAGGGATTAAGGCTGGGCAATTTAATTTCCCGATATAGATCTTCCCTTCCCATCACTCGAAGTGTTTCAACAAGCGATGAGGGATGTCCCTCTAAATCAAAGCTTAAACCTTCACTCCTAAAAGTCGCTATGACAAGAATTCTTTCAGAATTGACAAATCGGGAAATGTAATGAAGCAAAGCCAGCGAAGTAGAATCAGCCCAATGAATATCTTCAAGTACCAAAATAACTGGCTTTTTTGTTGACAAGCTTAGTAATTCTTTAGTGACCGATGAAAAGGTGAAATCCATCCAAACTTGCGGTGATCTCTGCTCGTTTCCATATCCGCTACTTTGAAAAGGCATTAGACCATCGGTTTGGCCAGAGATTGTGGGGATCGGAGAAACTAGTGAATTCCATACTCGAAAAAACTGCACTAAATGCCTCGATAAAAAGGAAAATAGGGAACACCTGCATTGCTCAAACACCAACCATATAAAATGTTGATTTCTTTCTTGCGAGCTATCTCGATAAATTCGTTAACCAGTCTGGTTTTTCCACTTCCAGCTTCTCCAGAAATAAAGATTGTTTGTCCATTAGCATTCAGAACAGCTTCTAAGTTCTTGCATAAAGCGCCGGGCTCCTCCATTGCTTCTTCCGACTAAGACTGGATTAGACAGACCCAAACGCTTCACCAAATACAATATATAATATGAGCACTTAATTTTTATTTAACAATTTTCTATTTGCATATTACTGTTCTTTAAAACTGACCAGACTAAAAGAAGAAGATTAAAAAAAATTGCACTTCTTCTACTACTTTGTTAACTATACATTTTGAATCGCATTGCAAAGTAATCGGTAAAAAAGTTATTCAATCAATAGAAGTAGTAGCCTTAGTTGAAATTTGCAGCACGGCTACTATTTCCAAAGCTCAATGACAGTGCTGAAAAAACAACAACATTTGTTATTTCAACTGT
>CAVPSS010000005.1:0-110844 GCA_963708495.1 Candidatus Bathyarchaeota archaeon
ATCCTGCTTGCAGGCCTACCGATAATCAAAATTTGCTATAAAGCATTCCCAAGCTTAAGACGCAAAGAAAACCAAGTGACAAACCTTGAAAAAAGCTAAAGCATTCGCGCCAGCAGCAATCTCCAGCTTTTTCCAAATCCACGATACGGAAAAAGGAAAACCAATTACTGATTTAGAGAAAATGGGTGCTATAGGGGGAGGGTTTGGACTTGAAAAAGGAGTATTAACCACAGTAACCGCGGAAGAAGCATCAGAAAACAGAATTGAAGTTTTTATCAATTCAAAATTGGCAAAAGAAGCGAAAACAACAAGACAAGTAGTAGAACTGCTCCTAAGTGAAACCACCGTTAAATACAATATTACAATTGAACACCAAATTGAAGTGCCCGTCGGAACAGGATTTGGCACAAGCGCAGGCGGAGCACTAACAACCGGTTTGGCACTCAAAGATGCATTAGATTTACCGTTGACTTATAATCAGATTGGCAAAATAGCCCACGTTTCCGAAATCAAATGCCAAACTGGGCTAGGTACAGTTAGTTCATTAACGTTTAGCGGCGGCTGTGTACTTGTTGTTGAACCAGGAGCACCTGGCATTTGTCAAATCGACCGTTTACCATTAAAATACGATTACAGTGTCGTAGCAGGTTTTTTCAATTCAAATATCCTAAAGAAAAATGTACTTTCAGCGCCTGAAAAAAAACAGGAGATAAATCGTTACGGCGGAAAAACTTTAGAAGCAATTCTTTCAGAACCAAGCCTTGAGAATTTTCTAGAATGCTGCTGGGATTTCTCTCTAAAAGCGGGATTTTCAACCGAAAATACCCGCAAATTGGTAGAATCAGCAAAGAAGGCGGGAGCGGTGGGTGCAGCCCAAAACATGATTGGCGAGGCCGTGCACGCAGTTGTAACTGAAGAGAACGCTAACTCAGTAGCAGAAGCTTTTAAGCAAACCTTGCCCTCACAACAAGTGATCGTTAGCAAGATAGATTTTCAAGGCGCTAGGCTGATAAAATGAAAAAATTCCAAAAAGTCGCCGTCGGCGGAACCTTCGATGAACTCCATATGGGACACAAGACTCTACTTGGCAGAGCATTTGAAGTAGGCGAAAAAGTAATTATCGGTTTATCTTCAAATGAATTCGTTTCAAAAATGGGTAAACCCCATGAAACAGCCTCCTACAATGAAAGACTAAAGGAACTCGTCGCTTTTTTAGAACTGTCGGGTTTATCCGCAAGAGCTGAAATCGTGCCATTAAATGACCCATGTGGCTTAACCATTTCGGGTAAAGGCTTGGAAGCTTTGGTTGTTAGCAAAGAAACTCAGAAAACGGCGGAAGGAATTAATGGAAAACGCCTAAAAGCTGGGCTTGCTCCACTTGAAATTGTTGCTGTTAACATGGTTCCAGCTGAAAACAATTCTCCAATTTCCACCACGAGAATTCGTAGAGGCGAAATCGACCGTAATGGGCATTTACTAAAGTAAACGCTTCTCTTTAGAGTATTTCTGCCACTACATTAATGGGTTTAGGAATCAGCGACATTAAATCTTGAAGACTATCTCTATCAATAGTTGCAAGAACAACTGTGGCTGGACCAGCAGACTTGTTCAAATCTAACCCTTGCGCTTCACAGATTTTTAATTGTCTTCCAACCCCATACGCCATCATTTTTGCTTCGCTGGCAATACCAAATCCTCCAACAGGCCAAATATCATGAACGTACTTTCTCTGTGAGAGTTGAGTTACGTTTTTAAGATCTGCTATTTCGCCTCTAACTTCTGCAGCAATCACTTCATCTCCGACCTTGGGTTTGCCAATTGCAACAATCAAGTCGCCAGGACACGATTTTCCAATCCTAAGGTCCTCCTCATTTGCGAAGCCAACCACTGTTAACCCAACCCCCGTCTGTAGGGTTTCAAAATTGTCCTCCGTATTCTCCATTATGACTTGGTTGGGGTCAAGACCAATGCTTCTGGCTTCCCCCCGTATACCTTCTACTATGGTATTGCCTGTAGGTTCCTTCTCAACACCTAAAGTGACAGACAAAAGCAGCGGAAATGCACCTGTTGCAGAAACATCCATTAAAGCAACTCTTGCCAAAAACTTTCCCAACGTACGCCCGTCCACTTTGACTTTGTCCATTTCTTTGGGTCCAATTGCTCCAGATGAGGTTGATCCAGCCACGATGGCGTGTCCTGTTGGAACTTTTAGTATTGAAACATCACCTCTTCTAGTATAACTTATTTGGGCGGGTTTCACTTGAAAAACTATCGGTCTTAGCATAGTGCCGACGTTTTCGGTTAGGTGCAGATAGATGGTTAACGCTTGACGAATGACTTCTGAGCGGGTTAAGCTGTGTTTCTTGGACAGTTTATCTATGTCTTGAGTTAGTTTGTCTGGTAAACGTACGTTTATGACTTCCATTATTAGTCACTATTGTATAATATAATACGCTTGAATTCTCTTATCTCTTGTCTTGCTCTAAATCATTATACATGTTTTAAAGTCTCATAAAAATTCATTTTAATGGCATAATTCACAGCTGTCTTCTGCAAAGCATATTTAACAAACCCCACAAGAAGCGTTTGTTAAGAGGATGATAAAATTGATTAGGCGCTTAAAATAGTTAAATCCAGTGTACTTTTCAATCTGTATTGGAACAGCACAAATGTTATAAGCATTAAAAGCTAGAAAAGTTACGGAGTGTTTCAAATTGAAAAACAAAATTCTAGCTTTAAGTCTACTGTTCATTTTAACAACCATGATGATAATGTCCTTTTCCCCCGTAAAAGCTGTCGGTGAAGGACAATGGATAACGACCTACACCATTGAAGATTCATCAGGGCAAATTCTGGTTCAATATGATCCGATAACGAATACAACTAACATTTTGGCGCCAGTATTACCTGGAGCTGACATTAAAGTCACATTTAACATAAACATTGTTGCATTAGGCGCAGATACACTTAGACTTGCAACAAGCTTACAAAAATCTACATCACACCCCAGCGGCTATTGGGACCTTCAAAGCTCAACATATGACATGGGTTCCACATACAACCCAGCTACCCAATCCACAACGTTCAAGTGGACAGCGGGAACTTTTAACATGATTCTACATGGCAAGGTTCCAAACGCCGTCACAACTGTTGCACAAACGGTTAACGTTGTCAGCTTATATGGAGGTTCAGGCGGGGCTGCCCTTGACCAAATAACCGTTAAAGCAACCAGCGCTGGTTTAGCCAATTTTAACGTACTCTATTCTCAACAAGAAACAAAGCTGAAAGGACTTATATCAAGCGGAGTTGCCCAAGGATACATCGACATTTTCACTAACGTTCTCAATGCATCCAGAACAATAGCTAACGCAGGTGCCGTGAGCGATGCAACAGCCCTCTTAAACAGTCTCAATGCCTCCGATGCACCAGTTACTTCAGCAACTGAAACACTCTTCATACCAATAATAGTTGCATTAGCAGTTGTTGCAGTAATATTCGTGGTTTTGTTCCTGAGAATACGTGGAAAAGTTAGCTACTTCCAGCTTGTAGTTGAAGACCAAATTAAAGACTTAGAAGGCTTAACAATCAGAGCTTCTAAAATCGATAGAGCAATGTCCTCAAGTCTTGAGTCAGTAAAAGACAGACTAAAAAGATTAGTTGGGATGTGATAGACTACGCGAATCTACCAAAACAGCGTTCAGTTGATAGGTCTTGGTTCAGCAGGCACGAACATAGTTGAAACTTTCTTATCAAACAAAAAAACCAAAGAGTTAATTGAGAACGACCTGACCCGTCTTTCTCTTCTAGCCATAGATATAGCTGACCCAGAAATCAGAAGCTTGCAAGAAACATATGAGCAAACAGTTAGATCAATGATTAAAGCCGGTATCCCACGCGAACGAATGCGTTTGATCGCTCAATCAGTAAAATTCCCCACCGCCGAAGCAATGTTTGACTTCATCAACCAAAAATATGGCGAATACTTAATAGGTGAAGGTTCAAAACTCGAAACCTTTGTCCCTTGGCTGCAAAACACAATGGCTATTCCGCCAATGGCTGGTGGCGCTGGTCGAAGAAGAGCTCTCGCCAAAGCAATCTACGCCTTGAACTATTACCAACTTGGCATAATTCGTAACTGTATTAACTCGTTTAAAGAACAGGCGCTTTCGTCCATTATGACTCCAACAGTAGCTTTGGTTTATGGACTTGGTGGTGGCACTGGAAGCGGTGTGTTCTTTGACTTTGCCTAGGAACCTGCGGAAAGTGTTGGGTTCAGGAGTACCAATAATAGCATTCGTTATTACTCCATGTGGTGGAGATGATCCTCCAGCAAAGGGATGCTCAGCTTTCGTAGCCATGAACGAACTGTCACTATTGCTCAACAAAGATTACAATGACTATGTTATTAAAAACTATGGGGAAATTTATCGAAACCCAATTAATGCTTTAGTCTACCTACCTTTATTACCAGCCTTCTCAAAGGTAGGTAACATTACAAGCGCAAGACAAGAAATGGATCAAATGGTCGTAGACCTTCTGTATGTCTTAATGGATTTTGATTTGGCAGACCTATTAGGCGGTATAGGAACTGAAGTGGGTCTAACTAACAATTCCTCTCATACGTTGGGCATGACAAAAGTGACCTATCCAGTTGAAGACTATATTATGGCTTACAAGTTGAACTTTGAAGGAATGCAACTGCTGCAGGAATCAAGAAAAGAAAAACTCGATATCCTCGATGAAATTAACAACGTAATTAAAGTAGATAGCGAAATTACCCGAGACCTCTTCAAGAATTATCTGATAAAAACAGGTACCTATAATGAGGAACAGTTCGAAGAGAAACTAAAAACTACCATAAACAGCAACCCAAGACTCGAAGATGACACAACCTTACATGTAAAAGGAACTGAGATACAAGTCAAGAACTGGCTAAACGACATAATGAAATTCCTGTCTACAATAAAGCTCATGGGCAAGATAGGTCCTATAGAAGAATCCATCATAAACTTGACACTACGCAAAGATGGCAACAGAAAACTCGACAATCTAGAAATCTTGTTAACTAACCTGACAAAAACATACTTAGAATTCCCTCAACGAAAAGCAGCAATTATTGAACGCTTGAACCAACTTATACCCAGCTCACAAATCTTCACTCTAAGACAAAAGAAAGTCATAGAAGACCTCGTCAACATATCTGAACTAACAGAAAAATCACTGACCATTCTCAAGTTCTACGACGAAACCAGATACTTAACAGACGCATTAATGCGGTACTACGAGGTTCTACCGGAATGCAAAGCCGAACTCGAAGACTTAAGAGCTATTCAGACAGAACTCGGAACGATCTATCTAGTAATTCAACTTATGCTTAGAACACCAGCCGACGAAGCAAAAATGATCGACGAACACTTAACCTACATAAATGAAATCTTAACCCAGCGCATGCAAAAAAGAGGTAACTTCGACAACGAAGTTATGAGAATTCAAGAGATAAAAAAACGCAAAGAATTCGACAAAACTAAAATGGAGCGGCAACTTAGAAAGTTCCTTAGCGGAAAGAGGTATGCCCGAGAACAACTGTTGGATATAGACCGAGAACTTAAGCGGGTTGAACAGGAAGAGTCTTTTGCTCTTGAGAATCTCAATAAAGTTGACAGCACGATCAAACTCTACGAAAAATTGGCCAAACGGTTCGAATTGGTGTCTGAATACCGTAAGCGATTGAACAAGATCGTTGATTTGCACCATGAATACAATGGAAAGATTGCTGAAATAGGTTCACAAAAGCCATACTTCGAGAAATCAGCGGACTTAACCGAACGTGAACAACTTAAAATAATATTCAAGATACTTACCGAGCAAGAAGATACATTGACACGCGAAGTAATCTTCAAGCAAATTCTTGACATGGACCACTTTAAAGACTACATGAAGAGCGTTATCCGAGCTTTCAAAACACCAAGCGTTATGGGTTTCAAAAACACCTACAAAACTGATTACATATGGGTAACCATCTCAACCCCACCAAACATGTGGTCTGAAGACCTCTCACAGGAAGTCTACACAGCACTAGCTGGATATGTAACCAGTGAAGTCTCAAGAACAATCACTGTTCGCGTTATCGAGTCAAGAGATGCTTGGACCACCCGAGTAATGGTAGTCGGCGGACGAGGCAAACCGGAAGACTTAGAATCCTATGATGAAATGCAACTTTTATACAGCAAATCCAGCGATTTCGAAAGGCATCTTTCACGCTCATTCTTACTGGAACACGGCGTACACGCTACCAACATCGTTAAAGCATTAAACAACAACAATAGCTCCAATGACAAAAAGTAAGATCAATTAAAAGGAGTTTTTTGCTCCTTTATCTTTTATTAATTTTTTTTATTCAACTAAGTTTTTAGGCACCGTTTTCTTTGTCCTACGGGCTCTTTTTGGTTTAGCAACGATCTTTGGCTCTTCAGAAATTTTGGGTTCATCAATAGATATCGGGGGCTCTACATTTTTTGCCTCATCTAAGCCCATAGTTGTATCGACATTTTTTGTTTCTTCATCAATTGTTGTTTCATTAGCATTTTTAGACTCCTCGATCTTTGGAGGCTCAATGTCTCCAAGGATCTCGGGAAAATTCTGAACAGCTTCATTTTTAGAAACAATTTTCCACTCTTCTGTTATCAAACCTTTCTCTACTGCATGATCCTTGAGCGACTTTATCTTAGTCTCCATATCTGACAACATTTTGGTTGTTTCAAAACCGCCTATAAACAAAACTGCATCAATTCTGTCGGTCATGTCTTTGGTGTAGATAGGTTCAGTTATGTAGATTGATTGTAGGTTTGTTTTTTCCTTAAACCAGTTTGTTATCGTTAATTCGATTTTACCTCTTGGAAGTTTATCTTTCATGCTCAAAGGCAACCGCAAGAGTACGTACAGCAAAGAAGCGTTAGGCAAATCAACTTTTAAGAACGGCTTTAGCAACGCAGCGTTTAGCATGTTATCTAAGGAACCGAATATGTTGAAACTTGAACCAGTAACCAACAAAGCAGTAAACAGTTTAGTGTTGAAAGTCCTTGACAACTCAGCAATTTCTTCAACAAGAGAGTTTTTAGCTAAAAGCATGTTCAAAAGATAATTGGCAACGGTATTGCCTTTGATTGGTTCACCTTTTCTGTCGACACCCTCGTAACTTTCAATTTGGTCCCTTTCTAAAAGCAAAACTGTTGCACCATCAGTGGCTAAACATGTTTCTAACGCGCCACAAGCGTTGAATTGGGCGTCTTTAGGCTGAATTTTCGAGGGCAAAACCACTACGGACAGTGAATCTATATTTGCTCCTTTGAATTTCCTTATAAACGTTGGAAGAGCTGCGCTTCCGACTCCGTCCCAAACTGACGAAAAAATAATCGCGCTGTGGAGTTTTTCAAGAGATTTCTTCCTTAAACTCTCCAAAACTGAATTATCCTTCGAAATTGTAGGAAAAACATTGTACCAGAAATGTGTATCTATGTGTTCTTCTTCAAAGCCTAAAACAAAATGTGCCTCATAGCCTTTTGGAAGCCATTTGTAGATTTCGTCGCTTGACTTTTCAATCAAGATTGGTAGAACAACTTCTTTAGTAATTATGGGCTCTTTTAAGATTGTTTTTATAGGATATTCGCCGATGCATACTAAAACTTGTTTTTGCAAGAGCGGCTTTAGCCCTTCAATATGTTTTTCTATGCTTGCCAGCACGTTGAACGTAGCTTTGCCATTATTCATCAGAGGTACCTACATAAGGTTTAAGAGGAGTTTACCTAAAATAAGGTTTTAGGTTGATTGAGTGAAGAAGCCTTCCCTAAAAATTTCTGGCGTTAGTTCTTGGATTAAAACACGTTTGCAGAAAAGAAAAGACAACGAAGCACAGGAACGCAATCTTGAATCTTCAACGTTAAAAATGATTACTTTCCTGTTAACATCTGTTGCAATGGCTCTGGGTATGTCTTTCATGCCGATTTTCCCTCAACCAGTGCCAATTTTACTAGCAATTTTGGTCGCTTTTGTTGCCTTCAAGAGTCCACGTTTAGGAATGCCTATCGGCGGTACTATTATTGGGATCGGGTTACTATTCCATTTGGCTGAATTAAGATTTATTTCCTTCCTTGGAGATACAACGGTTCGCGTCGTATTTATTGCCGTTTGGTTATCTTTGCTTATAGTTTTACCTCTTATTTCTAACCGTTACAAAAGCGCCCTTGCCATTGATTTCGGCTTATTAGCGGTTACTATGCTTTTCTTCGCTCCAACTTATTTTTTGGCTATTCCGCTAATTTTAGCTTCAGCGGTTTATTTCAAAAAGAACGTTATTCTTTCCATAGTATATTACGTTTTGATTTCTGTGCCTCTACAGATCATGCAATACTACAATGATGTTGTTACTCAGATTGTTAGGACTGATTGGTGGACTGCAGCTGGATCGAGCCCGCCACTTTTGGTTTCGTTGAGCTCAATTTCTAAGTCCCTAAATCTGTCTGGTACACAGGTTCGACTTTTCGATATTTCGAAGGTTGTCTATGAAATTGCTGGTCAAACCACTTGGGTTCCCGATTGGACTGGACGCACAATCAAGGACGCGTTGTCACAGTACCTGGATTCTCTTCCAGGTTTACTTATGTTTGTGGTCATTGTAGTTGGGCTTGTTTTGACCCTTATTTTCTTTACAAGAACTCTGGTTAAGGAGGGCTTGATTGGTAAGGGAGATAAG
The DNA here is from genome assembly GCA_963708495.1 of Candidatus Bathyarchaeota archaeon. Classification (GTDB taxonomy): domain Archaea; phylum Thermoproteota; class Bathyarchaeia; order Bathyarchaeales; family Bathycorpusculaceae; genus Bathycorpusculum. The sequence continues at coordinate 8,750 of CAVPSS010000005.1, forward strand.
CTTTTTCAATGCTTCACCGCTACCATTGCAGCAGCTTTGTTCTTCATTTTGTTAAGCGCTCTTCAAGTTCCATTAGCTTTCACAGCTGACGTTAGCGCAACAACCATGGTTTTGGGTATTTTGGCAACATTTGCCTTTACTTTGCCTGTGGCTTTCATCGATTCCGCTCCTAAGAATAGAGCTTCAAACAAAGAGATTCAAGAAAAAGCTAGAACACTGCTAAATAAGATTCTGATTTTCGAGGGACAAATTGAAAATATCAAAAATAACACTCCTGTGATTGTAACTGCACCAGAAGGAAAAATGCTAGTCATTAAGGATTCTCTTGAAGACACATTGATGAACGCTGAAAAGCATAGGTATGAACAGGAAGAGTTGGACCAGAAATTTAACCAATTAGATCAACTTAGCAAAGACATCGGCTCTTTAGAAATTGAACTTAACGTTATCCTATCTGAATACCACATTCTTTCAACTTGCGAGTATTCAAATTGGGCAGGAAAACTCAAAGATGGCGGTTTGCCGATCAAAACAATGGTTAGCGCTCCCGTTCAAAAAGAAATGATTTTGGAACAGCGAATCGAAGCTATCAAGCAAGTTTTAGACAGCGGAAGAGTCCTTGCACACGAAGTTACTTTGGTAGTTGACCCAATTTACAAAATCATAAGATCCCTATATGACCAGACTCTTCCCGAGAAGTGCCGAGCTATAGAATTTGCAAGTGAAAAGCTAAAGACAAATGAGACACCTTGGATTGTCATTGAAGCATTGCTTAGTTCACTGAATAATTGGAAGCGTCAATACGGCATTGAAATTCAGGTGTCTATGAAGTATCTTCAAAATTCACTAGCGCCGATTGTAAGTCTAAGTAGTCAAAGTGAGGATTTGTTAGCGGTTTTTGGCGAAAACACCCCTAAAGTGCTTGGTTACGCAAAGAAAGCAGAAGAAATGAAAGCTGACGCACAGAAAATGGTTGAAAAAGAAAAACTGGAGATTTTGGATATCATAACTTTACAATCCGATGTTCAGGGGTTCCTTGGCATCGCCAACGATGTCTTAACCATGCTGTATGCTGAATTAATCAACGATGAAGATGTAATCGACCGCTTGCTGCCAACCAAAGATTACTTGTGGGAGAAAAATTCGACATTGAGTGAACGCCTAAATAAAGCAACTGAAACTCTTGCAAACCCATCAAATTACAGGATTAACCAGGTTATGGAGAACTTGCCCTTGTACTTATCATATATGAATGAGGCAATCCAAACCCTTTCGGTTTACAAGGAACGTAAAGAATTTCTGTTGAATTATCCCTTAGCGGAAGCAGCTATCGAAGAACGCCTAAAAGTGAAGGAAAAGCTTTTGCCTCAGGATTTGCCATTCCAACCTCGTTTTGCGGCGGAATATTTGAGACTCTATTATACGCAAAGGTACGAGGAATATTCTTTTGACAAGGACAATTCGGTGCTGATGAAACGACAATAGCTAAACCTTTGTTGCGGCTTAACTATTTCCATCTTTTTTTGGGTAAAAGAAAGGGCTAACGTTCAAGCAAGCACACTCCATAATAAACTGAATTTGAAAAAGATGAATAATTGTAGTTCTCTTGTGTTTGCAGGATGTTTGTATCCATTTTTATATTTCAAGTTGCTCATTATCTTAGCAGGTAGATTTTGAGGAATACAAAATGGCTTTTTTCGTTGACCGCCTTGATGCTGGTAAGCGTTTAGCATCTGATTTGAAGAATTTTTCTGGAAACAAAGGTATAGTTCTGGCAATTCCAAGAGGTGGAGTGGTTGTGGGTTATGAGATTGCTAAAACCCTTAATTTACCATTGGACGTGATCATTCCTCGAAAAATTGGTGCACCCGACAACCCCGAGTTGGCTATCGGCGCTGTAGCTGAAGATGAAACCACAATTCTTGACCAGACTTTAATTAAATACTTGGGCGTTAGCCAAGAATATGTTGTTGAAGAGACTGAACGTCAAAAACAGGAAATCAAACGCAGGTTTAAATTGTACAGGCAAAACACATCTTACCCCGACCTTAAGGGACTTGATGTTATCGTTGTAGATGATGGGATCGCGACTGGTTCAACTATGAAAGCGGCATTGGCTTCTGTTAAAAATAGGGGTGCCGCCAGCATAACAGTTGCAGTTCCTGTTGGTCCACCCTCAACCATTGAAGAACTTGAGAAAATGGCAGACCGTGTCGTATGCATTTACACGCCTGAATTCTTCCAAGCAATAGGTGAATTCTATGAGGATTTTAACCAAACTTCTGACGAAGAAGTCATCAGTTTGCTGCTGGAAAATAAGCGAAACGTCGATAAAAAATCTAGAGGCATGCTGATGTATGATTCATAACAAAATGGAAATCAAAATTCCAGTAGGTGAGGTAGTTGTCGAGGGAATTTTGACTTCGCCGCCTGGCGCTAAAGGCGTTGTTTTGTTTGCGCATGGAAGCGGCAGCAGTAGGTTCAGCACGAGAAATCAGTATGTTGCAAAAGAATTCAACAAAGCAAAAATCGGAACACTTCTTTTCGACCTGCTTAACCAAGAAGAGGAAGAAACAGATATAATAACAGCAGAATACCGGTTCAACATCCCTTTGCTGGCTGACCGTCTCATAGGGGCAACAGAGTGGTTGAAAAACGATCCAAAAACAAAGCGTTTAGCTTTGGGGTATTTTGGAGCAAGCACAGGCGCCGCTGCAGCATTAATTGCCGCTGCCAGACTTCGAAGTGAAATTTCAGCTGTGGTTTCGCGTGGAGGACGTCCTGACCTTGCAGGAAAATACCTTCCAAACGTAATGACCCCTACCTTGATGCTAGTGGGCAGTTTAGACACTGAAGTGATAGAACTCAATCGAAGAGCAATGGATCAAATAAAGGCTGAAAAGAAAATAGTGATTATTCCAGGTGCAACGCATCTTTTTGAGGAACAAGGCACGCTTGAAGAAGTCGCAAAAGTTTCAATTGATTGGTTTCTAAAGTACCTGCGCTAAGGAGAGCACTGGTTTGTTCGCCTTTAGGTTGCTTAGTCATATTGCACAATGCATAGTTCTCAGCAATCTACGCAGTATAAATAACGCTAAATGCTAAACCGGCTTCCAAAGGTACATTTATGTAAACCCCTTCTTTTGAAGCACGTATAGCCTAGAATCGGAGGTTAAAAAAAAGTTCAAGATATCTCCCATTTATAGTTCATCGCCAATTGTTGTGTCGTCCTGAGATTTCTTCGTCAAGAGCAATCCTGTTTTCCATGTGTCGTCACTGCCAAATTCAACCATTAGGTATGGTTGTCCGATTTGTACTTAGATGAAATAGAGAGCGATGTCATACATTTCCTGCTTAGCCCCAGCCAACTTAGTCATTTCAGTTTGGTTTAAAGGTACTACAAGGACCTTATGCTTAATGTTTAATAGGTCTATGACCTGAAGAACTGCATAAAATCACTATTTAGTAATTATTTGTGAATGCCTTAACTTATTTTGTCACTTTAAGCTAACTCTGACTGTTAAGAGAAAAAATTGAGTGGTTTTTTTTGGCCTTTTTGTTTTACTGTGGTGGTGGCGGAGGTGAAGCGGGTTGGTTGTTAACGTTGACAACTACGTTCTGATTGTTTTTGTTTTTCTTGCTGCCCATTGTAACAAACGTGAAGATTAGCCAAGCAATGAATCCATAGATGACTCCGTTGAACACCGCGATTATGGCTGTGACCGCATCTACTCTGCCGCCGACCAAATAGCCCGAAGCGGTTTCTGTGTTAGGTAGAACGCTATCATAAATGAGTTTTCCAGGTGGAATGTTTGTGTTGCCCAGAGTAATGATTACAACTATTGCAAATACTGCTAAGAATACTATTGCTCCTTTCATATTCATCCTCAAAACGCTTATTCGACTGTTTATAATATAAGCTTTGTTTCAGATGACATCATATAACCCTTCATCTGGACTTTACATTAACAAGAACACGAAAAACCTGGGAAAAAGGCTTAAAATCTTATGTTGCTTGACTTGTAAAAATATTCAAACGGCATCTTGACTCTGTCACCGTACACCTGCTTGAGCAAATTCGTGTAATCGCTGTTTTCATTAACGGGGAAACTCGAATTTACCCACAGTTGAGTGAATATCCACTTCGAGGTCATGCACTTGTCCTTCCTTGTTACGTTTCACCTTCACTTTGATTTCGCTAATCGTTCTATGGTATAGCTAAGTTGTCAGGTGTCTCAGCTAAAATCGCTTGAGGCGGTATCGATAGGTATCTTTGGGAATACCCCCATATAGCTTTCAGTTGCTCTGACCATTGACCTAAGAAGCCTTTTTCTTCTGCTTTGGCTTAATCTCTTAACTGCTGCGCCATGGTCTTTAACATTTCACTTGTCATTTGTGCAAAAATCAATCTTTGGCTAGTCACTACTCCAGTGTAAGTGTCCCGTCTTCCAAGCGATTTAGGCTTTCTGAAAAGAATAACTCCAACCGTGGTTTCCCCGCCAACTTGAGGCATGATTGGTGCAGGTTTAGGTTGCATTCTCGGAGGGATCTGAGTCATTGGAGCCTTCATTATAGGAGGCTGAGCCTACATAATTGGAACAGGTTTCGAGGGCGGGGAGTAATGGGAGATGAGCTCACGTTAGATAGAGGCTTTTCAGGCGATGACTTTATAGAAAAAAAGCAAGAGTTTATTCTTTAATTGTCTTAACTAATTTCACGACCTGCTCAATAATGTAATTGTTTATTTTTTGCCCTTTTTCCGCAGATGCAACTGTTGGGTCGCCGTTGACTCCGCTTGGGAAATAAAATTCTGGGTGAGCAACAACTTCAAAACGGGGCATATCTGTAAAACTTGCTGAACCTTTTGTTTTGATAAGGTTTGGTTTGATAGCCATCATACGTGAGGTTTCCAATGTGCCTGCATGTCCGTCTTTTTCTGAAGCGAATTTTGGTGTTAATTCTTTTGCGAAGTCGTAGTCTGAGAGGACCATAATCCGGGTTTTCCTTTCTGGCCTTAAGGCATCTTTTTTAATTACGATGTCTTGGGCTGCCATCCGCAACGCAACCATGTGCGAATTTCCCGCGTGACCACTAAGAACAATAATTCTATTGAAACCGTTGCGAACTAACTCAGAAAGAATTTCATTCACTACCTTGTAAAACGTGTCAAATCCTATCGTTATTGTTCCCGCAAAATTACGCGTGGCGTTACAAATCCCATATCTTAACGGAGGAGCAACAAAGCATCCGGTTTTCCTAGCAACTTCCAACGCTACGTATTCAGGTTGAACGCTATCAGTGCACAAGGGTAAGTGATCTCCATGCTCTTCAACGCTCCCAACAGGAAAAATCACAACCGCGTCGTCTTTTACAGCTTTTTCTGCTTCTTTTGTGCTTAATTCATCAAGCCAAAGAAGCTGAGGATTCCGGGTTTTGTTCACTTTATTGGAATTTGACATAATTGTAAGTTTGTGATTCTCTTTTTCTATCTTGTGGAAAAAAATCTTTGGAAAACGAAATTCAGCGGGTCCGACGGGAGTTGAACCCGCGACCCTCGGATTAAAAGTCCGATGCTCTAGCCTGACTGAGCTACGGACCCGCAAAGATTCGTTGCGGCTGATAGAAAAACACGAGGGGGTTTTTTAGTATTTCTATTGAATTAGTGATAAAACCAAACCATTACAGTGTTGTTTGGGGTTTGAGGATTGTTGACAAGAAACCCTTGATTTTATCATGCGAATTAATAATGGTCGCGATAGTTTTTGCGCCTTTTTCGGTGAGTTTATAGACTCTTTTTCGTTCAATCCAGATTCCTTCGACCAAGTCATTTCGCTCAAGCGAGTAGAGTAATGAGTAAACGGTGCCCGAGCTTGCGAGGAAGCCGAATTTGTTGTGGATGAATGAGATTACATCATATCCGCTTATAGATCCGTTTTGTAGTTCAGCCATTATTATTGTGTCCATGAAGGTTTTTATTACTCGTTCATGCATTTTCTTAACTATTCTGGCTTCTGATTTTTCTCCATTTATCGCGATAGTTAATGCTACCATGTTTTACACGCATCACAATTGTTTATTCTTGTTTAGATATATAAGAATTATTCGGATTTAGAATAATATGTTATAACAGAGATGCAAAAGTATAAACAAAAAATACAATGCAAATCCCTAAAACAATAACTAGCGAGAAAGACTCCCGAAAAACTGCAGAAAGTCCCTTCGCATATATGGCTACATAACATATTAGTGCTCATAATATAGTTGACATGTAAATGTCATCTTATCTCGTTTAATTTATAGAAAAATTACACTATTTATATACATAAACCAATACAAAAACAACCCATTTTTACTTTAAAATTACCATTTTTCTGCCAACCCTCACGAATTTATTAGTTAGCGATATATGTGCATGTTAACAAACGTTATTTCATATTTTCGCCCAATCAAGCTACGGTGCCCTAAACGTGATTTCATGGAAATATACCTTTAAACGATTAAATGAAGAATATGAAATTGCCAAGAAAAAGAAGCAAGCTTTAGACAACCTTTTTACAACCGGCAAAATCTCTCAAGCTACTCGCGACTCTTTCACTGGCGACATCAATAATGCTTTGGTCGAAATCGAAACACAACGACAAGACCTTGCTCAAAAAATGCAAGCAAAAACCCTCGAATTAGAAGGTCAACTAAAAACCTTAGAAACCCTCCTCGCTAACTATGAAATCCAACATGTCGTTGGAGAAATAGATGAGGAAAGTTACGGCCGAGAAATAAACCTTCTATCAAACACTCTAGAAACAACAAGAACCGAATTAGGCGTAATAAAACAAGCAATTGACCAAATTTTTCCCAACGCACAAACAATCCAAGCTCCTGAACCAGCTTTAATAATGGAAGCTCCAGCAGTTCAACCTACGGCGGTAGAAGCGGTCCCTTTAGAGGTTCCTGTGGAAGCTACACCTGTTGAGACAGCGCCAATTATAGAAACTTGCTCTGTTGAAGCAGCACCAATCGAAACTGCCCCCACAGAAGTTCCAATAGCCGAAGCAAACCCAATTGAGTGTGCCCCAATAGAATCTGCTCCAGTTGCAGAAGCAGCTCCAGTGGAGACAGCGGTCCCTTTAGAGGCCTCAGTGGAAGCTCAAGTTGAGCAAGCCACCATCGAAACCCCAATTGAAACCGCTCCTGTTGTTGAAGCAGCTCCAATAATCGAAGTACCCATTGAAGCTCCATTAACAGTTGTTGAAGAAGCCCCAGTTATTGAAGCACCCTTAGTTGAAGCACAAATAGAAGCTCCTGTTGTTGAAGCAGCTCCAATAATCGAAGTACCCATCTGAAGCTCCATTAACAGTTGTTGAAGAAGCCCCAGTTATTGAAGCACCCTTAGTTGAAGCACAAATAGAAGCTCCTGTTGTTGAAGCAGCTCCAATAATCGAAGTACCCATCGAAGCTCCATTAACAGTTGTTGAAGAAGCCCCAGTTATTGAAGCACCCTTAGTTGAAGCACAAATAGAAGCTCCGTTGAAGAGCTCCTGTTGTTGAAGCAGCTCCAATAATCGAAGTACCCATCGAAGCTCCATTAACAGTTGTTGAAGAAGCCCCAGTTATTGAAGCACCCTTAGTTGAAGCACAAATAGAAGCTCCTGTTGTTGAAGCAGCTCCAATAATAATCGAAGTACCCATCGAAGCTCCATTAACAGTTGTTGAAGAAGCACCCGCAATAATCATAGAAGAAGCCGCTCCAATCGAACAAACTCCAATCGAATCTACCCCAATAGAAGCAGCTTCAATCGAAACAGCTCAAATAATCGAAACTCCAGTACAAGAAGCATCAGCAATAGTTGAAGAAGCTCCAGTAGTCGAAATCGTCGCAGAAGCAGCGCCAATTGTTGAACAATCTGCCCCAGTTGAAGCTCCAGTTGTCGAACTAACCGCTCCAATAGAGACAGCCCCACTTGAAGTTGTCCCAATTGAAGAATCCTCAATCGTTGAGGCTCCATCAGTTGAAACCATAGCAGAAGCTCCAGCAATTGAAGCAAAAATCGTTGAAGAAACATCAATTATAGAAGCTGCCCCAGTGGTAGAAGCCCCAATAATTGCAGCTGAACCAGAATCAGCAGTTGAAATAGTAACCGAAGCAGTAATCGCAGAACCAACAGTTGAAGAACACGTAATCGAAGCTGCTCCAATCATAGAAGCACCAGTCGAAGTGTCAGCCGCAATCGTTGAGGAAGCTCAAGTAGCAGTTGTTGAACAGGAAGCTCCAATCGAGCAGCCAACAATCGCAGTTGAACAAGTCCTAACACTCACTGATGAAGCAGCTCCCCTAATCGAAACAAAGATCGAAGCTCCAGCAGAAACAATCATTGCAACCGAGCCAATTGCAGAAGCAGCCCATGAAGAACAACTCGTAATTGAAGCTCCACTTCAAGCCTTTGAAGTAACAGAGCAAGCCCCAATCGAAACTACCCTTGAAAAAGTACTTGAAGAGCAAACAACAGAACCGATTTCCTTGGTGGAGGAGGCCCACATTCCGGCCCACCCTTTAGAAGCGCCCCAGCAGGCGCATTCGGAACAGATAACGGGAGCAGAAAACAGCGACCAAACCCACCAAGCAGAAGAAAACGACGAAAACACAACTGAATAAAACCGTATTCTTCTTTCTTTTCTTTTTGTATAAATTTAGTTTGTTTTTTATTTAACTGTAATTTTCTCTCTTTATGAGGTTTTTTTTGAGAGGTTTTTAGGGGGTCTTGAATCATTTCAGGTTTTTGCTAGAACCGCTTTTAGCTCAGAAAAGGATGTTTAATTTATTTTTCTAGCTGTGATTTTAGTAGATTTATAGCTGACCATGCTGCAAGTGCGCTGGTGTGGGGGTTGTCTGGGTGGGGGTCGTTGGCAAACTGCATTGTCATTTCGCCGTAGCGCCATTTAACATGGATTTGGTGGGTGTTGCGCAAAACTGTTGGGTCGGATATCACTTTCACTTTCACTTTGACTGGTTTAACGGTTAAGGCTAATGTTGCCGCAACATTCATTTCCCGTGGGAACTGTCTTGCCGCTTCCTCTGCGTAACCCTCATACACGGTTTCCTCTTGACTGTTGGTTTTTCCAAGTGCTTTTGGCGGTTTGCGGGTAGTTAGCGTGACTTCGTTGATTCCAGCTAAAGCAGCAGGAGAGATCGCATCTAGCCCTCCGATGGCGCCTGAGGGAAAGTGCATTTTAGGAGTATTTGTGTTTAGATCTAAAAGTGCGCCTGTGCTCATGATGATGAAGTCGATGTTTGCCGCTAAAATCTTCTTGTAATATTCTTTCACAGCCTGCTGGGATGCTGCCTCAACAACTATTGACGGTTTGGACGCAAGCAACTCATCCACGTTCGGCATGATTTTTACGGGAAATTTTAATGAGTATTTGAGTTTCTCTGCTTTTGCTGTATCCACATCAAAAATGACCAGTTCATCACAGACCACCAGTTTACGCTCGATGGCTTCAGCAAGAACCGTGCCGATGGCGCCGCAACCTATCAACCCAACTTTCTTTTTCATCTTGGTCACCGTTAAAATTCTAATTTGATATAAACTTCGGTTTGGCCGACTTTTCTTCCCTCAGGTTCCTTTTCAGCGAGGACTTTTATGTTTGCAACTTTCAACGTAGCAGCTATGTCGATGCATCCTTGCCTAATTACAGCTCCAGTTTCTGTGTTTCCAGCGTAAATGATTAAATTTTTAATGGGTGCATTTAGCGGCAATTTCTTTTCTGCTTTGTCTCGTCGTACTTCGCTCATGATTGCAGTAATTAGGTCGCCGTCTTTTTCTGCGGTTTCGTCTATGAGTGCTTGGTTTACTTTTGGCCAAGTTGAAACTTGAAGGCTTTTAAAACCTTTGTTTTCAAGATACATGTGTTGGTAGATTTCTTCAGTTAAATGCGGGGTTACGGGTGCAATTAACTGCAAAATATGATAGAGAACTTCGTAAAGGGTGTATTGAGCTGCCTCCCGGTTAGTAGACCCATAGACTTCTGATTTATAGAGTCGGTCTTTGACTGCCTCGATGTAGTAGTCGCAGAAAACGTGCCATGTGAAGTTGCGGATTTCTTCGACTGCTATGTTGAACTGGCATTTTTCGAAGGCTTCGGTGACTTTTTTGGTTAGGTTTTCAGTTTTGCTAAGTATCCATTTGTCTAGTAGTTCAAGTTCCAAGTCGCTCTTTTCTTGAGGTTTATAGTCTGCTAGGAGGTTGCTTGCGAACCCTGCAACATTCCATAGCTTAACTAAGAATCGTCTGCCGTATTCGACGTCTTGGGCACGGTATGGGATGTCTGAGCCTGTTGCGCCTCCTCCTGCTGCCCATTGTCGAGTGGCATCTGCTCCACTTTTGTTTAATACTTCAGGTGCGGCAGCATAATTTTTCAGTGATTTGCTCATTTTTCTGCCGTCAGCGCCGAGCACCATGCCGTTTATGAGGACACTATTGAATGGGCGTTCATCGAATAGGGCTAAGTGGCGCACCATGAGGTAATATGCCCAGGTTCGGATGATGTCTGTGCCTGAAGGATGCATACTTGCTGGGAATAGGTGTTTCCAGTCAGCTCTATCTGGCCAACCGGCATGGACAGCACAGGTGATTGAGGAATCCATCCAAGTGTCCAAAACATCAGATTCACCAATAAATTCGGTTCCATTGCATTTAGGGCATTTTTCAATTCGGGGTTTTTCCATTCTTGGGTCGATTGGTACCCAACTTTCTTGTGCAACTATTACTTCACCGCATTTTTTGCAGTACCAAACCGGAATTGGCGTAGCAAATAGTCTTTGGCGGCTAACAACCCAATCCCAATCCAATGCGCGGGTCCAATCGATTAAGCGGTTTTTCATGTAATCTGGGTACCAGGGGATTTCGTTAGCACTCTTCTCAACGGCTTCGCAGAGTGGCAAGGTTTTCATAAACCACTGCTTGACCTCCAAGATTTCAACTTGGGCTTTGCAACGATCGCAGACGCCGACTTCATGTTGTATCTTCTCAGTCTTTTCAAGTAATCCAGCTGCAGTTAAATCCGCGACTATTGCCATCCGAGCTTGGTTGACGTATAAACCTGAATATTTGCATCCAGCTTCGCTAATTTTGCCACTCTCAGTTAAAAGACGGATAACTGGGAGTTTATGTTTGATAACAGTTTTTACGTCTTCTTTATCGCCGTAAGTGCAAATCTGAACCACGCCTGTGCCAAAACAGGGGTCTACCGATTCTTCGGCTATGATTGTTACCTCGCGGTTCATTAGGGGTACAGAGATTTTTCTCCCAATGTACTTGCTAAACCGTTCATCTTTTGGGTTTACTTCCACGGCAACGCAAGCTGGTATGAATTCGGGACGTGAAGTGGCGACTAAAAGGTATTCTTTGCTGCCTTCAAGTTGGAAGCGGATGTAATGAAGGGTGCCCTCCTTTTTAATGTGGTCAACTTCTGCATCGGCGATGGCGGTTTCGTCTCTAGGACACCAGTTTACTGGATGCGTGCCCCGATACATGAAACCTTTCTTATGAAGCAAAACGAAGCTAAGTTGTGTTCGTCGCCAATAGTCTGGGTCCATCGTTTTGTACTCGGTGGTCCAATCGATGCTTGCACCCATCTTTAGGATACCTTCTTTCATCATAGCAATGTATTTTTCAACCAGTTCAATGCACCATACTCGGAACTGGTCTGGCGGGACATCGCGTTTGCGGATGTTTCTTGCTTTTTCAACTTGGATTTCTATGCCTAAGCCATGGCAATCCCAGCCTTGAGGGAAAAGTACGTTGAAGCCCTGCATCCGTTTGTAACGGGCTACCATGTCAAAATATGTCCAGTTCAGGACATTTCCCATGTGCAACTCGCCTGATGGATAAGGCGGCGGAGTATCAATACTGAAAGGAACACGTTGCCTATCATTCCAGTCATAATGGTAAATGCCCATCTCTTCCCATTTACTCTGCCATTTCCGTTCAATCTCTGTAAAATTGTAATCTTTCGGCATAGACTGCATTCTAAACAATCCTTCTATGTTTTGAGATGTAGGAAAACTAAAATATAACCTAAAAACATTATCCCCTTTAGTTCTTGGGGAGCTGGGAAAGAAACCTGGCTGAGAGGACGGCTGTTTGCTGTCGACCCTTAGAAACCTGAACCAGGTAATACTGGCGGAGGGAAAACAATTGATGATAAGTCAACCTAAAGAATACACAAGTGATTCAACATCCCGTGTTTTAGCTGAAATCGCTATATTCGTTGCACTAGCAACAGCACTCAGCTTCATAATAATATTTCAATTGCCCCAAGGGGGCTCAATTACATTGGCTTCCATGGTGCCCATAATTTGGCTCGCACTTAGAAGGGGACCCAAAATTGGTTTGACTGCAGGCTTTGTCTACGGTTTGGTTCAGCTCATCGTAATGCCACAAATATACTTTTTACCACAAGTGCTGCTGGATTATCCACTTGCATTTGGTTGCCTAGGTCTAGCAGGTTTCTTCCAAAAAAGGTGGGCATTAGCAGGAGTTGCAGTTGCCATCACAGGACGCTTTATAATGCATTTAATTTCAGGAGCACTCTTCTTTGCTTCCTACGCACCTGAAGGGGTAAACCCATGGGTATATTCGGGAATCTACAACGGAAGCTATCTGCTGCCAGAACTCGTAATAAGTCTGTTTGTAATTTTTCTTCTGCAGAAGAGCAAAGTGCTGAAAATGCATATGTGAAAAGGTGTTGAGGTAAATGGGAAAGCTTGAACTTGAAGACCTCCAAAAAATCTTAAGCTGTATAAAAAAGGATTTCCGAGTTATAGTTCCGCCCATGATTGGCTATGATGCAGGAGTTCACCTTCTGCATGGCAAGTACGTGGCTGTTGCCACAGATCCCTGCACCGGGGTTCCTGAAGAATGGTTTGGGTGGCTGATGATAAATTATCCCGCTTCAGATGTCGCCCTCTTCGGCGCTAAACCAGAATTCTGCACCGTAAACCTCCTCGGACCAATAGGCACAAACCCTGAAGTATTCCAAAAAATCATGAAGCAAACATGCAATGCAGCCAACGAATTGAGCGTGGCAATTATTCGAGGACACACCGGCATGTATGATAGCCTCAAAGGCTTGATGGGCGTATGTACGGTCTATGGCACAGTAGAACCTACCAAGTTGATTACGCCAGGAGATGCAAAAGGAGGTGACTTGATTCTTTGCACAAAACCGGTTGGATTGGAAACAATCATAAATCTATCTTTGACATACCCAGCATTGGCAAAAACACTTTTTGGGACAGAACAACAAAGTATTTTTGCTTCTCAAATTCACTTGGAGAGTTGCGTTAGAGAAGCCTCTGAGCTTGCAGAAGTGGATGGTGTGAATGCAATGCATGATGCTACAGAAGGCGGTTTCATGGTAGCACTTAACGAGCTAGCTCAAGCATCAAAATTGGGCTTTCGAATAGAATGGGAGAAACTGCCTCTTAACAAAGAAGTTTTAGCATTACAGAGCCACTTTAAACTCAGCAACGAACAATTATTAGCCATGTCTTCAACAGGCACGATTTTGGCTGCAGTGAAACCTGAGGCCAAAGAAAAAGTCAAAATAACATTAGCAAAGAGAGGGTTAGAAGCTTACTTTTTGGGTGAATTCATGGAAAACAAAGAAAGAGTTCTAATTAAGAAAGGAAAAGAAACGCAGTTTCCGCAGGTTGCTGACGACCCATACACCCTAATTTTATCTGGCAAATAATTATTTTTTCAGCTCTTTCAAAACATAGTTAACGATTTCTTCGGCTATGTTAACTTTTGCAACCACCTGCAGACCTTTCCAACCTGGTTGACTATTTACGTCAACGATGCGTGGTCCATCTGGTCCCTCTAGAATGTCTACGCCCGCAATTTTGCAGCCAACTGCTTTCGAGGATTTTATAGCTATTTCTTCGAATTCTCTGCTGATTTGTGTAGGCGCTGGTTTTGCTCCTTGGCTATAATTGGTTTTCCATCCTGTTGCCACTCTTCTCATGCATGCAACTACTTGATCTCCGATAACGAAGGCGCGTATGTCCGAGTTTCCGTGTGGGACGAATTCTTGCATGTAGATTACTCCATGGTGGAATGTTATAGCTTTGAAGATGGTGTCGGCGATATCTATGTCGTTTACTCGGGTGGCTCCTTGTCCCCGCGAACCGAAGATCGGTTTTACGACTATATCACCGCCTAGTTCTTTGAAAGCTCTTATGGCTTCGTTGACACTCTCTGTGGCTAATGTTCTTGGTACAGGAACGCCTTCATCCTCAAGGATTGCTAAGATATCGTATTTGTCTACGCAATGTTCGATGGCTGTAGGTGGATTAACCATGTAGAAACCTTGGCGCTCCAGTTTGTATAGCATGTCCATTCGAAAAACCAACTCCTCAAGCGAACCCCGCCCAATCGGACGAATAATCAGAGCATCCAAATCGTCAAGGATGCTGATGCCGTTGACTTTAAAACAAGGTTTGTAGGCAAGTCTCGCAACAAGTCTGGGGAAAGTGAAGCACTCGTAGGTGATTCCCCGTCTGGTTAGTGCTTCCCGAACTTGTGTGGAGCTCCATGCTTCCCTGTTCCGGGTCATTATTCCAAATTTCAATGTAGGTCGGTCCTTGATGAGTCTTTTAGAACATGCTGAGGGATTGAGCTCTTAAAGTTTCTGGGGAAACAGGAAAAACCTCGTTTATTTGTTGTCTGCTTCAGAGTAAAAGAATCGATTTCTGAATTTATGAGCAAAGAATAAAACTGTTTCTCTATTTTTGCCAATGAAATCACCTATGAAGGCTCCCAAAACCAAGCAGATTATTAGGCTTGTAATGGCAAAGAAACTGTCTCCTATTAAACTTGAAATTTGTACTAAAACACCAAATGAATTTAGAGTAAGCACAATTAAAAGCCAAATTCCAAAACCAATAATGGATGCTCCAACAAAAAAGAACGTTGCTCGTTTATCGTAATTTACTGATGGTTTATACCCAATGTAAAATGCCAAACCTATTACTGATAAAACACTGCCTAACATTAACAGTTCTTTTTCCTTTGACATTTGCATAATATATCCTAAGGCAAAAGCAAAAACAAGAATAGTTGCAGCTAGACTTATCCAGTAATATTTGCTCTTGAATATGCTTACTGGTTTTTGTTGAGCTCTAGCACGGGTTTCCTTTAGTTTATTCTTTCGATGACTCTTTGAATTGGACTTAGGATATGTCCTTTGTTTTTTAGGCATGAAGCTTAACTCGAGGTTTTGCACTTATTAACATTTCATAATGCATCAAAGCAACTGCTCAATTAACAGTTATGGCAGCAAGAGGAAGCCTCTATTTTATTCTTTCAAGACGTAGCGTATTAAGCAGCAGAAGCATTGTTACTCCGTCGTCTCCTGAAGCCACCGTAAACCATAGCGGCGTTAAACCCATCAAGCCCAAAGCGCCCAGAATCAACTTTACAACCAATGACGCAGCAATGTTCTGTTTTGCAATAACCATTGTCTTATTGCTTAATTTTAGTAAATAAGGAATTTGGGCCAACTCATCCTTCACCAACACAACGTCTGCAGATTCCAACGCTACATCAACTCCTCGCGCCCCCATGGCAATTCCAACATCAGATGCAGCAAGCGCAGGAGCATCGTTAACGCCGTCGCCAACCATCGCTACCAACCCATCTTTTCTCTTCATGTTTTCTATGCACTTCAATTTATCTTCAGGCAAAAGTCCCGCATACACATCGCTAATACCCAAAGATTTTGCAATGTCGTTTGCAATTTCTTCACTATCGCCTGTTAACATGGCAGTTCTGATGCTTTGTCGCTTCAATAAGTTAATGGCTTTTAGAGCATCTTCTCTTACTTCATCAACTACGCAAACCGCAGCTAGACCAACTTTACCAACTGAAACGCAGACTGCCGTGTGGATATCGCCTGAGATGATATCAAAGGCTTCTGTGCAGTCGCAGCCCATTTCACGCATTAGTTCCAAGTTACCGATGGCTACGTGTTTACCGTTTACTACTCCCACGATTCCTTTGCCTGGTATCTCTATCACATCGGTTACCTTGACTTTGCTGAGGTCAATTCCACTTTCTAGGGCTTTTCGAACGATAGCTTGAGCAATCGGATGGTTCGAAAACTGGTCCAAGGCAGCTGCATAAGTAATAGCTTCCTCCTCTGCTCTGGAAATGTCAACCCGCCTTACTTCGTGAACAGTTTGCCTTCCCAAAGTTAATGTACCTGTTTTATCGAAAACTACAGATTTTACACGTGCGAGTTTTTCGATGAAAATTCCTCCCTTGATTATTACACCTCTTTTGGCAGCAATTGTTATAGCTATAAAGACAGTCGCTGGAACAGAGATGACAAATGCGCTTGGACAAGAGACTACGAGCAAAATTAGGGAACGATAGAACCAAGTTTGAAATGAACCACCCAATAGATAAGGTAAGGCTCCAGCAGTGAAGACTGCAAGACCAATCACGATTGGCACATAAATCTTGGCAAACCGGTCAACTAATCTTTCAATTGAGGCCTTACTTTTCTGTGACTCTACCACAAGCTGGACGATACGGGAAACCAACGTTTCCGTAGCTTTCTTGGTGACAATAATCTTTAGAACGCCACTCGCGTTTAGGGTTCCAGCGAAAACGTAGTCATTCACTCTTCTTGGCACAGGAACAGATTCGCCATAACCAAGGCTTGGTCAACATGGGAGAATCCGTCAATCACGTTGCCGTCCAAGGGTATTCTTTCTCCGGGTTTAACAAGAATAATCTCGCCAATCTCAACTTCATTAACACTGATACTTTTCTCAGTCCCTTGGCTTAAAACGCGGGCGTTTTCAGGAATAAACTTGGATATTTTCTCAACCGTTCGCTTTGCTCTGCTCTGAATGAATCCTTCAAAGTATTCTGCCAAACAATAGAGAAAAAGTACAGTTGCTGCTTCAAATCGATAATCAAGAAAAAGCGCGCCTAAACCAGCAACCGCCATCAGAAACTCTACGCTGAAGCGTTTTTCTAAGACCAGTTCCTTTAAACCGACGACACCAATGTAGATTGCCGCCGCGAGAATTGCGACGTAGTAGAGAATTAAGGATAAGGTGGTTGGTACGTTTAGGATCGGAATGGTGAAGTCAAGTGGCAGCCCCTTAGCAAACAGGTCTATAGCGCCGCAGACAAAGATGGTTATACCTAGCCAAACAGCAAACCCAATTATTAGTCGCTTGCTGTGTTCTTCTTCACCGTTTGCTTTTATTTCTTTTTCTGATTTTTCTTCACAGGTACCCATTTGTTAATCCCAGAGATTCTTAAGAAAAATAAGGCGCCTTACCTTATAAAAATAAAAAATGAATTCAATAATTAGCGTAAAGTCTTTTTTCGTTAAATGACTTGGTTTGAGTGGTTGCTATACTTGGACTCCATTCTAAATTAAACGAAAAACAGCTCTTTCAGCTTTTTTCGAGAAAAACACCTAATTGAATGTACTTAGATAGGTGCACCTCAGTTTCTGTATTATCTTGATTGTTTACTATTTGCTGCGAACGCGACTGAGCGTTTTCTGTAGCTGGGCACATCGAATTCAAAGAGTGAAGTTTTCCTCATCGATTTCTCTCCAGCAACTTTCATTGATGCATTTAGTTTAAAACGTTTGTGCTTTGTCTGTAGCGTTTTTACTATGCGGGTTAGACACTAAATCTGCACCTTGACAAGGTGGGATTAGTAGAAACCGGGAATATACTCCCTAACCTTAAACGCCACACCTAAACTGTCAGCAACCTCCTGCATCTTTCCCAAGTCCACTTCAAGCAGCCGCACAGCCGTAACCTCAACGTCAAGCGTCAACTTTGCTTTGCGTATAAAATTTAGCACTGTTTCGTATGCTTCTGGGAACGTGGGTTTGCAAATCTCATTGTAGGTTTCGCTGTCTCCTGCGTTCAAGCTAACGCTAACCTTGTTTACGCCAGCAAGCTTCAACTCAGCAGCCACATCCCTGTTTGCATTCAAAAAGCAGCCGTGCCCGTTGGTGTCCAAGCGGATTTGCAGCAGCCTCCCATAATGCTGCCTGACCCACTGTGCAACCTCAAGTAAAACATCTAGTCGCTCTGTTGGCTCGCCAAAGCCGCAAAAAACTAATTCATCCCAACTCTTCATGTGTAAAACCTCGGTAAGTTCAGCCATGATTTGGGCTACGCTTGGCTCTTCTGTTAGTTTGAGGTTGAAGCCGCCGACGCCGCGGCGGTAACGTTTGAGGCAGAAATAACAACAATTCGAGCACTGATTGGTTATGTTCAGGTAGAGTGTTTTGTCCAGCCAATAAACTGTTCTTAGTCTTTCATTAGACATGTTTCCACCAGAGTGGGTGTGCAGGAAAGATTTAGGTGTTCGCATAAGAAAAACAATGCCCTTTTCTACTATATTTCAACAAGTTAATGGTTTGAATAATTGTCAATATCGACCTAACCCTCTTAGTGATTTTTTGCGAATTTTTGTTCTTGGTTGCTCAAAGTCGAATTCTTGATTAATTTCCTTTCGGTGCGAATAGTTTTTGTTTGCCTAATCTTATTAGTAGAAGTAGTGACTGTTTGGTGTCGCTAATCTCAAGCTTTGATCCGTGGCGTTCAAGCCTCTGTACATGCTCATCCAAGCTAACGTTTAACCCTTACACAGGATGCGACCACCAATGTACCTACTGCTATGCGTCAAGCTACATCCCCCACTTCAAAGACTGCCGACCCAAAAAAGATGTCTTGGCAATATTGAAACGGGAGGCTGCCAAACTTAGGGGTCAAACCATCTCCATATCCAACTCGTCTGACCCGTATCCAAGAACCGAAGCGACTGAGAGCTTGATGCGGCGGTGCCTTGAAATTCTCGTGGAAAGTAATTGCAGAATCCAAATAATAACTAAAAGCAACCTTGTAACCCGAGATGACGATTTGCTTACGAAGGTTCCATCGACAGTATCATTAACTATAACAACAGATGACGATAATCTTGCCAAAATCCTTGAGCCCTTTGCACCCCCACCTTCCCAGCGCATAAGAGCTATCCAAGACTTAACCAAAGCAGGCATCCCAGTCTCTGTTCGAATCGACCCAATCATTCCACTAGTAAATGACCAGCCCCAAAAACTCATAGCAGAACTTGCAGGCATCGGAGTCAAGCACATAACATGCTCAACCTACAAAGCCAAAGCAGACAATTGGATTCGTCTCACGATTGCGATGCCACAAATAGTGGAGAGGTTGAAACCTTTGTATTTTGTGCAAGGAGAAAAAATCGGAGGAAGCGCATTTTTGGCAAAAGAACTCAGATATAAAATTCTCAAAGATATACGGGATTTGGCTGAAGCTAACGGCATGAAGTTTGGCGTTTGTCGAGAAGGCTTTGCAAATTTAAACACCGCAACATGCGATGGCTCTTGGCTAATGCCTAAAACAAAGGAAGGAATGCGTTAATGCAAAACCGCGTGGTCATACTAGCAGACTTCGACTATTTCTATGCACAATGCGAAGAGCTCCGGAACCCAGCGATTAAGGACAAACCCATAGTCGTAGGCGTTTATTCAGGACGAACTGAAGAGAGCGGAGCAGTAAGTACTAGTAATTACGTCGCTCGCAAATATGGCGTTAAATCTGGAATGCCTCTTTTTTTGGCGAAGCGCAAACTGGAAGGTATAGATGCTGTTTTTTTCCCAGGTGATCATGAGTACTATGAACAGATAAGCGATAGGATAATGCATATTTTTCGCGGTTACGCCACCAGTTTTGAGCAGGTTAGCGTAGATGAGGCTTATTTGGATATTACAGAGCAGGTTGAAGGCAGCTTTGAAAAAGCCCGAGATTATTCAAAAGAAATCAAGGCGGAAGTAAAAAACCTAGTTGGAATCTCCTTTTCAGTAGGTGTTGGACCTAACAAAATAGTCGCGAAAATTGCTTGTGACAGTCAGAAACCCGACGGCTTAACGATTGTTAAACCCCAAGAAGCTAAGGGTTTTCTTGAGTCGCTAAATGTTGACCGACTTTTAGGTGTTGGCAAAAAAACATCCATAAAGATGGCGGAGTTGGGCATTAAAACTGTTGGTGACTTGGCTAAATTCGATTGTCAAAGACTAATCGAAGTTTTTGGCAAAGTCATAGGTATCTACTTCCACAACGCGGCCAACGCAGTCGACAACGAACCTGTTCAAGAACAAGGCGAAGCAGAATCAATCAGCCGCATCGGTACACTAAAAACAGACACACGCGACTTGGAATTTATTCTTCAGAAAACAGAAGAGTTAACGGATGATGTCTTTAAAGAGGTTGCTGAGAAAAACCTTAGCTTTAAGCAAGTAGCAATTTACGTAGTTAGAACTGACTTAAGCAGTAAAAGTCGTTCAATCACATTTGACCAGCCATCGAAAGATAAAGAAACAATTAGGAGAAACGTTAGAGTTCTTTTCGAGAAGTTCTTGAACGAATCCACACTTGAAATACGAAGGGTAGGTGTCAAAGTCTCAGGTTTCAGCCGCGAAGAGTCAACGCAAAAGCAGCTATCAAATTTTTTCCAAATAGGCTGATGGGTAAAAAAAACTTTTTTTCTGAATCCCTATTTTTTT
Organism: Candidatus Bathyarchaeota archaeon; assembly: GCA_963708495.1. GTDB lineage: Archaea > Thermoproteota > Bathyarchaeia > Bathyarchaeales > Bathycorpusculaceae > Bathycorpusculum. The sequence goes on from CAVPSS010000005.1 coordinate 29,378, forward strand.
ATCATTGACTTTTTTTGCTTACAAAAAAATAAGGCTTCCGCCTGACAAACAAGTGGCGAAGTTGAAATTTAAGAAAAACTTAGCTGGAATGATTTCATGAAATTGACCCAACCGTTTCTGTGAAACGATTTTCATTGTTTTGAGGGTAGGAGCATGCTGGGCTTCAAATGGGCGGGAGTAGAAATTGAACACATTGAAAAACTAGTCCAACCCACTATTGTGACGCGCGCAGTTACTTTTGTTTGTTCTGAAAACTATAAGACTTAGCTTTTCAGGGAAGAACTTGCATGGGACGATGTGGTGTTAGCTTATAAGCTTAATGAGGAAACCTTGAATCAAGTGTTGAGTTTTACAGTTCGTCTTGTTGTTCCAAACAAATACGTCTATACAAGGAAGTTGTGGATGGTGGGTTATCGGTTTACTATGGGCAAGGAGCTTGATTTCGGGCGAGCCAAGTGTGTAGTGACATCGCGAACGTGTGGAAGAATGACTGTTGCAGTCATTGCTTTTATGGCTTTTTACTTTTTCTCTTAACGTTTTTTATTGTTTACAACAATTATATTAATCATAAATGAGATTTTAAACGTAGGATAATGTTTATAAGCGTAATCTAATACTTGTGTGGCTCTTTAAGAGGTTGAAAAATATGGCTCAGAAAAATGCAATAAGACACTGCTCAAAATGCCAAATAACCGCACAAACCGCGGTTGTAGAAGCATCGAACGTGCCTTTACAAAAAAGCAAAGAAGACGCTAAAAAAACACTGTACATAAACAGAGTATAAAATGCAAACCGTTTCTCTTAAAGAGAATATTTTTTGCTCCAATTGAACTCTTTTATACTTGAAACTCTCCGTTTTAACACAAGAGGTCAAACCCTTGAATTACACTGAAGCATTCCTCGCAAGAATCTTTATACTCAGACTCCACCACGATGAAACGCTGCATGAAGTTCTAGAGGAATTCGCAGACCAAAAAAAAGTCAAAAGCGCCCTTTGCTTTTTTCTCGGCGGTACCAAAGACAAAAGCAAAGTTGTTGTGGGACCAAAAGACGGCGACGTAATGCCCCCAGAACCAATGGTTACCCTATTGAAAGGCGTCCATGAAGCATGCGGCATAGGCACAATCTTCACAAATGAAGAAGGTAAACCCAAACTGCATATGCACGCGAGTTTCGGAAGAAACGACAACGCAATCACTGGCTGTGTTCGTATGGGTGTGGATGTCTGGCAAATCGGCGAAGTAGTCATTTTGGAGTTAGCTGGAGACTCCGCTAAAAGAGCCAAAAACACAGAAACAGGCTTCGAATTCCTAGAAACCTCATAAATTCTTAACCCAGAAACCTAACTAGAAAAAGCCTGAATCCTTTGTTGTTTTCGAATTCGCCGAAGAAAGGTCTATCCGTGGGAACATCGAATCTTCCTGTTTTATAAATTAGAGTTTGGACTTGCACATAATCTAGAGTTGTATTGAAGAAGGTTGTGTGTGGTCCCCAATCAAAAAGAATAATGTACTTGCAATTACGTTCTTGACAGAGTTTGACAAATTCTGTTATATTAAAGTTTGGAGTAAAAGCATCGACCGCCAACTCGGGGTACTGCCAAATTTGGTCTCGGGACATGTTTTGGGGCAGGTAGAAACGGAACATGTCTTGATTGAGGAGGTTGAAGGCGCAAACAAGCACCGCTGACTGATTTTGGTCAAGATGCACTGATAGGTAGTCCGTTGTCTCTTGGACGTAGATGTGAATTTGATCGCGAGCGGTCATCTGGTAAGAATCATAACTCGCATAGGCAACTGTGGAGGCTATTATCGCTATGAAGAATACAGATGCTATCTTCTTTGCTCGGTCACCCTTTATGTTCACCTGCTGGGGTTTCCACGCGTGAACTCTTCCATAAAGAAAAATAATGAAACAAGATGCTGAAATGGCCAAGATTGGAAAAAGCGGCGTAACATAACGCCACTGTCTATTCGGAATAATCGTGAAAAACACATAAACAACAAGAAACCAGGTTAGAAAGAAAATGTCCTGTTTTTTTCTTCTGTAAGCAAACAAGCCCAAGCCACATAAGCCAAAAGCAAAAATTGGTAGAGAAATAGGGTGGACTGTTATGTCGCTGAAGGGCCAGGTCATCTCAACGAGGTAATATATGGGGATGGGTTGGAATCGGTTGCTGTAAGCTGGACGGTCTTGGCCGCCTTCACTCATTACGTATTGGAGAGTTTCAAACTTGGTTACGCCATCATAGTGGTAAATCATCGCAAACCATGGGACGACAACCAAAACTACGATGGCAAAAATCAACAGAAACTTTGCTATGTTAAGTTTCAAGCGCTTCCTGCTTAGAAACAGAATACTCAGTATCATAGCTATGGCTGCAACTATAATCTGGTATTTTGCAAGAACACCTATACCTAAGACTAAGCCGCTCAAAAGAAGAATCTTGTAAGTATCCTTAGTAATCCACGAATAAAACGTGAACATTACAAGAGAGAAGAAGAAAATGAGCATTGTTTCTAGCATGGTTACTCTGGAAAGCCAGAAGAATCCCGGCATAGTACTCAGAAGGATGCTGGCGATCAAGGCGTTTTTTTGTCCGTAGGTTCGTTTTGTAAACTCAAAAAGAAGCACAATTGCCAGCAAAGAAAAAGTAACTGCAACCAAACGTCCAGCAATATGGTTTACTCCAAATATTTGGAAGTAGCCTGTTGTAACAATGTCAAAGATTGGCGGGTAATATCCGTAAGTAGTCATGTAATCCCAAGTTTGGCCACGAGAAAGTAGTGTTGCCCCGTATAGATGGGGCATCTCATCCCATTGAACGGACATATAACCCAAATTATAGAGGGCAGCCACGGCGAAAATTACTAAAAAAATCAGTAACGCAGGTCGATAATGGTATTTTTCCATGAATCTAAGCGTTACATGCCATTGACGAATTAGCTTCCTTTTGAGTCGTTGACCTAGCTTCGCTTTTTTAATTTTAGGTTGACTGCTGGTGTCAATGGTTGAGGTAATGTTTTGGCGACCCCTTCACGGAGTGAGAATTAGTTGGCTGTATCTAAAAAGAGTTTGCGATAGCTCAAAGAAAGCTGCAGTATGAATTTTTGGGGAAATACGCAATTCATTTAAGGTATAGAATCGTTTGTTTTTTCAGTTCGTTTAAGGTTGAATACGGATTGAAGAATGGGGTGCCTAACAAAGAGATTTCAATTCTGCTGCCAGCATTCAACGAGGCAGGGCAGATTGAACTGTGCATACGCAAGGTTGAAGATGCAGTCAAATCTTTTTCCAAATCTTATGAGATAATCGTTTCCGAAGACGGAAGCACCGACGGCACCGAAGTTATCGTGGCAAAACTAGTTAAACGTAACCCCAACCTGTTTTTGCTTCATTCACCCGTCCGTTTGGGGAAAGGCAAAGGTATAAAAAACGCCCTCCGCTTTTCCAAAGGCAAAATTATCACTTTCATGGATGTAGATTTAGCTACTGACCTTGATTGTTTACCGGCACTTTTGCAAGTGGTTAAAGAGAAGGGAGGCATGGCAATTGGGTCAAGACATGTCAAGGGTTCAAGTGTTCAACGCCGCGTCTCACGGACAATGTTTAGCTTAACTTACAACTTCTTCGTTAGGTTCCTTTTTCTTGATGGCATACACGACCACCAATGTGGATTCAAAACTATGAGCCGACAAGTTGCAGAGGTAGTTTTGAGCAGTTCCAAGGCTGATGGCTACTTCTTTGACACAGAAATGATTGTTCGCTGTAAACAACTTGGGTATCCAGTAATTGAGGTCCCCGTGCGATGGACTGAAAAGAACAAGGGTAGCTCGAAAGTTAACCTAACTAAAGACTCAAAAAAGATAGGCATGGATATGCTGGCTTTCCGCTTCAACCTAAAATAACCAAATAAATTTTTTGCCATTTGCCTGTTGAACCGCCGCCGCACAAACGTTCGCCCCATGTTTTGCCGCCAAAAATTCCTAACAACGCAAGCACAACAATTAGCCAGATAGGCATGGCATAAAAATTATAGTCCCAAAACGGCGTTGGCGAAGTTGCTTGTTCTTTTAAGCATCCGCTTTACTCTTTTTAACTCCTGTATAATGTTCAAGGAAAAAGGTACAGGTTGACCGAAGGGCTGGCAATCTCCTTCCAAGATGGCTTTTACTATGGTTTCAATGCTGGGGTCAGTCACTTCTATTATAGTGTAGCAATAGCCGATTTGGGGACCATAATGAGCGTCAGTTCCCGCTACGCCCGAAAGCCCAAACCGCTCAGCTGTTTGGGTAGCTTTTTTTACGCTTTTTTTGAACGGGAATGCCCTGGCATTAATGATTTCGATTGCATCAAAAGTTTCGCAAATGTTTTCTTTTAGGCTGCCTTTGAAAGATGCATATGGGTGGCATGCGATCGCGATTCCACCTGCCTCGTGGATTCGTTCCACGGTTTCAACCGCGCTGAACCCTTTTGGGACAAGTTCTTTGACATTGAGCGCCACAATATGCCCGTCAGCACTGGAGACTTCCATGCCTGGGATAACGAGGAAATTGGTTTCTTTGGCGATTTTGAATGCACCCTCGAGTTGGTTGTGGTCGGTAACGGCTACAGCATTTAAGCCGCGTTTCTTGGCATAGTAAACGAGGTCCTTGGGTGTTATCAGTGAATCTTTTGAGTATGTTGTGTGAACGTGTAGATCGATTTTTAGCTGCATTAGTTAGCCTCTATTTTGGAGGTGTCTTCTTTCGTAACTGAGTTAGGTTTTCTTCAAGTTTTGCTTCGTCTGATTCGATTTTGTGGAATAGTGGTGTGGATTTAGCGATTTTGTGGCCTGCTTCTATCGGTTTTAAGGCATCGTTCCAGTTGTTTTCTTTCACTGTGCCAGAGAGGTTGAGTGTTTGCCAAAGTTGCTGTGCAGTCTGTGGCATGAAAGGTTCTGAAACTACGGCGATAGCCTTAACGACCTGAGCTGCCACGTAAAATATGGTTCCAGCTCGCTCCTTATCGGTCTTCATTAGGTTCCAGGGTTCCTTGGTATTTAGATACTGATTGCCAATACGGCTTATACCGATGAGCGTGTTGGCAGCGGACTGTAACCATGAATCCTCAATTTCTTTGGCCGCTTGTGCCACTTTCTCTTTTATGACCTGCAGTAAGGTTTCGTCGTCTTTGTCGAGTTTGGTTGGAGCTGGAATTTGCCCCTCGAATTTGCTATTGATGAAAGAAAGGGTTCGGTGGATGAAGTTGCCGAATGTGTCGTTGAGATCAGAGTTAATTTTCTCCATAAATGCGGTCCAGGTGAAGTTGGTATCTTTGCTCTCTGGCCTTGTGGCGATGAGGAAGAAACGCCAGTAATCAACTGGGAACATGTCTAAGGCTTCATCTATCCATATTCCGACGCGTTGGCTTTTGGAAGCTTTCTGGCCTTTAAACTGAAGGAATTCGGTTGCGGAAACATTCCAGGGTAGATTGTAGCCTTGACCTGAAGCTAACAAAAGCGCTGGCAAAATTATAGTATGAAATGGAATGTTGTCTTTACCAACGAAGTAAAGCGTTTTGGCCTTATTGTCGAACCAGAACTCTCGCCACTTCTCAGGCTGCCCCAAACGCCGACACTGTTCAATTGTTGCGGAAACATAACCTAAAACTGCATCTACCCAAACGTAGATGGTTTTATCCTCTGCCCCTCCAAACGGCGCCGGAATGCCCCATTCAATGTCTCGAGTGACCGCTCTAGGTTTTAAGCCTTCTTTTATCCAGTTTAAACTGAAGTTTTTGACGTTTGTGGGCAACTGCTGGTTTTCTTTAAGGTATTTTGTTAGAGGTTCGGTGAGTTTGGAGAGGTCAATGTACCAGTGTCGAGTAGTTTTCACAGTAGGCTTGCTTTTGCATATGACACAGTACGGTTCCAACAGTAAAGATGGCTCCAAAAGTTTGCCGCATATGTCGCATTGGTCACCGCGGGCTTTCTCGCAGCCGCAGTAAGGGCATTTGCCTTCTACGAAGCGGTCAGGTAAGAACCGTTGGTCATGTTCGCAGTAGAGCATTTGAGCGTCTTGCTCAAAGATATACCCGTTCTTCTGAATTTCAAGAAGGGTTTTCTGGACGAATTCTTTGTGGATCGAACTCTCCGTACTTGTGTAATTGTCAAAAGAAGCATCCCATCGCTGAAAAAGCTCTACGACTTTGGCGTGGTTGCGTTCAGTTAATTCCTTTGGTTTGATGCCCTGTTTGATGGCTTCCACTTCTATTGGGGTGCCATGTGTATCAGAACCGCTTACCATCAAAACATCACAGCCTTTTAATCTATAATAACGGGCTGTAACATCGGCGGATAGGACTGAGCCGACAAGGTTGCCCAGATGTGGGGTAACGTTGATGTATGGCCAAGCAGACGTAACAAGAACTTTTTCAGACAAAGGTATCACATCAACAAATCGTTCAGTGCCAACCTTATTAAAATTCCTATAACACAGCGAATGAAAAAAATGCAATTGTTTTAGAAAAGGGCAGAATATTTAGCCCTCCAAATATGTAGTCGATATAATTCAATAAAGGTGAGGAAACTAAAACAGTAACTATTGAAGATGATTGACTTTCTGTGACCTCTATGACGAATCAAAACCCAGTCTGCAAAAGCCACAAGTCTTTTGTTAAATCAGTAACCCCCAAAAAAATTGTACTGCAGCAAAACTAACGATTTTTTTGTCAGGCGGTAAATTATGTAATCCTTTCAAACACAAATAAAATAGACTAAACGTGATTTTGGTAAGCCTTAAATTTGCAAGGCTAATACCCTGTAACTTGAGGTTTCAGTGTTGCCATTTTGTCGTAGATGCGGAACCAAACTTGACGACTTTGCAAGTTTCTGCCAGAAGTGTGGAACTCCAGTTGTAACGTTTGCTCCTGTGGAGCCAGCAAAACCAGATAGGCCGTTGAGAAGTGAGCCGTTAGTGATAGCTGCAATGTTATTAATCGCGATTTTAGTCGCAGCGGTAATTGTGAGTGCCATAATTTTTGCTCCATTCTCACCAATTAGCTTTAGCCAAACAAACCAAGACAGCCACTCCGGCGTAAATACTCTTAACCTAAACTTCCAAGCTAACACTGCACAAGTAACCATAGTAACCCAAAACATTAACAACCAAAATATACTTATCAATACTTCTGCCGATGGTTTCAGAAGTATATTTGGCTCAACCAAACCAATTGAGGTAACCTTCACCAACCAAACCGCAGGTAACGCTTTAACAATCAACATGAAAGTAACTGAGGGAAACGAGTTTCCTACAACAGGAACCCTTCATTTAACCTGTTCCATCTATGTTAACCCAGCCCTAAAACTAAACATTAACGTAATCACTCAAGCTGGATCAATCTCCTTGATTTCGGAGAAATCTGCGACTTTTCAGTCATTAAACCTTCACGCAAATACAGGTGAGGTTGAGGCAAACCTACAAAATGTTACTGTTGCAGGGGATGTGTCTCTTAATACTAAAGCTGGAACAGTTAATTTTGGTGTTCGCCAAGCAACTGTTCTAGGCAATCAAACGGTTACTTTGCATTCAAATGCAGGCTCAGTAGGAATGGATATGACTCTAGCCAAAACGTTGCAGGGAAACCTAAATGTAAATGCTGTTACTGAGTTGGGTTCAGTAAACGTTGTTTTACAAATCGAGGGCGACATTGGAGCTAAAATCATTTCACAAACCAATCTTGGAAACATACATTTGGATGTTCAGCATTTTTCAGGTAACCAATCATCAATTCAATCTGACAATTACCCAGCAGGAAGCAGTATCGAAGTAAACAGCAGATCAAACTTAGGCAGCATTAACATAAGCGCTGTTTACCAATCTTCAAATGGAACCATCGTGAGAAACTGATTTTTTTTAAGTCCTGAAAACATTTAAAGCTAACTTTATACTTTTAGAAAGTGAAGGAAAGGTGAATTTTTTGTCAGAACAAAAAAAGATAACTCGCCAAGAACTAACTCAGAATAATGGGAAAAATGGTAACCCGGCTTACTTTTCTTATCAGGGTAAAGTCTATGAAGTCACGGATAGTAGTTTTTGGATGGACGGAGAGCACATGGGAATGCATGATTCAGGCAAGGACTTAACAGAAGAACTTGACATGGCTCCGCACCGCGAAGAAACTTTCAAGAGAGTAAAGTTTGTCGGGAATCTAGTTTAACGTCGCTAAAAGATGCATTGCAGCACGCTATCAACTTTTTTCAAGGTATTCAACAAGTTTATTATTTCTTTCGGACTTAGAGATTTGCGTATAGCATGAAGCTTCATGATTGTTTCGGTTAAGCAATCAAAAGCCGTTTTCACATCTAAGTCATTATTCATGTAACTTTCAAAATCTGAGATAATTTTGCTGATAATTCCTTCTTGCCTTTCAGTTTGGTCGAATGTTTTTGTATTTTGCAATTCGGAAACCATTTTCTTTAAAGAATCAAGTTTCTGAGTTGTCTGCACAAACTTGTCTAATGTGAAGTTTAGTTTTTTTCTGTAAGGACTATAGATCAAAAAGAACCTTAACTGGCTGCCGCTGAAGCCTTTGGCAATAAGCTCACTTGGGTAATACACATTGCCCTTGCTTTTAGACATTTTTTCGCCCTCTACAAATAAGTGTCCCCCATGAAGCCAATATCTTGAGAGCTGTTTTCCTGAAACTGCCTCCGTAACGGCAAGTGTGTAGTCGTGGTGCCTGACCAAATTGTCGATTCCACCGCATCCAACATCAACCGTGAATCCAAATTGTTTTGTGACAATTGCAGCGTCTTGAATGTTCCATGCAGGCCGACCGCTTCCAATAGGCGTTGGGTAGCACACATCCCCTTGTTTGTGGCCATGCCAGAGCACAAAATCACCCTTGTTCCAGGGCGTACCCGGGTAAGTATCTTTGTGGAAGCGACGTTTTTTCCTTGGCCATTTGCTAATGTCAAGATGAGCGATTTTTCCAAAACCCTTGAATCTTACTGGATCAAAATAGACGTTTTTTTCACCATTATGATTGTAAAAGTAGGCATAACCTGAATCTAATAGTTTAGAAATAAGATTTACCGCTTGATCTACCGCCGCAGATGCCCTCACTGGGTAATCAGGTTTTTTGATTTTCAATAGTTCGAAGTCTTTAAAAAAAACCGATTCGTTTTTTTGTGTCATTTCTTCTACGGTCAGTTTTTCTTTTTTTGCTTGTTCAATAGCTTTGTCTTCAACGTCGGTCAGAGTTATCAGGCGCTTTACGTTGTAACCTAAGTATTCCATGTAACGTTGAAGAATGTCCTCGAAAAGGAATGTGCGGTAGTTTCCAATATGTGCAGGTTGATAGGTTGATGGTCCGCAAGTGTACATTTTAACCTGCATGTCTTCTTCAGATGTGAAAGGTTCGGTTTTCAGTGTTAGCGTATTGTATAGGTTGAGCAATTGTTGGTTCTCCACTTACGCAGTGCTATTTTCTTCTTTCTCTATTTCCAATAAGGCTTTCTTTGCTTCTTCCACATGCTTCTGCGCCTGGGTTTGGGAATTGAAAATGTGGCGAACCATGCCTTTCTTGTCGATAATATAAGTGACTCGCCCAGGAATTATACCCATGCTTGAAGGGACGCCGTAAAGTCCCCTGATATTGTTGCCTTCATCGCTGAGAAGAATAAACGGCAATCCATAATGGCTGGCAAAGGATATGTGGGATTCTACACTTTGACCACTTACGCCAATCACTTCAGCATCCAACTTGGTTAGTTCTTCATATTTATCTCTAAAAGTACATGCTTCTTTTGTGCAACCTGTTGTTTCATCCTTTGGGTAAAAATATAAAACCACATTTTTTTTGCCAAAAAACTCTGAAAGGCTCACATTGTCACCCATTTGAGAGGGAAGCGTGAATTCAGGTGCTTTATCGCCTACTTTAACTGTCAAAAAATCACCAGGTAAGAATGGCTTTTTAGAGCTATTATTCTTTTCGCAAAACCGAATTAAATGTTATAAGAGGCTTCGTGCATCCCAAATATAGGTGAGTTTGGCTTTGGAGAAAATATTAAACGTTGCGGGCTATAAGTGCCCAGCTTTGTACTCCACTTCATCCGGTCTTCCAATTGTTTTTCTTCATGGTTTATCTTATACCGCCGAAATTTGGCAAAGAATAAGTGTCTTGGATTTATTAAGGAAAAAAAATGTGCCTTTTTTGGCTTTGGATATGCCTTACGGTTTAAAGAGTCAATGCCAACCTAAAACCCGCAGCCCAGAAAAAAACATAGCTTACGTGAATGAAGCAGTCAAAGTGTTGTTTGATAACGTTGTGCCAGTTCTTGTGGGTGCTAGTATAGGTGGCAATATGGCGCTTAGATATGCAGCCAAATTTCCAGTGAAGGGTTTATTGCTTGTTGGACCTGCAAGGGTCCTTGAATCGGACTTAGTTGAGATTTATAGCAAGTTTAAGTTTTCAACAACCATTATTTGGGGTTCAGAAGACACAATTATTGCAAGTGAGGATATGCGGGCTTTGGCTGACAAATTGCCAAATGCAAAACTCATAGTATACGAGGGGGCAGGTCACTCTGCCTACAAGGATCAACCGGATAATTTTAAACACGATTTACTTGAGCTCTACGCGAACGCGGAGTAACTCTGTTATGGTTTTGCAGTGACAATGTAATGGTAAGGACCAATACTTCTAATATCTACAATTGTGAAACCTGCAGAACACAACAAACCTGATGCCTTTTCCTCGCTGAACCTTATTGCAACTGGCGGACCAAATGGCATGTCCAATTTTTTCCAATCCAAATCAATTAGTTGCCCATTTGCTTTTATCATCTGTTTCGCGTTTTTGAGCACTTTGGCTGGGTCAGAGAAATCATGCAGATCCATGCCGTAAAAAATAAAGTCGGCACATCCATTGCAAAAAACTGTGTCCTCAGCTTTTCCCACTTTGGCAACTATGTTCTTTAATCCTTCAGCTTCAGCTTTTTGCTTGAGTTTTTGAATCGCTGAAGAGTCAATGTCCACAGCAAAGACTTTTCCATTTTCCCCCACTTTTTTAGCGGCTAAAATACTAAAGAATCCTTCGCCGCAACCTATGTCCAAAAAAACCATACCTGAACGTAGGTTATGGAAGACGGCTTCGGGACTGTACCATGACCGTCTTGTTGCCTCATCGAGGCTAAATCCTCCATGGCAACCCATGGCTAAAAACCAGCTGTCTTTGGTTGGAGAAGTTCTCTGATTTGTTTTTCGTGTGTTTGCCTTGTGGTTAAGGGGTAGATTTCACGTTCAGAATCAAAGAACATAGGGTCTTGTCCAATTATTTTGGAGAGTTTTTCGTCTGAGTCTACGTTGACAATAAGCATATTGCCTTGTTGTCCGATAAGGTGATAGGTGACTTCAAGTGTTTTTTCTTTTTCCATTTTCTCAAAGTATTTAAATTGTAGAGGAAGTAGTTTTGCCCATTTTTCGATTGGGACGTCGCGTTTGATTTTTTGGATAATTAAAAATTTCAAGTTTATCCCTGATTAGAGAATGTCTGTTTAAGGTATAAAATCTTTATTAAAAAAAATTTAATGCTTAAATGTGAAAAGATTAAAACTTAATTAAGAATTAGTTAAGAGTTATTTTTTAGGTTGAGTGATTGTTAATAGCAACAACAAGGCTGACAGATATGTCGATGGAAGAGTTTAACACGCAAATTTATAGCTGCCAAAAATGCAGGCTCTGGCAAGGCGCTAAGCACGTCGTGCCCGGGGAGGGTCCATTAGATGCTAAAGTCATGCTTGTGGGGCAGAATCCGGGAGTGGATGAGGATGAGTTGGGCAGGCCGTTTGTTGGCAGATCAGGCAAATACCTCACGAAAACCCTCGCTGAATATGGCATAAAACGTGAAGACATTTTCATAACCAACATTGTCAAGCATGTTTCACCAAAAAACCGTAAACCATTCGATGACGAAATCAGAGCGTGCTTACCATATCTAATCGCTCAAATCAACTTTATCAAACCCAAAATAATTGTTCTACTTGGAATATCAGCAAAAGAAACCCCGAGAATAGATGGAATAGAATACATCCAAGTAATCCATCCATCAGCAGCAATGCGCTTCACCCATATGCGAGAAAAATTCAGAAATCAAATCAATGATCTGGCAAACCGAATTCAATAAGGTTTGATAAATTACATCATTTTTTCTGATTAAATTAGAGCGGGCAAGGGCGATGCTCCGAAAGGTTCATCTTTTTCAAAAGATAGTTGCTTTGGTAGGCGATGTTATTTCATGGGTTGTCTTATGATGGTTTTCAATTTTTCTGGAGCTGTTATAGCCGGGTTGTTTAGGTAGATTTCGTGGTGTTTTCCGCTTAGTTCGTGACCACCGTTTTGGATGTGTGCATGTATTTTTTCTATTGTGGGTCCTTCAGTTGAAAACGGTCCAACATACATTATTTGTGCAGATGGTCCCTCTTTGAAACTTTCAAACCTGACCTTAGGTAACGCAATTGGATTCTTTTTCTTTTTTACCTGTTCAACTGCCAAGTTGAAGTCGTCGCAAGTGACGTATTTGGGCTGCATTATCATAGCTGTCCACTTCCACTCTTCTTTTCGGTAGGCACTGAATTTGGACATGTTCATCTACCCACCACAAGCTTTCAAGCGGCATAACAGAATAATCGATGCCCTTGCTTTTCTTTACCGTAAATTTGAGTGTGTAGGCAACACTGAATAGAACTTCTATAGCAGCACTGTATTGAGGAGATGTGGGTGCACCTTCCCCGTTAACCACCAGAAAATTCATGGCTGGAACATCAACAACCGATACTTCTTTTGCCGATGGATTGTAAAGGTTTTTGAGTTCTTTTTTTAAGTCAACTTTATCCAACAAACCACCCTATTTTCGTAAATAGTGAATTGAACATAAAAAACTAGTGCACTGCCCACTAGCAATCACCCGCCAGCTAAACACCCAAAAATGCAAACTTTTAAACTATAAAAGAAATTGGCTGTTTTGAAAATCCACCTTGAATCGGAAATTACGAGTTTTTAAACCAACTTGTTTCTGCGTCCACAGTAAGCACTCATTTCGATTTTTAATAAGATTTGACCCAAGAAAAATGGGGGAACTCTCATTTTAGGGTGTTTTTAGGTTTATCGTGCCTTTCGTGTAGGGCACAAAATCTCGGACTTGTTCAATCGAGGTTTTGCCAGCTTTCTCACGTTGCTCCCTTGAGAGCTTCAGCATCAACGATTTAAGAATTTGCTTAAGCAAATCTTTACCCATTGTATCTCCTGGAAGGATAATTATGTAGGCTTTGGTTTTAGCCTTCACTGCGTCCACTGGTCCGCCGACAAAACTGGTTTCTTCCCCAACAATTATGCCGACCGCAACTCGGAGTGGCACGTTTCGCATCCAATTTCGTTTGCCCACCACAAAGAAGGCGCCGTGAGGAACAGACTCGCCTGAAGGACCACTTTTGCTTAATTGGTCAACTTTAACCCAGTAAACATCGGCAGTCCCAAGGTTTTCCCTCCAAGCCCGCGAATAAGACACACCAAAATCGGCGGCTTCACGAAACGCTTGCTCACTTATTGGCTTGCCCTCTGCTTTAACAACCACGAAAGGTGCACCAGTGATTTCAGCGTGGAAAACCGCATCTTCTTGCTTTGCATACTTTTTGACAAGCACTTCGTTACTAACGGTGTCTTTGCCCGCAACCACCAAGAAACCGTCCGAAGTAATGAACCAACGGAATTTCTCGTACCATTCCCTATTCTCCATTTCAACTTTGCGTTTGGATAAGGCTTCAATGATTTCGGCTGGCTTGAGGCTTTTGAGTTCTTCCGCTTCAGCCAATTCACGTTCGATTTTAGCGAGTTTCCTCTTTGAATCCTGAAGGGCAAAGAGGGCGCCTTGAGATTTCTCTTTAGCCCGTTTGCCATGTTCATAGTACCTGTTTGCGTTGTCAAAGAGTGAATCTCTCAAGTTAAAACTGAAATGAAAATTTTCTATGCCGAGGTTTAGGGCGAGGTTTTTGCCGTCGAAAGATTCAACGTAAGCGGCTGGTGGTTTGCCTGTTTTCTTTGCAGCCATGACAGTCGTAATGATCGCGTTCCATTCATGTCCTTGCTGATTGGCTTTAAGAAGTTGTTCCTGGAACGTTTGGAGTTCGTTGAAGTGAGCGTAGATTGTGTCGCCGATGAGTTTGTCGCGTTCTGCTTTGGCTTCATCTTCATGAATGGATTTTTCTTGTTCAGCAACCATGCGCCTTAGTCGTTCAGCTTCTTTCTTTATCTTGTCCACTTCAAGGTGGTTAACAGCTCTTTCAGCAACGATCACTCGCAGGTAAAACTCGTCTAAAGCCTGAGTTAAAAGAAGGGTAAATCTGTGCTTTGAACCCCTGGTAACGCTTGAGTTTGACGGGTATAACATCTAAGAATTCTTCGTTTTCTCCTAAAACTATGGCTGCCTCTAGGTTGCCGCCTGAAACCGCAGATAACAAGGTTTGCACTGTTTCATAAATCACTCTAATCTCCTCGCTTGTCAGAGCGTTGCAGTGCTTGCTTTTATCGACGTTGGCGCGCAGAAGGATTTCTTCAGCGTAAACTCCCCCGACACCCAAGAAACGCGCTATTGACCTGACGACTTCGGTTTCACCTGCATTTTTGAGTGCTTCTTCCAACTCAGTTTGAGTAACTTTAAAGGGGTTTTTTCCACTAGATAGGTGGAAGCTTTAAAACCACATTGTGTAAGATGTCGCGGTCACGCATTTTTTTAAATGCTAAAGCTTGAATAATTACATTTTGTTCATTTGTCAGTATGAGGTTGCCATCGCCGAAAAGCTCTACAACAAGCTTCAACACATCCGGTTTTAGTGCGGAAGCTTATTGTAACGATTCTTTCAAATTCGTATTGATCTATTCCAGCCACCCAAGCGTTACGCAGGTATTTTCTTAGTGCCATGCAGAATGACGGGGGTTCCGCTGGGTTTTCTTCAGCATAACTGGTAACATGTAATCTTCTGCCTGCCTCCATCACCAATCGGATGGGAGGTGTGTCTGTTTTGTGCAGTTTGAAGATTACGGTTTTCTCGTCGAGTTGGTAGATGTTGTTCACTCTGGATTGGTCTAATATCATTCTTAGTTCTTTGACCACAGCGGCAATGTCAAAACTTGAGAAATCTTTTTTGCGCAAGGCATCCACCAATGTAGGACTCTATAGTGGGGTTGGCTATAAAATAACTGTTTCACTGAAAACCCCCGGTTGCAGGATACAGTGTTTAGAGAGCAGAAACGATTAATACTTAGGCATCTTTTTTAAGTAAGAACAAAATATACTCAGCAAGGATTAGATTTACATGACACCTGTTGTTCAGCTTTACTGGTTAAGGGTTGGTTTAGGACTTGTTGCAGGGGTAATCACAGGAGGCTTAGCCACATTTGGAAGCTTTAATGACTCAACTACCCTTGTAAATAGCATAACAGTAGCTTTGCTAATCTACTTCGTGACCTACTACATTTTGCGCGGATTCTACAAAAACAAAATAGAGAAGCAATCAAAAATCCTCAGCACTGCAATAGGCATGTATTTCTTTAGTTGGCTAACCTTCTTTGTGCTATTTTATACAGTATTCGCTTTAACAATTGGAATCGTTAAATAACTGATTTTTTTAACCTTCTCTATTTTCTTTGGGCGTGGCAAGAAAATTCGCTATAGTTGCCTGGCTCTTATCTGTTCTCAGCGTTTCAATCTTTTCTTTGTCATCATCTTTTCCATTACTGCTCTGTGGATTTGGGACATCCATTCGTGTTAGTATTCGCATACAATCTGCCCAAGCAGAAAAGAATCCCCGGTCAAAATCTCCATGCAAACCGTTGCGCATGTGATCAAGGAATTCTTTTCGGTAAGCGTGCAAGTTTACTTTATCAGTTAAATCTATTTTTGAGAAGAATGCGTAATCGTCTGTAGCACTGTTTTTGCGTGAAAGATACATGCCATAAAGCGCTCGGAAGTATCCTCTGTTCCATTCGGTTTTCTGCATTTTTTGTTTGACTCGTTCCAACTCGCGTTCAGCTTCAGTGAATTGTCTGCTGACTAAAAGCTGGAAGTACCTGGTAACTAAGGCTTGTGAAATCGGCATACTTTAGCGTCCACGAGGTTTGGTTGCTTTCTCTTCTTCAGAGACATCCTCTATTCCGTTCTCGGTTACTTTAAGGATTTCCTCGCCTTCGGGTAAATATGGACTTGAAACTAGTCTTGCAATGCGTATTGGTCCATGAGATGCGCGTCTTAAGTAGATTCGTGTGTTGCTTGTGTGGCCAACGATGTTTCCACCTATTGGATGAATTGCGTCACCGAAGAATTGATCTGGTTTTGCCATCACTTGGTTGGTTACGACTGCTACGGCGTTGAACGCTCGTGCTAAAGCGATGAGTTTGTGCATGTGTTTATTGAGTCTTTGTTGTCTTGGTGCGAGCATTTCTCTTCCTATGTATTCGCTTCGGAAATGGGCAGTTAATGAATCTATTATAATTAGTTTAATGTTGTTTGCTTTGATTATTTCATCAGCGTTTTCCAGCAGGAACATTTGGTGGTCTGAAGTATAAGCTTCAGCGTAAATAATTTTTTTAACAGCCTCTGCTGGATCTAAGCCCACAAACTTTGCCATCTGAACGATGCGTTCTAATCTGAAAGTGTTCTCTGTATCAACGTATAATGCGCCTCCGTTGAGGCCGCCTTTTTCTGGAGGCAACTGGACATTAATGCATAGTTGGTGGCACATTTGGCTTTTGCCACTGCCATATTCACCGTAAAATTCTGTTATGGTTTGGGTTTCTAAGCCACCGTCAACGATTTTGTCTAAGGCTTTGCTGCCGGTGGTTACTCGCAAGACGCTTTGCCGCATTTTGAAGAGTTCATCTGCTCGGATGAATGATATGCCAATTGATGAGCGTGCAGCTTCAATGACTTGGTAGGCTTTTTTCTCGCTTACTCCGACAGGTTCGAGTTCTCGGCTAGTTGCCATTGCCAAGGATTCTACTGTGTGGTAGCCGAGCTCTTTGAGTTTTAGAGCAGTTGCCGGACCAACTCCTGGCAGGTCTTCTATGAACTGGTATTTTTTTTTGTTTGTTTCTAAGATAGATTCTTCGCTGTCTTCCTGGTCTTCAACGTCGGAGTCTTCTTTCATTAAATTCACACTTTTAGGATGATGTTATGGTTAGGGATATTTAAAACAAGCGAATATGCAGAGTTTAGCGGCAGTGGAGGGGTAATTGGAAGTGAATGTGATGGCGCGGGCGTAGTTTTGTGAAAGGTGGTTCTGATGTTTTAGCGTTGATTTAGCCATCTATGTGTCTAGAAAGAATTAAATCACAATCCCTCTTCTATAATCGCATGAACCCTTTTCTATGCTTCTCAACTCCTGAAAACATGAGCCTATTCACAGATTATTATGAGTTAACGATGTGTGCAAGTTACTTTGACAATAAAAACTTTGAACCTGCCACATTCGACCTCTTTATAAGGCGTTTGCCCGAGAATCGTTCCTACTTTGTATTCGCAGGATTAGAAGAAGCTTTGCAATACTTGCAAAACATCAGTTTTACAGAGGAACATTTGGTTTACCTAAAAAAACAGGGTTTCAACGATAACTTCCTTGATTACCTCCATACTTTTCAGTTCACAGGAGACGTATGGGCTGTTCCAGAAGGTACAGTGGCTTTTCCCAATGAACCCTTGATCAGGGTGACAGCCCCAATTATTGAATCGCAGCTTGTGGAGACTTTTCTGCTAAACACAATTAATCTTCAGACTATGATCGCGACCAAAGCCTCACGAGTAGTTAATGCAGCTAAAGGCAAATCTGTGATTGAGTTCGGTTTAAGACGTGAACATGGTGTTGATGCAGGAATGAAAGTGGCTCGCTCAAGCTACATCGCTGGGTGTCAAGGAACCAGTAACGTTTTAGCAGCAATGGCATATGGTATTCCAGTTTTCGGCACAATGGCGCACTCATTCGTTATGTCTTACCAAAAAGAAATCGATGCCTTCAGAGCATTTGCTAAAACATTCCCAGATAAATCAACCCTGCTCATAGACACTTACGATGAGATTGCCGGCGCAGAAAAAGCCGTCATAGTTGCCAAAGAACTTGAGAAAAAAGGTTTTAAGCTTGGGGGAGTTCGACTGGACAGCGGCGACTTGGCAAAAAGTAGTCAAAAAATCAGAAAAATCTTAGATGACAATAATCTAAGGTATGTTAAGATTTTTGCCAGCGGGGATTTGGACGAATTTAAAATTACTCAACTGCTCAATGACGGCGCTATGATTGACGCGTTTGGTGTTGGAACTAAGATGGGCACTTCTGCTGATAGACCGTACCTTGACGTTATCTACAAACTCTGCGAAACAATGACATCTGACGGCAGTTTTTCGCCTATAATGAAGTTAAGCAAAGACAAAATTACGTTGCCTGGAAGAAAACAGGTTTATCGCTTTAAGAATGAGGAGGGCTTTTTTGAAAAAGATCTAATCGCACTATCAGATGAAGAAGTTAACGTTGAACCATTACTCGTCAAGGTCATGGATCGGGGAAAACTTATTTTCAATCTTCCAACTATTAATGAAATCCGCTCTGAAGCTGCAGAGAACGTCTCTAAGCTTCCAGCAGAATTTAAGGTCTTAACAAATGCTCCAATTTACTTAGTTGAGTTAAGCCAAAAACTGCAAAACCTTGTTGAAACCACAAAGTCTCAGTTAATCAAAAATGAAGTAAATAATGGGTTCTCTAAAAAGGTTTAAGCTATTTTTTGTTACTTTTTTAATTCTCCAAAATAATGGTTGCCGCCTTTTCCATTTCACACTGAAACAATATAGTATTCTTTTATGCATTCGCCGTTATTGAAAAACCCATCATTTCTCTCTTGTAGACTACCTAACATTTCTTTTCTCCCATCTTTAAGAGCTTGACCACTTTTGCAGGGTTCCTATTCATGTTAATCACCCATTTTCTGAGTAATTTGGCAAACACTTAATAGTCTTTTTGGAAAATCTGTATGTTTATCCAAAAAAGGGGATATATTATGCAAAACAGCCCAGCTATCCTTGCTGTTGGCCGAACTAAGTTTGGAGAGCACTACGGCAAAGAACCAGAAAAACTAATTGAGGAAGCTTGGCTTGCCGCTTCAAACGAATGTAGCATAGAAAGGAAAGATCTAGAAGCATGTTACATGTCCGATTGTTTTCTTCCCATCACCAACAAATTAGGTCTTGAAGAAGGCTTTCTCTCAGAATTAACCGAGCTTCACGTGCCAATGGAGGTTACGCGTTCCTTTAGCGCCGCTTTAATGACAGCTTGCCATGCTATTCAGGCAGGAGCTTACAACACGGTTCTGGTTGGAGGTATAGAGAAGATGACGGATCGCTGGGACAAAATCCGCGACGATCTTATGCTCCTCGATGATCCATGGAGTTATTATGCAGGTGGAACACCTGAGTCAAACCATGAGCTTATGCTCCGTGCTTACATAAAAAAGCATAATATAATGGGCGAAAACTTGGATAAACTCTACATGGCTTTAGCAGAGGTTACCGTAAAGAACCATGCGAACGCAACCAAAAATAAATACGCCCAATTCCAAAGGAAAATAACCATTGAACAAGTGTTAAGCGCTAGGAAAACAGCGAAAAAACCTTTAGGGCTCTATGATTTTGCCCCAATCTCTGATGGTGCATCAGCACTGATCCTTACAAGCGAATCAGTAGCTAAAGAAAAGACTGATCGACCAGTTAATGTTTTAGCCGTCGGTTCAGCAACAGACTACCTCAATTACCCTGCGAGAGAGGATCTGTCACATTTCGTATCCGCTGAAATTGCGATGAAAAAAGCTTGTAAGACATCTAAAATAAAACTTTGTGATTTGGAGGTTATAGAAGTTTATGACCAATCTACAATGATGGAGATGGTTTCTCTTGAAGACTTGGGTTTCTGTCAGTCTGGAGCAGCTTGGAAAAGCATACATGGTTGCCAAAACTGCTATGACATAGGCGGTAAACCACTTTATGTAAACACAGACGGCGGCTTGAAGGCGAACGGTAACCCTTTAGGTGCAACTGGAGGAGCGCAGATCTTTGAGATTTATCGTCAATTACGCGGGGAAGCTGGGGAAAGACAAGTTCATGTTGGTAATGATTTACCCAAGCATGGTTGCGTATTAGAGTTTGAGGGCTTTGGAACTAAAGCCTACGTTACCATATTAGGAGAAAACAAGAATGAGTAGTGAGCCAATAGAGAGACGGGTTTCTTACTTAGGCGACCGGTTAAAAGCGAGTCGATGTAAATGCTGCGGCAAGGAATATTTTGAAATACGCGATTATTGCAGTAACTGCGGCAGAAAAAGTTATGGAAAAATGGAGAGCGTTGATTTATTCTTTGATAAGGGTAAACTAGAATTATGTACCTATATTAATGAACCAACTAATAAATTCATGAAACTTTCAAGTTTCGTTTACGGAATTGTTTCTTTTCACGATGGGAAAATTCGTGTTCCTGCAAGATTAACTGACCAATTGATTTGTGCCAGTGATGACGTGGATTTACCTAGTCTTGAAGGCAGGGATGTTATTCCCCGTTTCAGAAGACGCTACTCAGTGGGTAAAAGTGAGGTTGTTCCAACAATTTCTTTAGCTTTCACTTTAGCCGACGAGTACTATCCACACCAAGAATACACGGTGGTTCAACCCAGCAAAGAATATGACTTGCCTGGTATCGTGGGTTATGGAGCTTATACTTCTCGTTTTCGCATAAAAGAAGAGGGGTTGGAACGTGCTGTCCCCTTCATTGATGAAGATGCGGTTACTGCTTCGGTTGAAGCTGGAAAGCTTGCGCTTATCCATTCAGGTCTCGATAGTGCTTGGATTGGAAAAGTCTATGTAGGTTCAGAATCAAACCCGTATGCTGTTAAACCTATTGCGTCAAAGGTAGCTCAAGTTCTCAAGCTCGGCGAAGAAGACGGTGACGTTCAAAGCGTTGATGCCGTAGATACAGAATTTGCTTGCAAAGCGAGTACAAGCATGTTCAAAGATGCTTCAGCGCTAGTTAGCTATCCAAGGGAATGCATAAAATATGCTATGGTTATTGGCGCAGACAATTCCCAAGCTGCCCCTCGAGGCTGTGCAGGTGGAGAATTAGATACCTATGTTGGGTTCGGCGGTGCCTCTTTTATCTTTGGAAAAAACGATGTAATAGCAGAAGTTGAAGGCTGGTATTCTTGCACTTCTGATACTCCTGATTTTTGGCGTAGAGACGGCGAACAGTATCCAATGCATGGTGGAAGATTCACTGGTGACCCAGCGTATTTCAAGCACGTTCGAAAATCAGCCACTAAGCTTATGGATAAATTAAACGTTAAAGCTGCTGATCTGAACTACTTCGTTCCGCATCAACCTAATCCCCAGTTTCCAGTGCGAATCGCAAAGGAACTCGGGTTTAAAGAAGAGCAGTATTTGCCTGCGATTCAAATAACGAAGTTTGGAAATACTTATTCTGGAGCTGCGCTTGTTGGTTTGGCTGCGGTGTTGGATGTTGCTAAGCCTGATGAGCGCATTTTGGTTGCAAGTTACGGTTCGGGTGCAGGCAGCGACGCTTACATGCTTCGAACTACAAGTCAACTGCTCGATAAACGTAAACGACAAAAAATCAGCGTCAAATTCCAAGCTGAGAATCCATTTGTGGAATACGTGGACTACACGACTTATCGAAGACTTAAGACAGGAATGTAGCTGACGATAGCAATTGCAGAAACCTTCCTCAATTTTTGTTCCGTTCTTTAGTAATGGGCAACAAGTAGAATGAGTGTCTTACCGTTGGGTTAGTTGAATGCTTGAAAAACACTTAATAAATGCCGCGTAATCTTTTCATGGCGAAGGGATCGAAAAAATTGTTTATTGACGACATCCTAAAAATTATTTATGCACCGCAAAAAGCATTCAAGAGCATACTTGCGAACCCAAAATACCTTGGTGCATTGATTGTTCTAATTCTTTTCATTGGCTTACAAGTAGGCTATGAGTATTCACAGTTTTCTAAAACCTACACAGAGCAAACAACTCCAACGATTGATAAGTTGGCTACATTTACCAATGCATCAGTATGGAGAAGCAATACAAATGTTGCGCTAAGTAACAATTTTGATGATTATCTAAATTATAGTGTTTATGTCGCAGGTTTTGGGCTCCCGCCTACAGACTCAAATGCTTATTATAGTCTCTTTGGAAACAGCAGCCTACAAATAAATGCCACCAATACTAACACTGCAACAGCAGCTTTAGGTAACGTATTCAATGTTGACTGCGGTACAACTGGATTCCAGAACCTATCCATCACCTTAAAGCAACTGCAGCCTCAAGTTGCTCCTCAAAACGTTGCCTTAACGCTGTATTCACTTGGAGACATCGATTCATACCGATATGACTTAACGTCTCAATTATCAAACACCTCAATACTTGGTCAATGGAACAACCTTACTCTTACTCTTGGTCCCAACGCTGTTGGATGGATACCCAGTGGCAACCCAACCTGGAGCAATATAACATCATTAAAACTTGATTTCACTTACGCATCCAACACAAGCATAAACATCCATGTAGGGGCACTATTCTTCCACGGACAATACCTCACACCAGTACAATACAACAGCACCGGCATCCTTCTACAGTTTCTGCAGTTATTCTCGTTACAATTTATCTTTACTTGGTTCATTTTGACAGGAATAATTTACTTGATTTGTAGGGTCCTAAAAAGCCAAGTGCTTTGGAAACCGCTTTTTGTGGCTTTTGGTTTTGCATTGGTAATTATGGTTATTCGATCATTAGTAAACTTAGTCGCAACATTTACTTTGCCAATTATCTATTACCCATTCGATCTATCGTTAGGTGTACGTTTTGATCCGTACGCATCGCTCTATTACCCAATAGAAGCACTAAAAACACTTCCTGCAATATCAACAACAATCTTCAACAACATTGAGGCAGCAACCTTGCTCTTTAGATCCATAGTTTCAGGAATGTTCATAGTGTCCTATGTATGGTTGGGTGCAGTGGGTACCATAGTTCTTGGAGAGCTCAAACCTGAGTTCTCATTGGTAAAACGCATAGTTCTATCTGTTGTTTCATTAGCCTTAGTTGTTCTGCTCTTGATCTTTTTGGTTGGGGCAGTTTAAGCAACGCCTCAATGCGTTTGCCACCATTTTTTTAATTTTTTTTTAGTTAGCAAGATTTATATGATTGCAGCTCACCTTTGCAATTGAAAACCGACTGTCAGTTAACAGTTTAGAAGGGAAATACAATGGTTGCGATTAAAGAATTACAAGATGGCATGAAACGAGTTAGCGTTGAAGCCAAGGTCGTAGATAAAGGTGATCCTCGAGAAGTTAAATCACGTTTCAAAGATGAAACTTACCGAATAGTAGATGCTGTAGTTGCTGACGAATCTGGCAGTGTAAAGTTAACGCTTTGGAACGAGCAGATTGATCAAATCAACGTGGGCGATAATATAAAAATTGAAAACGGATATGTTACGAGTTTTAAGAGTGAAATTCAACTTAACGTTGGTAAATTTGGAAAATTATCCGTTGAATAAGTATTCTTTTAAGCATTTTTTCCTTATTGATAACTAATCTTGAAACGTTTCCATTTTTATAAAATTAAGCCAAAAAGAAAAGAAAATTGTTAACCAAAATTTTTTCTTCCAGCACAAAGATAAAGCTGAATTAATCGACTTTTTAGAAAAACTTAATTAATTCATGTGTTCGGTCAATTCTTGTCGTTGTGAGAAAAAAAAGTGCAGTTTGAACTTGTAGCGCCATTCCAAATTTCGCCAGGGCAGCAAGCCGCAGTGCAACAGATAGTGGAAAACTTGTCAATTAAGCCTAAACAAACCCTCCTAGGGATTACTGGCAGCGGCAAAACATTTGTTATGGCCAACGTAATCAACAAACTGCAAAAACCTACTCTGATAATTGCGCATAACAAGACCTTGGCGGCGCAGTTGTATGCGGAGTTAAAAGAGCTTTTTCCCAATAATCGCGTGGAATACTTCATTAGTTTTTATGATTTTTACCAGCCTGAATCGTATTTGCCAGCCCAAGATATGTACATTGAAAAAGACTCTTCTGTTAACGAGCAGATTGAAAAGATGCGTATGCACGCAGTTTCCAGCGTTGTGAGCCGAAATGACACAATAATCGTTGCTAGTATTAGCTGTATTTACAGTTTGGGCAACCCGGATGACTTCAGAACTATGGCGGCGGAACTTGAGGTTGGCAAGCAAATGTCAAGGATGCAACTTATCCATGAACTCGTGGATATGCAGTATGAACGCAACGACATGGTTCTTGAGCCGGGAAGGTTCCGCGTAAGAGGCGACGTTGTGGATGTGGTACCTTCGTATGATAATGAAATTTTACGAGTTGAACTCGAAGCTAACACAATTAAAAAAATTAAAGAAGTCAATCTGGTAAGCGGCGACGTTAAGACAGTGCTTGACAGGTTTACGCTTTATCCTGCACGCCAGTACGTTGTGCCTGAAGAGAAACATGCACTTGCCCTTGAGCTTATTAAACAAGAATTGGAAGCGGCATTGCCTAATTTGCCTCCGCTGGAAGCACACAGGCTCAAGCAGCGAACAAACTATGATTTGGAAATGATTAAAGAGGTGGGGTTCTGTGCAGGAATGGAAAACTACAGTCGTCACTTCGACGGGCGTAAACCCGGGGAGCCGCCGTTCACGTTGATGGATTACTTCCCCAAAGACTATCTCCTGATAATTGATGAGAGTCACCAGACAATTCCTCAATCACGCGCCATGTACAATGGCGACTATGCGAGAAAAAAGAACCTCGTAGACTTCGGTTTTAGACTTCCCAGTGCATTGGATAACAGACCGCTTAAGTTTGAAGAGTTTGAGAAGAAAATGGGTAAAGTCCTCTTTGTTTCAGCGACCCCAGCTGAATATGAGCTTGAAAAAAGTGGTTCGCCAGTTGAATTAATAACAAGACCCACCGGACTTTTGGATCCTGAGGTTGAGATTCACCCTATTGAGGGGCAGATGAAACATTTGATGGTGGAAGCGAAGAAAACCATTGAGCGGGGTGATCGGGTTTTAGTTACAACTCTAACCAAACGCATGGCAGAAGATCTAGCCGAATACTTGTGTAAGGAAGGTTTCCGTGTTAGGTACATGCATTCAGACATCGATAGTTTAGATCGCATAGAACTAATTCGGCAGTTGCGAATCCGCGAATTCGACATTCTAGTTGGTATCAACCTGCTCAGGGAAGGCTTAGACATCCCTGAAGTCTCAACTATTTTCATTTTGGACGCTGATAAAGAAGGGTTCCTGCGAGATGAACGAAGCTTAATTCAAACTATTGGGCGGGCATCAAGAAATGACCATGGTAAAGTATTTCTTTATGCTGATGTAGAGACACGCTCAATTAAACGAGCCGTAGAGATTACATATTACAGACGTAGTTTCCAGAAACGCTTCAACAAACTTCACAATATCATGCCAAAAACAATAGTGAAGGGGGTATCCCAAAAAGAAAGCATAATCAAGGGTACCAAGCACCTGCCAAAGTCAGATATGAGACGTCAAATAATCGAGTTAGATGCCAAAATGCATGAAGCAGCTGAGAAATTAGACTTTGAACAGGCCATTCAGCTCAGGGATGCAATTGCAGAGTTGAATAGGGCTTTGGAGAGGAAGATTGAAAATGACGCGGTTAAGCCAGAAAATTAAAGATTTAGCGCAAAAAGGTTCTAATCTTTCTCCATAAACTGGTTATAAAATAGAAAGTAGATAGGAATTTGGTTTAGGTTATGAGAGATAATGTTTCAATTAAGGGTGCACGGGAACACAATTTAAAAAATATTGATTTAGAGTTGCCGCGAAACAAGTTTATAGTTATCACTGGGCTTTCTGGCTCGGGAAAATCAACTTTGGCTTTTGACACGATTTATGCTGAAGGACAGCGAAGATATGTTGAGAGCTTGAGTGCTTATGCGAGACAGTTTTTGGGTCTTATGGATAAGCCCGATGTGGATTCCATTGAAGGGCTTTCTCCGGCAATTTCGATTGAACAAAAGAGTACAAGCAAAAACCCCCGCTCAACTGTTGGAACAGTTACGGAAATATACGATTACCTCAGGTTGCTCTTCGCACGCATTGGAATACATCACTGCCCAAAATGCGGTAGTAGTATTCACCCTCAAAGTCCAGAAAACATAACCAGCCTAATAATGGTTGAAACAACAAAAACACTAACATTTCTAGCTCCAATCATTCGCGGTATCAAAGGGACACATGAACAAGTTTTTGAAGACCTTAAAAAACAGGGATACACCAAAATTCGCGCGGACCAAAAAATCTACGACTCCGACAGCATCAAAGAAGAATTAAAACTTGTCAGATACGAAAAACATTGGATTGAAGCAGTCATTGATACTGTCTCAATAGTGGATGAGGAGCGTTCTCGCATTTCCGAAGCTGTAGAGCAGGCTCTTTCGGTGGGCAAAGGAACAATGATAATTATCGACGCTCAAAAAGCTGAGGGTGAAAAGAAAAAGGAGCTTGAACGCTTCGGAGACGAAATTATGTACAGTACCTTCGGGGCCTGTCCAAACCACCCTGAAATTGTCTTTGAAAGCCTCGAGCCGCGTATGTTCTCGTTTAACTCGCCGTTTGGTGCTTGCACAACTTGTCACGGCTTGGGTGAAATAACAGAGGTAACAGAAGACAAGGTTATTCCAAATAGAAACCTCTCCATCATGGATGGTGGCTTAGCTGTTTACAAAGGCACAATGGAACTTAGTTGGCGTGCTCAGCAGCTTGCTACCGTTGGCAAAAAATACGGTTTCGATGTTTTTACTCCACTTAAAGATTTTACGCAAGAGCAGATGCGAGTTCTTATGTACGGTGATAAAGAACCAATCAACGGAAATTGGTCAAACGGCGCAAGTATGTGGATGCGGGACGGTTGGGAAGGCATAATTCCCCAAACTATGAGGTTATATCGCCAAACTGAGAGCGCTTGGCGAAAAGAGGACATAGAAAAATTCATGACTTCAAGACCCTGCGCCGCCTGCAACGGTAAAAGATTGCAGCCAGTGGTTCTTGCAGTTCAAATTCTTGGCAAAAGCATCATTGACGTTACTGACTTTTCGATTGAAGCTGCAGTTGATTTCTTCCTTAATCTACCAAGCCAATTGGAAGGGAAAGAGTTGATTATCGCTAAACAGGTGCTTAAGGAAATCAACCAGCGTCTTGGGTTTTTGAAGAACGTTGGTTTAGGGTATCTTTCACTTTCTAGGGCGGCAAGAACGCTTTCTGGTGGCGAAGCTCAGCGAATTCGTTTAGCTACGCAAATCGGTAGTAACTTGATGGGCGTACTTTATATTTTGGATGAACCCAGCATCGGTTTGCATCAGAGGGACAACACGAAACTGATAGCTACCCTTCATCGACTGCGGGATTTAGGGAATACTTTGATTGTGGTTGAACACGACGAGGAAACCATACGCAATGCTGACTACATCGTTGACATGGGTCCAGGCGCAGGCGTCCATGGTGGACATGTAGTAGCCGAAGGCTCACCTGAAGAAATTATGGTTAACAAACGAAGCATCACAGGCAAATACCTCTCAGGCGAATTAAAAATTGAAGTGCCAACTGAACGACGCCAACCTGGCGGTTACATCACTGTTAAAGGTGCAAACGAAAATAACCTCAAAAACCTCAGCCTCCAGTTGCCGCTGGGTGTTTTGTGTGGGGTTACAGGTGTTTCCGGCTCAGGCAAGAGTACGTTGATGAATTTGACAGTTATTCCAGCGCTACGCCAAATGTTCGGTGAACAAGTAGACAAAATAGGCAAACACGAATCTGTAGATGTTCCAAGCGTCGTGCGTAACGTTATAGTTATTGATCAAGACCCCATCGGGCGAACGCCAAGAAGTAACCCCGCAACATACACTAAACTTTTCGATGAGATAAGACGCATTTTCGCCTCCACAAAAGAAGCCAAAGCGCGTGGCTACAAAGAAGGTCGATTTAGTTTCAACGTGAAAGGCGGTAGATGTGAAACCTGCCAAGGCGACGGGGTGCTGCGTATAGAAATGAATTTCCTGCCCGACGTTTACGTTCAATGCAGCGAATGCAAAGGAAAACGCTACAACAAAGAAACATTGGGTGTGCTCTACAAGGGTAAAAATATAGCTGAAGTTTTAGATATGACGGTGGAGGAAGCAGCAAAATTCTTTGAGAACACGCCGAGGGTTTCAAGAAAACTTGGGACGCTACTTGACGTGGGGCTTGGGTACATCAAGATGGGACAAAGCTCAACTACCTTGTCAGGTGGCGAGAGCCAACGAATCAAGATCACTCGTGAACTTAGCAAACACAAATCTGGACACGTGATTTACATGTTGGATGAACCAACTACTGGGCTTCATTTTGACGACACTAAACGGCTTATAAAAGTCTTGAATCGATTAGTAGACAACGGAAACTCTGTCTACATCATTGAACACAATTTAGATGTCATTAAAAGCTGCGATTACCTCATCGATTTGGGACCTGAAGGAGGAGCTGCAGGCGGCGAATTACTTGCTAAAGGAACTCCTGAAGAAGTCTCAAAGAACAGTGGCTCTTACACAGGGGTGTTTCTGGAAAAAATTCTTAATCGTGGAGCAGAAACTCTTTTGGCAGTGAAACAGCCTGCATGATCCAAATAACTTGTCCCGCTGACTTCAAAA
Source organism: Candidatus Bathyarchaeota archaeon (assembly GCA_963708495.1). GTDB lineage: Archaea > Thermoproteota > Bathyarchaeia > Bathyarchaeales > Bathycorpusculaceae > Bathycorpusculum. The sequence continues at coordinate 58,181 of CAVPSS010000005.1, forward strand.
GCTCTGATATTCCAACTGACCCAGGCGTCTACCTTTACAGGGATGAATCAGGCGAAATTCTCTATGTTGGAAAAGCAAAAAGTTTGCGGTCACGGGTAAAAAGTTACTTTTCAAGTTCCGATCAACCTGCTAAGACAAGGCAGCTTGTTTCAAGAATTAGAAATATCGATTGGATTGTGGTGAATAACGAAGTTGAAGCGTTGCTGCTTGAGAATAAACTGGTTAAACAGCACTGGCCCAAATACAACGTTAACTTAAAAGATGCTAAAACATTTGCTTACATCTCACTTACACGAGAAGATTTTCCAAGGGTTCTTACTAGCCGCAAAGTTGCTCGAAAACTGGAATCGTTTGGACCCTACACTGACGGCTTCACACGCCAAGACCTTCAACGATTAGTGGTGAGGGTTTTCAAGCTACGTACATGCAAGACCCTGCCTAAACGTGCTTGCTTAAACTACCACATTCACCTATGCTCAGCACCATGCATTGGGAAAGCTACCGCTGAACAATATACTGAACAAGTAGCGAAAGCGCGATCATTCCTTAATGGAAACTATGAACAAACCATTGAACAATTAAAAACTCAAATGCAAACAGCCTCCAAAGCCCAACAGTACGAAACTGCTCTTGAACTTCGCAACCAAATCCTCTCAATAAGGCTTGTTACAGAGCATCAAATCGTGGATCAAGAGCGTCGTTTTGATCAAGACGTTTTGGTGTTTAGGCAGGTGGGTGAGAAGATGTTGGCAGTTCAGATGAGTATGCGCAAAGGAGTATTGCTTGGCAAAAAAGAGTTTAGCGTGGATGTTCAGCCAATGATTGAACAGGAATTTTTGAAAGCATATTACACCACAAACCAGATTCCAAGAGAAATTCTGTTGAACAAGCCTTGTTGGCAGGGCACTGAAGAGAAAAAAGCGTTAGAAGAGTTTCTGTCGGCTAAGCGTTGTGCGCCTGTTTCGTTGGCGATTCCAAGGCGGGCAGATAAGTTGGGGCTTGTTCAGTTGGCAGAAAAAAACTTGGAATCAACCTTAGATGTTGATAGTTCACTCGTTGATTTGCAGAATAACTCTCAATTTGCCAATCCTGCCACGAATTAATCGAATGCTTTGATGTATCAAACTTGGGCACTGAACATGTGGTTTCAGGCATGGTCAGCTTCAAAGATGCGAAACCCGACAAGAAAAACTATCGCAAATTCAAAATCAAAACTTTCAAAGGACAGGATGATTTTGCCGCAGTAAACGAGGTAGTTTGCAGAAGATACAAACGTTTGATTGAAGAGAAAACCTCGTTGCCTGATTTAGTGATGATTGACGGTGGTCCAGGGCAAGTTAGCGCGGCAAAAGCGGCTTTGCAAATGCTCGGGTTGCAGCTTCCGCTTATTGGTTTGGCGAAGGAGCATGAAGAAATCTATTTGCCGGATGAATCGGCGCCTAGAAACTTTAACAAGAACAGCAAAATGATGCTTCTTCTTAGGAAAATCCGTGATGCAGCACACGATTTTTCGTTGGGTTACAACCTTAAGAGACGTCAGATGAAAATTCGGGAAGAATTCAAACAAACCAAGTCTAGAGAAACTGTTTGAGTGCTTCCTCAAGACCTGTAAAACCATTAATTATCGTGTCAGAGTGGAAAACTATCCATGGGCTTAGGCACTTCATTTCTGATACTACAATGATTTTTTTGCCTTTGCGTTTGGCGTAGAACATTTCCATACATGCTCCGGCGGAGAGTATGGGCAGGTAAACAACCATGATATCGCATAGGTCAGCATCATCTAAATCCCTTGGACAAAGTCGAAAGTTGGTACTTTGTCCCACCAGCATTCCTCAGTTCCATTATAGAGGACACGTTCTCTTTTCCATGGGTCAATAATTTCGTAGCCCAGTTTACAAGCAATGTCAGTGATGGTTTTTCGGTAGTCTTGCTGTTTTTCCATACCTATAATGGGACCAGAGATGAACACTTTCTTTTTCATTCTGTTAACCCTGAAATCAAAAACCACTAAGACTAATATTCTTTTTTCAAGGACAGATTCTCATAACGGTCTAGGGTTTTAGTATATTTTTAAAAAGGTCCTTCACAGAATAAGTATCTACTTTAAATGGCATTTTTCTATTTAATTTCAATAGAATTTATTGTAACTTTTATTAGTCCAAAATAACGATACTTGTGTGTTGAAAAATGACTGTAGATAATTCGATAACTGGCAATGCTAATCAGCTATCTGGTAGCGAACCACCGAAACCAACTTTTCAGGAGAAGGAAAAACCACAAATGAACCAACTAAAGAACAGATGGAGCTAAGAGAATTTGTTAAATTGCTTGGCGAACTGCAGTCAAAAGGCAAAATAACAGGGCAGCAATTTAGGGAAAACCGTGAATTGTGGATGCATCAACAACCTAATGACCGAGACGTATTAGTATGGCGTCTAAAGCAGCTTCTAAACACAGAAACCAAACCGAATGCACCAAGAAGTCAACCATTTCAGAAACCCCGTAGAATGTAGAAGAATAGTCAAAGATCAATTTTTCTTCTTTTAAATTAAAGCTGTCCCAATTGAATACCACGAGCGGTTAGACGAGAAAAAATTAGAAATGGAACATGGCGCATCAGTTCTTAAGAGAATTTTATTCGAAAACTTAAATTATTCGCCCTGAATCAAGTTTTACCTATCTCATGTTTAGATTGCGTTGTTTTACTAGACCTTATCTTTATTCTGCGTTTGCAGCTAAAGCGTGAAAAGATATTGGAGCGCAAGAAATTGGCAACATTAAATTGGACAGTAGTTGATTCAGATGGAAGCCTCTTTTCAAGGGGAAAGAACGATTATTACGCAATACTTGTCAGAGGAATTCCAGAAGAACACCCTGAAGACTGTATCGTAGAATTGTATGTGACAGATAAAGAGATGACAATTGTTGAGATTAAGAACTGCGCATATAGGGAACAGATTAAGCTATTATCACGCTCAATTGTCTTGGGGAACTTGTTACCCCAAGCAAGTGTAGGTCAGGTCGTTGAAGAAATGAAGGATAATGCTGAGAGCAGAGAGAAAGAGAATCCTTACAGCTCAATCTCTAGCGATTATAGATCAAAATAAGACAAGTAGATAAAACGATGAGCGCATAGAAAAAGGTCTAAGCATTAAGAAATTATAGGTGTCCTCCAAGGACGCCTGCTACTATTGAAAATATAAAAAGCGCAATAATGAAGATTACCACGATTTTTTTAGTTAACGTTTTCATTTGATTCGGTATCTCTCGAGGTCCTTGCTAAGAGGTTTACTATTTGAATTTAGTAGTTAATAGTTCAGACCATGGATTTGGAAGTTTGGGTTTTAACAAGTCTTAAATTAGGATAGCGTAGAAATAGTCAAGCGAGTTGTGAATGAATATGCCTATGGACTATGTAGTTTTTGAGCCTGCCGATGAAAATTTTGCTCAACTTATTGTAAGAATTCTTGAGGAAAGAGGATACAGTGCAAGTTATCAAATTGGATACCCGCATAATAAAATCTTCATAAGAGTTGACGACAAAGAAGAAGCAGATAGAATTTCAGGCATAATAGGAAAATTTATGAAAAAATTAAATTTTACTGAGGGGGAAATTGCATCTTCAAAATTAGAAACGTTAACAAGTAAACTTGGAAGCTTAATACCCGAACAACCAAACAGAAAGCTAGAAAAACCTGGGGAAAGCAATGAAAAGAAAGTAAAAAACAATGACGTTGACCATGAAAAGTCAGAAAGTGAGGTTTACAATAAAGCTATGTTTGAAGAATTGAGAAGCAAAATCTCTGAAAAGCTTAGTCAATTAAATAATCTTATTGCGGAAAATCCAAAGGACCGTTCAAATGAGAAGAGAAGAATTGAAAGAGACACTCTGGTTTGGGTTCTTCAAAACATGCAGTGACTACCTCAGAATAGATTTGCCGCGTCACTAGGGCATCCTTCTTTTAGGCTTTCAAATCAACTGCTTGTGAGAGTTTTACACCACTCAATAATGGTTTTCTCAGCTTCCTCTTTTTTCTTTAGAGGCTCCTCGAGCATAAGTTCACCAATAAGTTCGCTGTTGGATAGCAGGACTTTTGTTTTTTCAATTGCTTTTTGGTTCTGTTTTGTTGTGGTTAAGAATATGGCAACTTTCTTGCCTGAAAGGCTGTTGTGGTTTATGTAGGTTCGTATGGCTGGTGTGGGAGATGATGACCATACTGGTGTTCCGATTATTATGAGGTTGTAATCTTTGGGTGAATGTTTGGTTTCGCATATTTTGGTTTCTTTGCTTTGGGTGGCGTCTTTTCCGCCTAATAAGAACCCTATTGGTCCACTGCGTTTTTTAAGATCTACTATTTCTTCTGTGTCTGAAACGATTTTGGAGGCTATTTTTTCTGCTATGAACTTCGTATTGCCTGTTCTGGTGTAATAAATGACTAAGCTCTTCATTTCTGGTCAACAACTGTTACTATGCAGGGTATAAGAAATTATTGTTCATAGACGCTAATCAACGTAAAAGCCCTGGAAGCCTCACCTACACATCTCATTTCTTGTTAATGCGTTTTGTTATTAGAATTTGTTGTATCCAAACAATTCTTCAAAAGGCTTTCTGTTTTTTGCTTTTGGTTGCTCCGCAGGATAGCCAAAGGCCAATAATGCAACAACTTTCCACTTATCAGGAATTTTCAGAAGTTCTTTGACTTTTCCTTCGCTAAAAGAACCTATCCAACATGAACCTATACCGAAAGTCCAGGCGGCAATAACTATGTTCTGCAGGGCAATTGTAGTGTCAATAACTGCCCATTTTCCGGTTAAAAGTGCTTTTTCATCTGCGCAACCAACGATAACAATGGGCGCATTCTTGATATGTTTAGCAAACAAGCTTTTGGATAATTCATTTTTAGCTTCAGAATCTGTTACTACTACAAATCGAATAGGCTGTCTGTTAACTGCAGATGGCGCTTGTCTACCAGCTTCAAGCATTTGGCTTAAGAGTTCTTGTGGTATTTCTTTATCTTCATACTTTCGAATACTTCTTCGGCTTAAAATCACATCAATCAAAGACAACGACTTCACCGCTTCAACAGATTGTTAAGTTTCCTAAAATCCCTTCCACTAAACTGAACTGCTGCTTTAAGTTTTAACTCGACCATCTGGTGATTTAGGTGTGGAATCGAATTGACCCGCACTTCAGTGGAGACAATACCCGCAAATCTGCTTCTTATAGTTGAATGAAACGTGTCTGGATGAACATTTTAAAGATAAGCAAAGAATAGGTGCAAGAGTTACCTTTAGTTATCTTAAAACTAAAGTTGTTACTTCTACACCAGAGACATTGTCATTTTTTACTCAAGCATAAGAGGCTAAACCAATGAAACATTAAAGATTTTGTTGACCTCAGGTTTTAACCCAAACATTGTCTAAGTTTGGCTGATTCCAGTAAGGCTTTTTTTGCTTCCACGTCTTCTTTTTGCAGGTAAGATAGCAGGAAATTGTTTGTAAAGTTCTCGTGCTTTCTTTGAGACACGCCTTTTGGTCCAAGTTTGAAATTTAGTTTTTCTTCAACCACATTCAAATCTTCAAGCAACATCGAGAGAGCGACCCTAAGTTTTTCTTCATTCATGTTTGCTCTTTTAGCCGTAGCTTGACTCATCTCCAAGAGCATGTTTATGTTTTCCCATGAAACGTATTCGCCGACGAGGCTAAGGTCATGATCCATTTTCAGGTAGTGTTTTCTTAGTAGGTCCCATTCTTTGTCGTCTAATATTTTTAAGGTTTTAATGCCTATGAATTCTGGCGGTAGTCCTATACTATATAGAGCTGTGGCAAACGATATTGCCCTTGGTAGACATACTCCTGCTACGCATCTACTGTATCCAAAAAGTCCAATGTGTAGTTTTCGGGCTCTTCTTGCTGGCACGTAAGCTGCAACACTATTGATAAAGGGTGCAAGTATTTCGACTTGTTGCTCGTATTGTTGCCTGCACTTGGCAAGTATGGATAATAGTTTCGCTTCTTCTTGTTGGTCTATAATTACAGGGTCTCCGTTTGGCAATCGCTGGTTGAGAGTTTGAATACATTCTTGCACTTGTTGAGTTGGATAATCGTATCTAAAGGCTGATTGGATAGTTACGGTAGAGAGACCTTTGTATTCTTGTAAAAAATTGTCGAGGTTATCTGGCGATAGGTGACCCCTGAAGGGTTTTGACCCCACCCCAAGTATAGGGTGCATTATTACATCTTGTTGTTTTTCCAATATTTTGAGTTTGCTAAGAGCTATTTTTGAGAGCAAGATGGCGCATAGGAACCCATAGTTTAGCGCAGGGTCTGAACGTGCAATGAAGACGCGTTGATGTTTTGGTTTAACAGATTTAATGTAGGAGCCAACTATGGCGTCAACGTGTAGTAAGCTTTCAAAGTCTTCCACTAGAGGTATTACTCTTATGGCTTTAGGCTTAAAGTTTCCAATCCAGTCCCCAACGGTTGTAGATTCAAAAAGAACTGAGTCTTCCGCCGAGACTATAGCTTTTTTGTAATAGTTGAATAGCATTATAATCTCTTTAGCTTCTGTGGTGAAGGGCAGAATTACTTCAAAAATTGGAGTTACCTCTCTTTTGTAAGCCATCGATGCAACATCGTGGGCTACAGGGATGTTCTGTAATGTTTCAACGACGTATTTTTTTTCTGCTCCTTCAATTTTAGGGTTGGGAATTCTGTAAGTAAGATAGATATCTTCTCCTATTGCATGTCCAGCGAAATAATCCCAGTGCTTTTGGAGCAGCTTTCTTACAACTCTTGTATCGGTGTCTTTTCCTTCGGAATCCCACATTACTTCTTGACAGCCAAGTGTACTATAAGCATTGAAGGCTTCAAAGACCTCTAAATTGCCGTTGATTACTTCTTCATTGCTCCACGCTGGCACGTTTGCATTATCTGGATGCTGGGTTGACATTGTACGCGGGATCTTTCTATCATCATATTTATCGTCCATACCCATTCCTCTATCATAGTTGATTGAAGCTTTGACCAAATATGTTTGCCTTTATTTTAATTTTCAGTAGTTAGTTTGAACTAAACAACTTAGAATATTGCGATCGTGTCTCAGAAAAAAAATGTAGCTAAATCAGTTTCATGCATTAGGGGCATTTTCTCCAAAATCTTGGAATCGACATATACTCCTCAATATTAACAAAGTTCTTATTCTGGTTCAGCCAAGTTTTTTTTTGCAGCCAGCCAAAATATCTCCCAAGGTTGATACTGTCGGTGAGGACCTCTCTTTTCTATAATCTCCTCCCTTCCCTCACCGTTAAGTTTTTAAGAACATTAGTTTTTTCTATTCATTTGTATTTTTTAAATCAAGTCTGTGAGGTCTTGTCTCTTTTTTATTTAAAAGGATGTTAGGAGAAGTTCTTCATTAAGGTTGGTTTTTATTTTATTAAAGTCTTCTTATTAAGTGGGGTTTAGAATTGACTGGTGAATTTCGAAAACGTATTAAACTATTGGAACTTGATGAGCAGGCAAAGGAAAAGGTCGTTGATTTGTTTAAGGAAGCTGGAGATGTGTTTCCTTGTTTAGCGTGTCCTTCAAAAGAAACTTGCGAGAACTTCAAGTGGTACATAAAATGGTTTAGCGAATAATATTTTTCATACTTGTCTTTTTGATCTTAGTTTAAAGTTACTTACTTAATTTGGTGGGCTTTCGACGTTTTCAAAAAAGATTTGCCAACAGGATTAAATGGAAATAATCTTTGCTTCTTGTAACTTGGATTTATCTGGATAAAAAGGTAGTTGAATACTCAACGGATGAAGTAGGCAGAAGAAATAATAGAGAGGTTTCTTTTTTGGTGTTCCATGAATAAGCGGACTCCAATATCCAAACGCGAAGTGAAAACGTCGCTTTTACTCATCGCTCTAATAGTGAGCATTATGGTTTTGAGTAGTCTTCTTTTGGTTACTCAATACTGGTTTGTTTGGCCTGCCATAATATTTTGCATTCTGATCGCAGTCGGGTACTTTACGGCATCAAAAGACTCTTACCAATGTCCATCTTGCAAGGAAGGTTTCAAGATTACAAAACTGCAAGACTTTTTTGCACTACACGGAATAACCAAGACCTCCAATGGACAGCTGTTTGAATGGAAACTAATCAAATGCCCTGGGTGCAATAAAAGAGAAAAATGCTACCGTGAGAAAGAATAAAGGCAGACATTTAGGCCTGATGAGGGGTAACTGGGAAGATTTTAGATGTTTTTTCTTGGTTTATGATTTCGCAGACTCTTTCAGGGTTTTTAGAGGAAAATACAAACACTCTCCCTTCCTTGGGAGTAACTTGGACGGCGCTTGCAAAAGAAGTTGTAAAAGCCAATGAACCGTCAAGTCCAAGCCTAACACCTATACCTAAGTATCTGCCAAATGCTTTGGTTTTTTTGCAAGAGGTAATATCTTTGAGTAAGAAGGACTTTTTGTCAAATCGCCCATATTCCACAGTGATGCTTTCGTTATTAATTCTTATGTTTAAGCCTCGGTAATTCCAGAACACTAAAAGTAGTGCAGCTAAAATCACCCAAGACACCGAAACCCCAAGAATATCTTCAACCAATAATCCTTCACTGAAAAAGAAAACTGCAAAAGAAACAAAAACAATAATCAAACTAATCATTACAAATAGACCCTTGACAAGAGCTCCAGCAGGAACCCACTCGCTGTATTCGATATTTTCCATGTCTAAGTTATCAAACAGGCGCCAAATAAATTTTCGCCAAATCTATCATTCAAGTGCAAAGTCTTCATAGTAATAGATGCCTTCTCGTTTAGATTCTATTTTGCCCTAAGCATCTCAACAAGTCTGGAAAAGAGAGTAATCCACGTTTCAGAACGATGCCTGAAAACTGGAAGAGTTTCATCTATTCTGGATGATTCTGCCAAAAAGTTCTTCGCGTCGCCATCAAAACGCAACAGCCTTTCCTTGTGAACTTCATCTTGGGGCTTAGGTATTAAAACGTGATATTGTTGCAGAACATAGTTGAGGGGCATTCTTGCTCCATTTTTGTCTTTCATTCCATTCGTCCAACTGTCACTATATTTGAACTGTTCAGTTGGCATCAGAGTGTACCTAGCTATCTCCATGCTTATTCTGTAAGCTATATTTAGATCAACAACTGAGTTGCTAAAGTCCGCTGGTGGACTAATCGATGCCAAAGAGTACACTGCTGCGGCGTAACCTGCGAGTTTGGGATAGACAAAATTGGTTAGTACCGACGCGAAGAAACCGTTTTGGGTAGCATTTCTAAAGGTTTCAGATTTGACGTAAGCTTTCAAATTTTCTTTGTTGCCGGTGATTGAGACGTCAGGTTGTAAGGTCGGAAGCATAAGTTCGAGTATGTCGGCAAAAACATAGATGCAACTGGAGTAGTCTCTATGCCAAATTCCCCAAGAATGATCAAACCACGATTCGATCCCAGACTTCTTTGTGAAGAGAAGCATGTTAGCTAAGCTCATATATTCTTCAGCGGCTTTCTTTGGAGTGTTTAACTCCTCTACGGATTTTAGAAATTGGCTGTCATCCAAGATTATGACTTGTTCGGTCTCAGCTTCTGGGTTGTGTGTCCATTTGTCTCGTATGTAGTGAAGTGCGTTTGCCAGTTCACCGTAGGAGTATTCATCGTTTTGTAGAAATAGTGTTCGCGCCTTGTCTATTTTACTCAATATTTTACTATTGTGTCCGGTTGCATGAGGAAAATCGCCGTGCGAGTCTGGACCAGTGGAGCCAGATATAAAAATTTTAGTGTTTTCTTCGGAGAATCCTAGTTCAAGAGCGATTCTTTCGGCGATGGCTTTGTGCGTGGTTCGGAGCATTTGAAGCAGCCAATAGAAGATTGTGAATAAAGGCTGTTAAGTACTTTGTTAAACTCATCCATTTGCAAACTTTTCTGTTTTGGCATGGCTTGGAAAAGACGATTATCTTTTGCGTGCCCTTGAAAGAGCAAGTATGACTGAAAGTAAAATAGCGCCAATAATCAATAGAAGATCTATGTCACTTGAAGGTGAAGTGTCTTGGGTTGGTATGGGTTGAGCAATAATCTCTAAAGAACCTGTAGAGTACGCAGTCCATCCACCGTTTTGATAGTCGGGCGGGGTCCATCCCAGAGGGTTAGAACTGCCCGTAGCTTCCACCCAAATCCAGCCAGCATCTCTGTTGTCATTGGGAAGATCCCAATAGTTATTTGCGTTAGAAAACTCGGGAAGCCAAATCAATAAAGCAACATGATCAGGAGCGTCCACTATAGCTGCGTCAAAACCCGCTCCAACATAGATTGTGCCACATAAGAAAGCCATATCTTCGCAGTCTCCAACGGCTGTAACGCCTGTAGTTGGGTTGAAGGCATGTGCCATTTCATCAGCATTCCATGCCCACTCTTCTTGAGCAATTCCATCTCTGACGACGTTATCGCTGTCATACCCATAGTCTGTCCATTGCTGAACATACTTCAAAATTGCTTCAGCCCTTTCATTTTCACTTGGATAGTTTGCTAGAAAATATTCACCTATACTGTAAGCAAGTTCCTTGTTTTCATTGAGTGTTTCAGTTGCAAGTTTGGGTAAATAACCGTGGGGACCGGTGTAGTAGTTTCTGTCTATTCCAAAGTTGTCGTACCAATCACCATCTTGCAGATTGAAGCTCGAGGCTGGATATCCCTTTACAGTTTGAAATAGAGTTAGAATAGAGACAAAAAGAAACGAGAACAAAATGAGTCGTCGTTTACAAGACACTTGTTATCCCCAGTTATCATATGGGAAGGGTTAAGCTTGCTAACATTATTAACCCTAAGAACACTTCGTAGCAAAACAAGAACACCCCAACAGCCAGGGGATGTTTGTTAATGTCGTCTAAGTCGACGCCGAAAGGTCGAAGTTTGGCGAAAACCAAATAGAACAAACCGCCGAAGAATAAGCTTACAAAGAAACTAATTGTGACGACCAGGAGCCTTTGCAGGTTGAAATAGGCGCCCACTGTGACTGATTGCGATAGGAAGAAAGGATTAACCATTGAGCCATAGACAACCAAGCCAGCATAAACAAAAAAGCCACCTACAAAAAGACTAGTTGCCAAGGAATTACCTTTTAGGCTTTCGAACTCTTTAATTCTGGTTGTCATAAGGGTGATGCATCTAATTCCTATATATCCAATTAGCAGGCAAATCAGACTTGAAATAAAAGCTCGAAAAAACCATAAACATAGAGATACTATGAAATCTGAACCAGCCAAACCTATTCTCCCCATCGAATTATATTATCTTTGGAAATATAACTCTTTAACTCTTACATTCCTCTAATTCTTAGTTGATTTTAAATATTGAAAGCTACATATTTCTACTCGAGGAAGAAACTTGAACTTACTAGTTTTTCTTGCCATTTGGGCAATTATCTGGTATATTCCAATACCGCCCACAAAATTTAGGCCTCTAGCGAGTTGTCGCATAGCTTCGCTAGCAATAGGGTTAGTTCTTTTCGGAATAAACGTTCTTTTCCAAACCCCTTTTAGCGCATTTGTTTATTTCCTGTTTTTTTCAAGATTCGCAGTAGCATTCTTTGAGTACTTTGTTTCTGCTAAATTATTTAAAGTTGAACAATTTGACAAAAACTTCAGATCAGGTCAATTACCTCTGTTTCAGTTTAAGCTTAAAGAAAAAAGAACTCTCCTTGGGGTTGTTTTGGTTGCTGTCTTTTTGGTTTCGATGCTTGGAATATCAGTGTTTGGCGAGGTTCAACGTGTGACAAACGCTGATTACTTCAACGGTTTTATTCAGCAAGGATCAGGTTTGCCTTTTAGCACCACAATTCCCGATAATATGGTTCGGTTGGTTACTCAGGGAACTAGCATTTTCTATTGCTAGGCGTCACATGTCAGAGTTTGGTAGCAACACGCAGGTTCTGGATTGTCACGTTACGAAGTCTCCTGAAGGAAAATTAGTGTGGGTAGCAACGATTGGTTCTACGAACATAATTTCAGAAAACTACATCAAAGGATTCGTCGTTGTGGATGCAAATGAACCTGCTGCTGCACCACAAATAGTGCATGCCCAATTTAACGTGGGGGAGGGATTATGGTGGGATCGAAACATTCCTTTTCGCAACTACATAGATGATATGACGAAGACTTACGGTGTGGCGTATCCGACTTGGAACATGGATAATAACCAATCGATCTATGTTGTTACCAGCTACAATTTAGGCTTTGACTTTGTAAGAAGATATGAAACGCCACTGGCTTATGATTCCCAAGGTAACCTAGAGAATGAGCCAAAAAGTATGAGTGAAATTCCCGCATGGATGACTCAGGTTTACGATGAGGATTGGCTTGAGAACATGATCGATGAATTTGGAAACTTTAGACGCGGTAACAGCTTTGACTATTTTGCCGGTGGGTTTCTATGGATAGTTCCGCCAAGTCAAGATCGTTTTCAGATGACTGAGGATACACGCTACGTTGTAGATCCTGAAACAAAGGATGTTGTTGCTTTGGTATGCGTTAATCCAGTTGAAAACCAACGAACGCTCTCTGGAGTGTTTAAGGCCACCCGTGAAGGAGTTCTCTATTACGATCTTAAGCGGTCAAACTATATTTCTGGTATGACAGCGGAAGACCTAGTTGAAGGAAGACTGCCTAAACCTGCGACTGGAGATTATTATGCTGTGATGCCTTTGCTTTATACTGTTGAAGTTACTCCTGGAAACAATCGGCTCGCATGGTATGTTCCTATTTATTGGAATGAGGGAAGCGGCGAAAGCGATGAAACGATTTACCTAGCGGGTTTTGCAATAGTTGATGCCCAGGACACCAACAAGATTGCTTCAACCATAAATCAAGAAGGAATAACCAGCGAACAATTGGTAGAGCAAACAAGACTTGAATACGCTAAACTGTTTGGTGCGAGTGTAACTACAGATATTAGAATCTCTGCCAACGTGTTGAATACTTATGAGTATGTTCAAGATGGAACAACCCATATAATTTTGCAATTGAATAGCAAAACTTACCCTTGGATTGAAGCAACTCCAAAAGACCTCTCTGCACAGCAATGGAACGAGCTTATATCAACGCAGCCGGGACAAACAATCTTTGCACAAATAGAAAAGCGTGATGACAGATGGATGACCACGGACTTCAGCTATCAAAGTTCTCCCTAAACGATAACGTTGCTCTTTCAAATCCAAGCTTACAACATTGCCTTCTGCGATCCTGGAAATCATATAATTGTTTGGTTATTTGTCGTTTAACTCTGGAATTTTTTGCGCAATTTTGTCCCAGTCTCGTGCAACAGCGTTTTTTATTAGTGTTTTGACGCCTGCAAAAATCTGCGGAGGCATAAGTGTCATCCAGCCTTTGGTAACTGTTACTTGATCGTTTAGTTCAAGCAGGGGCATCAGCCACGTAATCGCTGCGGGGAATCGGTCAGGCGGAATCTTACTTGACATAATTCCTCCAATCGCTATCTGTTGACTAAGTGTTGTTTTCTCTCTTAGAATCTGATAGAGGTGAGCGTCTTCTTTGCTTAAATGAATGCGCAGGTGTGAGTTTAGAACTGCCGTGGCTCTACAAGTCTGGAGCGGGTCGGGTGATTTTTGCAGCAACATGGTCTCCAGTGACTCGACCATTTTATCGAGTTCTCGATGATCCATCAAGTATGCTTTTGCTACGAGTGGGGCAACGTTTTCGACTGCAGGGAAAACTGCGGCTTCCTCTCCTCTCGCATGGTAATCCAAGATTTCATCCAGGGAATGTAGCTGATTCAAAATAGGTGATAGATTTCCACCGCTACGCGCTATTTCCAGGACTGAGGAATCTATTTGTGCTATATCTTTGCGAAATGCGTTATGAAAACAGAGAACTACGTCTATTGGGCTTGACAAAAATTGTCTCCGTTATGGCTAAACTGTTTGTTAGGTTATTAACATTGCTGTGGCTTGTTTTGTTTAAAAATGCATATAAGTAACTTATGACACATGTCATATTAGGTGAAATGAAAAGATGTTATCCCGCGATTGTGACGGATGCGAAAAACAACTAAGCGAATGCAAACGTCGCTTTGCAAAAGTAACCCTTGGCGAAAAAGTCTTTTGCCCAGATGGTACAGCCCATCTAGTAGATAGCCAATAACCAAATCAGCCAGCTAAAACGCATGAAAGGCTTTTTTCAAAGAAAGGGACCCTTTTTTCAGCCATATCAATAAGCTAACAAGTAGTCTGGTTATATGGTAAATTTAAGAAGAAAAAAGAAGAGAAATGGTATTTTTCTATTTTGTCTACTTTGAATTCTTTGTTTGCCTTCGACTAACAACTATGGCGAAGCTAGCGATTACTGCAATACAAGCTACAAGGGCTATAATGATAGCGAGGTAGTCAGGTTGTGTTTGAGTTGCAATAAGATTCGGGTTATTTGATTCACTATTTTGAGAATCATACAAGCTTGAATCATCGGCGGAAGCTGTACTGTTGTCTTGGGATCTATCTAAGATTGGATTTTCGTCTGTTGTTGCGGTAATGTTGTCTTGAGCAGTATACAAGGTTGGATTTTCACTAATTGGTTCACTGTTGGCGTCGGTTGGGGTTTGATCTGGTATTCGAGTTTGGTCGAGTTGAGCGCTTACATTTGAGATTGCCGTTGCAGATAACAAAAATAAAGCCAATACTGTAGCAGTTAAGACTTTTTTATTCTTGATTTGTAATTTATATTCCATTTTTAATCACTGTGCATCTATAAGTTAGAATGTTGAATTTAGCACCATGCATTAGAACACGCATCATAATTTTTGGAACAGAATGTTCTAAGCAATAGAACAGACAACTTGGGGAAGCGGGTACCTATGGGTTAAAATTTACTGTATCAATTCTATGGTGTTCCACATCAGGTAGCTTTTCAAAAAAAGGTTTGACTTTATCAATAACTGAAGAGAAAAGCTCTTTTGAGTCTTCAAACGACTCGTTATCCTCCCACATCGTTAAGATTAATGCTACATTGTCTTGATCACAAGAAAATGATGTAATATATCCTCGAAAGCCCCTTGCGCTTCGCGCTTGCTTGTTTAGTATAAGGTCTAACTCTTCAAAACCTTGTTCTCGCTTTCCTTCTTTGAAGTAGAACTTGGCTATTCTTGCGACAACCATTCAAAAACACCAATTGTTTATACTGATTCAACTTACTCATATAGTTATACCCTCCCTGCATCTCCTATTTCTGAAGAGTTCTTGTGATTTCATATTTTTGGTTAACCTTTTTAATTTAATAAAAAAAGAGATTAGTTTGTTTCGAAGGTTTTAGCTATCTTGTAGTTCAGCTATGAATGTTCCGTGCCAAGAGTGGAACCAAACTTGACCTGTGTAACCGTTGACGCTAAGCATACCATAGGTTGTTGATCCGCTAAGTACCTCAATTGTGTAGTTTTTAAACACTCCTGAGAACTGGGGTGGAACTCAAATCCCCGGGTATTTTAGGTGGGGAATTGAATTGAACTTTGGTTTGTTGTTACAATACTAAAAGTTGGGATGTGTTCATTTAAGTTTAAGGGGTTTTGTAGCGTTTGCAAGTTGCGTCTGAAAAGTTATATACTGTCAACGAGCCTCACTGAAAGTCAATAGAACGTCAGGAGAAGGTTTCTTTTTTTGTTTTTTGGGCTAAAGATTTAATTCGGGGAAAATTGTTTATTTTTTGGTAAGTTAAGTTGTTTTGTCGTTAAGTTTGGTGGTTGGCATATGAGTCTGAATAATTTTACGGTTAAGTCGCAGGAAGCTGTTCAGAAGGCTGTGGAAATTGTTTCAGCAGGGAGCAATCAAGCAGTTGAACCACTTCATCTCTTAAAAGGAATCTTTCTTGTTGATGAGAATGTTGTTCCTTTTTTGTTTGGGAAACTCGGGATTAATTCTAGTTCTTTCTCTGGTTCATTAGATAGGGAAATTGGTGCTTTGCCTAAAGTTAGCGGTGGCGAGCCGTATCTTTCTTCAAATTCTAATAAGGTTCTTCGCAAGGCTCAAGAATTGGCTTCTGCTGCCAAAGATGAGTTTGTCTCCATAGAGCAGCTATTGTTAGCAATATTCTCGTTAGATGATCCAGCTTCGCGTTTACTAAAACGCAGTGGAGTTAACGAAAAAGACCTCAAGTCCGCAATTGGCCAGTTACGTAAGGGCTCCTCTGCTAATTCACCCACTGCAGAAGAAACTTACAATGCTCTCAATAAGTATGCCATTAACCTTAACAGTTTGGCTAGGGCGGGGAAACTTGATCCAGTTATTGGTCGCGACAGCGAAATTCGTCGGGTTTTGCAGATATTGTCTAGAAGGACTAAGAATAATCCTCTTTTAATTGGGGAGCCAGGTGTAGGCAAAACTGCTATAGCTGAGGGTCTTGCACAACGCATTATTAATGGTGATGTGCCAGAGAATCTGAAGTCAAAGCAGCTCTTTTCTCTTGATATGGGTGCTTTAATTGCTGGTGCTAAGTATAAGGGGGAGTTTGAAGAGCGTCTTAAGAGCGTTATTAAGGAAGTTGTTGGGGCTGAAGGTGACATTTTACTTTTCATAGATGAGATTCATACGCTTGTTGGGGCAGGTGGTGGCGAGGGTGCAATGGATGCGGCTAATATTCTTAAGCCAGCTTTGGCGCGAGGTGAGTTGCGTGCTATTGGTGCGACGACTTTGAAGGAGTATCAGAAGTATTTTGAGAAAGACAAAGCTTTGGAGAGGCGTTTTCAACCGGTTATGGTTAATGAGCCCGACGTCTTAGATGCTATTTCTATCCTTCGAGGTTTAAAAGAGCGCTATGAAGTCTATCATCACGTTCGAATCAGAGACGATGCAATAATTGCCGCTGTTGAGTTGTCCCAACGGTATATAACTGAGCGTTTTCTGCCTGACAAGGCCATTGATTTGATTGATGAAGCAGCTTCCAAGTTGGAGCTTGAAATTAATTCTGAGCCTCAAGAACTTGAGGATGTTGACCGGAAGATCCGGCAGTTAGAGATTGAACGTGAAGCTATCAAGAATGAAAAAGATGAGGTTAAACTTAAGTCGCTAAATCAGGAAATCGCCAATTTGACCGAGCAAAGAAATAGTCTGCGGGCTAAGTGGCGTGCGGAGAAGGAAATTGCAGATCAAATTCAAGCTAAGAAAAATGAGATAGAGCAGTTGAAGTTTGAAGAGGAAAAGGCTAACCGTCAAGGAGTTCTTGGAAAGATTGCTGAGATTCGATATGGCAAAATACCTGATGCGACTAAAGCGATTGAGGTTTTGAAGAAGAAATTAACAGAGTTGCAGAAGGATTCGGCGTTGGTTAATGAGGAAGTGGGGGCGGAGGAAATTGCTGATGTTGTTTCGAGTTGGACTGGAATTCCTGTTAATCGTATGCTTCAAACCGAGAAGCAAAAACTACTGAATATTGAATCTGAGCTTCATATGAGAGTTGTCGGGCAGGATGATGCAATTCAGGCTGTTTCTGATGCGTTGCGTCGTAGTCGCGCTGGTCTGCAGGATCCTAAACGCCCAATTGGGTCTTTCATTTTCTTGGGTACAACTGGGGTTGGAAAAACTGAGTTAGTGAAGGCATTAGCTGAGTTTTTGTTTAACAATGAGAACAATATGGTTCGCATTGACATGTCTGAGTATCAGGAGCGACACACCGTTTCCAGGCTTGTGGGTGCTCCACCGGGTTACGTTGGGTATGAAGAAAGTGGGCAGTTAACTGAAGCGGTGAGAAGAAAGCCTTACTCGGTTGTTTTGCTAGATGAAATCGAGAAAGCACATCCAGATGTTTTCAACATTCTACTTCAGGTCCTCGACGATGGCAGATTAACGGATAACAAAGGTCGAACTGTTGATTTCAAAAACACCATCATAATAATGACTTCCAACATAGGCTCTCACTTAATTCAAGAAAACCTAGAAAAAATTACCTCTGAAAATCGTGAGCAAATTCTAAATCAAACTAAAGAGCAAGTATTTGAGTTACTCAAGAAAAGCATCAAACCAGAATTCCTCAACCGCATAGATGAAATAATAATGTTCCAACCTCTCACCCAAGAGGAAATTCGGAAAATAGTGGAGCTGCAACTGCAAAAAGTTGAAAAAATGCTGGAAAAAACCAACATAAAAATCTCAGCCACCAAAAAAGCCATAGACTTCATCGCCAAAGTTGGTTTTGATCCCCAATTTGGTGCAAGACCAATAAAACGTGTTATCCAAAAAGAAATCTTGAATGAACTTTCAAAAATGCTGCTATCTGAAAAAGTCAACAAAGACACAACGATTGTCGTCGATGAAAAAAACGGTCAACTGATATTCAAAAATAAATAAGTCACCTATTTTATCCATCGCTTTTCATAATCTTCTGGAATGTCAGTGATCTTCCATTCTTTCCAACTAAACGAATAACGTTGCTTTTTCTTAGACAATAAGTTATTTGTCGTGCAGTCCTGACTGAAATTTTTGCTAATTTCGCGAGTTCTTTGTTGGTGAAAACTTCGTTTAGGTCTTCGGGTAGTATTTTGAGGTAGTCAGCCTTTGTTTGGAAGAGGATTCGGTCATTTACCTTCATTAGTTTTCTTTCTTTGATGCTAACTCCTCTTCTTCTCCAGCTTCCTTTTCCATCGTCGCACCTTACCTCTTCTTCATCGATGAGTAAAACTTCTAAAGAAAAGTTCTCTTCACAAATCATATTTGGAATCATAACCAGTTCACGAAACAGATCAGTCAGTTTTCCTTTTTTTGGGGATTTACGTGTATTCAAGTCTAAGTGTTCTTTTGTAACGTGTGTTATCCATTTCTTTTCTGTGAGAGGATAAACTAACCTCACTTTGTGTTTTTCTGTTAGCACTTGGAGTTTTTCTTTGAGGGCTGAAAAATTCTTTGTCTGAACTTCGATAAGTAAATTTTCCCTCAAGATATCGACGATGTAGTTTCCTATTTTGACCTCATATTGATCTCCAGGAAGAGAGTAAACTTTCTTGATTTCTGAATGAAGAGAGAACTCGTTCATTATTCTTCAAGATGTTAATTAGCAATTAATAAGCCTATTTTTTGCGTTATCTTAATGTCAGAGGAAAAATTGATGGCTTTTCTTGTTTATTGGAGTTTGTGCAGTAATATTACTGTGGCGTTTGTGATTTGGTTTTGTTGTTGTTCTCGGGTTATGGTTGCTTGGTTATCTCCTGATTGGGGTCCATACCATCCGAATTGTGCATGATTTCCACCGGCAATTTCAACTCTGACTGTAGACGGGGGGAGTTGTTTGAGTGAGTCGTCTATTTGTTTGGTGCTTACTAATCCGTCGTTTGATCCATGGATCGTTGTCACCGCAAGATTAAGCTCTGATAGGTCAACCCCTGAGGGAGGGTAAGCCGCCAGAAGTACTAACCCCTCAATTTTAGTTGGGTTATCATGAACATACTGTGCTGCCATGGTTCCACCCAATGAATGTCCTGCAATTGTCCACTTAGTGATGTTTGGATAAGATTCAATGACGTCGTTAGCTGAATTGAAACCTAAAACTGCAAGATTAAGAGGCATTGGAACTATGATTGTCAAGTATCCTTCGTTTGCGATTGCATGGGCGAGTGGTGCATATGAACGGTAGTCAACCCTGCCCCCAGGATAGAAAATAAAACCAATAGTGTCGTTACCTGAGTTTGGTTGAAAAACAAGCCAGCGTCCATTAGTGACAATAACATTAGTGTCCGACTGCATTGCATTGAAAGCTTCTTGCATAGGCACAGGTGGAGTTTCAGCCCAAACGACAAAACCAACTAACACAGCGCTAACAATTAAGAGAACAGTAAGAACAATCTTGAGTCTTCTACGCATGGTGTCTTCCCAAAAGAATCAACAATTGAAGGATTATATTAAGTTAGAAGTATGAGAGTTACTGCTAAAAAGGATCAGGAGGGATTTGAACCCCTCGCAAAGTGGAGATGTCACCCGTAAAAACCCTTTTTCTTTTTTTGTTTTCTTTCAATATCAGCGTCTTTAGCTTCTGACATTATTGCAACATCTCTAGGGGTTGTTGGTTTATTCGTTGCTTTTAGAACTGTCTTTTCTCTCAATCCACATTCACGACATTCATATATTGGTGGAGTGAAACCCATATGAGAAAACATATCCCCAACCGCAGAACCTACCCTGCGAACTAATGGACTTTTACATTTAGGACAAACCTGAATATCCACATATTTCTTTTCTTTCTCCAATTCGTCTAATGCTTGAACCAATTCAGGTAACAGTACGCTTTCAACTTTATCTGTCTCTAAAACGAGCAGTTGTTTTTTCTTTTTCTTCTTTTTCTTTTGCTCTTGCTCTTCTTCGCTCAAGACTATCACAGTTACCTATTTTGAAACGAAGCAATTTATGAGGCTTTCTAACATCGGAAAAATGCCTAATGAATGGAGATGTCTCCCGCAAAACCCATTTTTTTAGATAGACAAGTACTCGTTAAGCCAATCGTCCATTGCATAATGGGCAAGCTTGCGGTTTTTTGCTCCTTTGGGAATCATGCCTATGTTGCATTGGTAGCAAAGACGTATGTGGCAATCTTGGCAACAAGCATTATTGTTAAGTGGAGTCTGCCACTTGCAGACTTTGGTACAGTTACCTTTACTGGATGTTCAGTAACTATTGGAGGCCCATCAGGCTCTATAAGTATCTTCAAAAATGACGTAATTGATATGTTTACGAGCAGCGGCACAAAAAGTCAGATACAAATGACTTGTCTAAAGGCCGGACTGACTTCTCAGTTAAATGGAAAGCTCTTAAAATAAATACTTCTTTTTTATTTTTTTGGATTTTTCATGCAAGATAATGTCGCTATTATCACTGCCATAAGTGCGCAACTTTTCTGGTTAAAAGTCTTTTAAGTAGTTTAAACTTATTTAAAATAGGTGGCATTGGTTTGGATAATGTGCCTGCATGTAGAAGTTGCGGAACCAGAGCCGATGAATCATTTGCAGTTTATGAACTTCCTGTTCAAAAAATAAAACTGATTTATTGCAAAAACTGCGGAAAAGTTTAGGGCGTTGTCAATCTCTAATAAGCAAGAACTATCTTTGGTCAAATACTCTAGGAGTGGAAAGGAATTGGATTGCATAACTTTAGTTGGATTGATGGCAGCTGCAACAGGTGGGATTTCACTTTTACCTCAAGTACTGAAGGTTTTAAAGACCAAATCTACCAAAGACATTTCTCGTGAAATGATCATAATATTGGCTTGTAGCATACTTTTGTGGCTCGTATATGGAATTTTATTAAAAAATTTCCCCATAATAATTGCAAATTCTTTTGGTTTTGTCCAAGCTCTTATTATTCTATTCTATAAAATAAAAAATCAAATGAAAAAAAGAACCTAAAGAAATAAAAGGATAAATTCGGAAAGCTGCGTAAACTCGCTCTGCTAAACCCAAGACTATCTTGCTCTTTGTATTGTTGGGCAAGTTATTGAAAAGTTGCGCCATTCATGTTAAATTGCATTGTTTATGTTAAAACGTGGAATTGGTTGGCTGAACTATTGGAGACTATTAACACCACACTCTTAACATTTGTCTCTAAAAGTTAATTCAAAGTTTAAATTCGTTGTTTAATTGCCTATTTTTTGCGTAAAACTGTCTATATTTGGCGTTGTATAATATAGTTAACTGTAGGTCGGGAAGTACGCTTTAAACGCGATGCATTGAGGCAAAGAGCGTATCGATTAAAACAGCGAAAAATCGATATGTGACAAAGAATCTGCTTCAATGGGCTGAACAGCAATGTTGCATCAAGGCTTTGAGCAGTATGGTCAAAACGGTGAAAGACCATGCAGCGACAAAGACAAGCCTTAATGGACCGAAACAACATTAAGGCTTAGACCCGACCTGCACTTCTTTAACAAATTGAATTTTGTGTGTCTTACGCATGCAACTAAGGTTACTCAGTATTTCATCATTTATCTTCGTGTTGCCGTGTCCTTTAATTGCAAGAGTTTTGATCACTATTTGCATAATTCAAAGAATAAAAAAGAGGAGAGAAGCTATTTTGCGTAAGCTTCGACGAGGTCGCGTGCAGTTATAATGCCTACCAACTTGTCGTCTCTTACGATAGGCAAACGTCTAATGTGCTTTACAGCCATAGTAGCAGCTGCTCTATGAACACTTGTGCCCGATGGAATAATGATTAAAGGCAATGAACATGCTGGTCCTACCTCCGTATACAAATCTCTACCTGTGGCCAAGAAGGCTGTGAGCAAATCGCGTTCAGTGAAAATCCCAAATGGCTCCCCTTTGCGAGTAATTATTACACTGCCAATCCGTTGTTTACCCATAATACGAGCAATACTAATTATGGGTGCTGTTTCCTCAGCGGTAACAAGGTCTTTCGTCATGAAGTCATCAACTTTGACCTCAGTTTCAGGAACCTCAGGCAAACTCTTGATTAGATCCGAAGCAGTTATGATCCCCACAAGCGTTCCAGCGTCAAATACCGCAAGCCTGCCTTTCCTATTAACCATCAACTGGGCAACTTCCTTTATCTTAGCCGTAATTGAAACACCTACTAGGGGATAGGACATCACATTCTCGACTTTTTCATCGCCTATGAGCAGCCCATACGCTATAACCTTGCTGAGTAAATCCCGCTCAGTAACTATTCCCACAGGTGTTTGATACTTCACTACAATTAGACTTCCAATATGTTTCTGACCCATGATTTCGGCAGCTTTATTCAGAGAAGCCTCCGGAGTTATTTTAACAACATCTTTGCTCATTAATTCCTTCGATAGTTGATAACGCGGTAAGTCGCGCTTGTATTGCTCATAAGCAATGTCAACAACTCCCGGCAGCTTCCTTTTGAGTTCTTCTTTAGGAGTCGCCAAAAAAATCCCTCAAGATAATAGAATAGTCAAAAGGGCTAATTAAGTTTGCACAGATGAGCTAATTTAGAAAAAAAGGAGTCTTGTAGAGCTGGATTTAGGTGTGACAACTCTGGAAAAATTCAGCGTTATCTTTGCTTTGATTGCAGCTACAGGTTTTCATAACTTAATTGGAGGTGCTCGCCCCGTAAGGGGCGAGTAGTTCACTTTTTTAGGAGAAAAGA
Source organism: Candidatus Bathyarchaeota archaeon (assembly GCA_963708495.1). GTDB lineage: Archaea > Thermoproteota > Bathyarchaeia > Bathyarchaeales > Bathycorpusculaceae > Bathycorpusculum. The sequence goes on from CAVPSS010000005.1 coordinate 81,286, forward strand.
AAGACTGCATATAAAAAAGGGGAAACGCAGATTGTATTCTCAACTATTGCAGGGAGTAGGGTTAGCTGAGGCGCTGGAACCGAAAAAGAGAAATGAAAACCGCCCATAAAAAAATGGGAATCGCTGGTGACGTTTCCACTGTGTTGGGGGTTCAAATCTCGCCCCTGCATTTTTATAAGTGAAAAACGTGCGATTCAAGGTGCTAACAAGCGTTTTTTATTAAGGCTTAATGAAGCGCGGTGGGTGAGCCGACAGCTATTTAACTCTATGACAGACAAGTAATCGAATTGGTGAGCAGAAGTGAGCAAGGTTGAGAACGAGTTAAAAGAAAAGATTGAGGAAATAATCAGGCAGAAGGCAGAATCATCTGTATCAGATGAGCTTTCAGACTCAGAACACGGGTATGTGGATGCTTTGATATGGCTTAAAGAAGGCTCAATCCAGCTAACTAATGAAGGCATTGGAAAAGAAATTGTGGAGCGAACCTATGCGGACAAAAACCCTAGCAAAGAATACTGCGATGGCTACGACTCTGCACTTAAACTGGTGTTAAAAATGCTAATTGAATTGAAAAAATAGTATATTCTAAACGAATCACATTGAAATTTACTAACTAAATTGCATTAATGCCCTTATTTGAAAACTAGAGCGCCAAACGGTCTAGACAAAAAAGGGAAATCCGGTTGATGTCTCACTTTGGCGAGGGTTCAACTACCACTGACTATTAAAAAAAGAAATAAAAGAGGTTATTTTGAAAGGGCAAAATGTGCCGCTCGCTCAAATCCACAAAAAAAAAGATAATTTCAATCAACCAATATGGCAGAAAATTTAATATTTATTTCATGCCTTATTAATTCAAAAGGTACCGGGGAGAAATTTTATGACTGTTCAAGTAGATGAGAGTTCTGTTGGGAAGAAATTTATAAGAAAACACTGGAACATAGTTGCGGTGGCTATAACAGCTGGCATTTTGGCTATCATAGGCGCTGTCTATGTCTTTCTCTGGTTTGTAGCAAACTCTCAATCAACAGGTCTAGTACCCGCAACTCTTGGCTTGTGGTCAATGGGTAATATGGTAAGCTTTATTCTGCATGCTATTTTTTGGGAGCTGCTCTTAATCGGAATCCCAGTGGCGATTGGCGCAATCTTGGGTTGGCAATGGTGGAAAAGACTACCAGACGAAGAAAAGAAAGAGTATCACTTCTTTGGAAAACGTTCAAAGTCAAGAGGAGCAGGTGGAGCAGTGTCGCCGCTGCTTTTCATCGCTTTCGCAATTAAAGTCTATATTGATGGAAACTGGAACGTTGCAATTTCAAGTTGGACACTGGACTACGTCGTTGGTTCAATGGTTACAATACTTGTCTGGATAGCTGTAATTTTCGCGATTCCCGCAACAATAGGGCTCATCTGGTGGTTAAGCCAGGGGATGAACAAAAAACCCTGACCTTTTTCCTCTATTCCCATTAACCGTTGGTTTTTTTAAACTGCATCTAACCACACGGCAATCCTCACACCAAATCCTACGCATTTTCGAAACTGGATTTTCATGGGTGTCTTTGGTGTAGTGGCGGGTTTCTTTCTTGCATATAGGGCGCCCATCCTTGTTTATAATCAGATTATTTCAGTTCGGAAGGTTGGGGTGTTTTAAATTACCTCCCGGTCCATTTTGGACCCTGGCTGGATTTGCACTCAGCCCCAAGTGGAGACATCTCCAACAAATCCCTTATCTTTTTTTCCAGCATCCAGATTTGGTTTGTGCAAAATTCTTCTCAGCAAAAATTCGCAAAATCTTTTAACTCTTGAAATAGAAACTAAGATGCAGAGATTAAGCAAATGACCAAGTTACACCTTCAAGCGGAGCAGCGAGACAGGATAAGACACCTTGCAAAAGTTGGAAAAGACAACACATACCAATTCTTAGGGTATACTCTCAATCTGGAAACAAATCAATTTCATGACTTGCTTGAGAAAGGTACCGTGAATAGCGATTGGGGTACTCAAATCATGACTGCTCTGCTGGCGCATTACTCTTTAGCCCAGAATATTGCTAAGTCTGGTAAGTTGGTGAAATTTAAGGACCTACCAGGAGGGTATGCTTACGAAGTTGCATTTACACGAAGAGCAGTCTATCCGATAGCGCAAGGTTTTGGCAATAATCCCGTAGAACTTGCTGAAGTTGCAGAGCTGTTTGGGGGAAAACGTTTGGATTATGGGGATTTATCTGTGGAGATTCCCGCTTTAGAGGGCATCCCAATAGTGTACATCCTATGGGGGGCACACGAGTTTTCGGCATCAGCAAATGTTCTCTTCGACGAATCAGCGAGTTGCTTTCTGGATACTGAAGGGTTGGCAGGATTAGGTGAACTAACTACGCATCGTCTATTGAAAGCTCAGTCAATTCTCAAGGAAAAGAAACAATAAAACAGGAATCAATTCAAGTCTGCAAGATAGCTGGGATTTGAACATCTCGCAAAGTGGAGATATCCCCAGAAGACTTAACTATTGATTGGTTTTTTAAACGTATGATATATCGTCTTGAAAGGAGCTTCTTGTCAATAGATATCTGGTTTTTGCGTGCGTTTATCCGTTAGGTTTGCCTTTCTTTCGGAAGCGGCCTGCTCCTCCTCCACCTGAGCCACCTCCACCGAAGCCTCCTCCTCCCCCACCACTGCTTCCACCTGAGTAGCCACCACCGTAACCTCTTCCTCCGCGCCCGCGTCCTGCAAGTAATCCAATAATAACTATTACTACAATGACTGCAAATATTATCAGATCAGTGTTGAATTCTTCATTGTTGTCTTCTGTTGCAATAACTGAAGTTCCGATTGCTGTTTCAGCAATGGCTTTAACTCCGTCTATTGCCGCTGCTGAATAGTCTTCTTCTTTGAGTGCTGGCATAACATAGTTGTCAAGGATGCGCCCGCTTCTTCCATCTGTTAGGTTTCCTTCAAGTCCGTAACCAACTTCGATACCACTATGTGGTTTACCATCTGAACCTGCAACTACTAGTACAAGAAGGACACCGTTGTCTTTTTCTTTGTCTCCTATTCCTTTAACTCCGCTTAGTGGTTCATCGTTGAATATTTTGTTTCGTGCAACTGCTGTGTCAGAGCCTCCTCCGTAGCCATCCAAGTTTGTAAGTGTGACTACAACTATTTCGGCAGTTGAGTTTCTGTCAACCGCTTCACAGTAATTGTTGATTATTGTCTCAGTTTGTGCATCAAGAATGTTAGCCCTGTCGTAAACGTATGTTGGTCTAATAGCTTGAACTTGAGCAATTGATGCTGATGCTACCAAGAGCAAAAAAAAAGTGAGGGTTAAGAGTTTCCTACTCATGGAAAGTTCACAACTGGTGGATTCTCGGTTCCTTCACTGCCTTGGTAATACTCTTTTGGTGCATGTCCAAACATGCTACCTGGGAACGTTTGTACTGCTCTGTTGTAGTCTCCGATTGTTTCAATGAAGTTTCCTCTCGCTACTGTAATACGATTCTGTGTTCCAGCAAGTTCATCCATTAATGTTTGGACAACGGTGACTGATTTCAGTTCAGGATAGTTTTCCATGGTTGCTAGGAACTGTCCTGTTGCTATGTTGAGGTTAACTCCTGCTGTGTCCTGTTTAAGTTGGGACTGCGCAATTGAGTTAAGCCAAGCCGTTCTTGCGTTTGTAACGTTGGTTAAGACTCCAGCTTCAAATGTCATATAGCCTTTTGCTGTTTCAACTAAGTTTGGAATCAAGTCTGCTTGCCTTTGGTATTGGTTGCGTACTTCAGACCATTTCTGGTCTACTGTCACGCCGAGACTGATGATGTTGTTGTTAATGGCAATAATGACTCCCGCAATGACTGCAACGATTGCAACGATTAAAATGACAACGATTAGAGCACCTATTCCTTTTTTGTTCTTTCTCAAGTTTTTTATCTACATTCCTCCTTTTATGTTCCTTGGGATTAGTGCAACTGTGATTTTTTAGCACTAACTATTGTGTTGCCCTTACGGTATAGCGCACTGCTTTGTCCCTGAATTATTTTAGGGGATCTTGGCGCTGCATTACTTACATTGTTTTAGGTTATTAAATTCAACGGATAAGAATTAGGAGGTTCTACTTAGATTTTTTCGGTATTTTCTATGAGCTCTTTTTAAGTTTGCGGACTAGCCCTCACGCTATAAAATACTTCGCAAACAACATTCGTTCGCTGAGGGAAAAAAGTTGACCTTTAGCGCATGTTAAGTGAGTCTTTCATAATAGCTGCTCTGATTGGAATCTTTCTTTAGTCCTTATTCACGGTGACTTAAGTCACAAAAATAATCGTTTTGCTTTCTGTCATATTGGTTGCATCCACCACTGCGGTTACCTACGCTGTTTTGTCGGCTCAGGGCAAAATAGGCTCCTCCTGGACGAATAATCGCCATAGGCGTAAAAGTTATCGCTGTCGGTTCAAACGCAGACCTAACCTATATTGACTGGGGAGACTTAACTGTTGGCACAACTGCTACACGCCAAATTTGGGTGATTAACAACGGAACAGTTCCAACAACACTCTCGATGTCCGCTGGCGATTGGGTTTCTTTTATTTCACAACAATACCTCACTTTAACATGGAACTACGCTTCAGGCACCGTGCTTCAACTAGGCGCTACGCAGTCTGTTACATTGACTATCAATGTTAACCAGTACGTAACTGGTGTAAACACCTTCACAAACACCATCTACTTGATTGCTACGCAGTTCTAGTAGGAAGTTTTTCTCCTCTTTTTCGCCTTTAATGCCCGAGCTCCCGAATACAAAGGTCTGTATGTGTTTAGTGCCTTTTTTAAGGCAACAAACTGAGAGCTTCTGTTTGGAGAATTCTGCTTAATTATCACTGATTAGTGTGCAGGCCTTGGTTGATGAATTGGTGTAGATAGGTTTGTTTACGAGTCGCCAAGATATAATAAACTAGATTAATCTATTTGGATTTCAGTGTTGGCTGTCTGGAGTTTAAGACACCTATATGTTGCGACGCGCATTGCTTTGCATATTAATAGTCAATATTTGTAATATGAAACTCGCCCGCTTATACAAATCAAGTTTTTTGAATCCAAATCGATAGTCAATAAAGTATTATAATCAAACAGGTAACCTTATTAGGTGAAATATATGGTAGCTTCCAAAGTTCTAACCAAACCCTATTTTTTAGGTGCAATTTGTGTACTTGTGGTTTTGATCGGGGTCTTTGCAGCATTAAGTTTTTTCCCACCACAGGAGATTGCTGTGGCAATATCGAGGGAAAGCAAAATATCGACTGGCGCCGTCAAATTAACGCCTGAAACTGACCTTCATCCACCCATTCTAAATTCAGAAGGTTGGAAACAACCTGTTCCATTAGGTGGCGGCGTAAATACAGCAGGCGGTGAAGACTCGCCATTTGTGCTACCCGAGGGCAACATATTGTACTTCTTTTTCACGCCAAACGTTACAGTCCCAGCTGAAAAACAGTTATTTGATGGCGTTACAGGTATTTATGTTTCAAAAAAACAAAATGGTGCATGGAGTGCACCGGAGAGAGTGGTCTTGCAGGATGTTGGGAAACTGGCTTTGGATGGAGCCGAGTTTGTGCAAGGTGAAGTTATGTGGTTTGCTTCTGCTAGGGAGGGCTACACTGGTGTGAATCTTTTCACTGCAGATTTTAAAGGTGGAAAATGGATTAATTGGCAGTATGTTGGCGATAAACTGATGAAGGAATATCAGGTGGGTGAGATGCATATAACAGCTGACGGCGCAGAGTTATATTTCCATTCTCCAAGAGCTGACGGTAAGGGGCAATTTGACATTTGGGTTTCACAAAACGTTAATGGGCAATGGCAAGATCCAAAAAATGTGGAAGCAGTAAATATTCAAGAAAATGAAGGTTGGCCGTTTATTAGCCAAGATGGAACCGAGTTGTGGTTCACACGAATATATATGGGCTCTCCGGGAGTTTACAGAAGCATAAAACTGAACAATGTTTGGCAAGAACCAAATCTTATTATTTCACAGTTCGCAGGTGAGCCATCGCTTGATAATCAAGGAAACCTCTATTTTGTCCACCACTTCTTCAACAATGCCGGCGAAATGTTGGAGGCAGACATATATGTCGCATACAAAAAATAGCCCCTTTATGTTTAAGCCTTCAAAAAAATAATCGAATTAGTTGTCGTTTTCAGTAGATATGGAAGCATAATAATGCTTGGTTGTTAGAAGGGTTGGAACTTAGTTTTCTTCCCAAACCTAGCGCCTCAGATATTCCAGACATGCTTTGTAACCCGTTACGAGTGCCTCGCCGCTTGCTTTAAGAATGTTATAAGATAGTCCCTGCGAAGTCCAGGGGCTGCCGTTGACTGATATCTTGGTGTTGGCTCTGACCCTGGATTTGGTGCCCTTGCTTATGTCGACCACGTCCACATAGAAGTCAGTGAGTGCCATGTCATTTATCTCGGGGTAAGTCTTCCTTAGGCATCTCCTCAATGCCTTGTCGAAAGAATTGACCGGACCTCTCCCGAATTCAATAAAGGCTTCACTCCGTGCATCTATGTCCATCGCCACAAGTCCATATGAAACAGGGCGTTCCTTTCCTTCCCAAGCTGAAGCCATCTCGCATGAAGTAACTTTGAATGGGTCAACCCAGTCTTTTTTAGACTCGAGCATCATGATGTAGAGGTTCGCGTCCGCCTTCTCGAACTGGTAGCCCATCCTGGATTTCCTCTTAACATTCCCCATGACTAATCCTGCTTCCTCCATGCTCAGGTCGATCCCAAAATGCTTTGCCTTCGCTATGAAGTTGTGCCTTCCGGACACTTCGGATCCGTAGAGCTTCATAACATTACCCGTGTCTTCTGGTCTGAAGTGAAGATACATCTCAGGGTGCTTGGAATGGGTGCCCGCCTTGGTTGCAGTTGCGTCATCTCCAACATAGGGTCGGTCTTTGCGGGCAGGCAGATGAAGCAGTGCATTTGCGGAATCAGAAATACTTTTCAGTTTTGTTAGGTCCCTTGACTTTACAGTAGTGTAGCCCATCTTCAACTCTAGGTTCGGTATAACCTCCATGAGGTCTGCGTTGCCCGTCCTCTCGCCCACTCCGTTGATCGTTCCCTGCACGTGGGTAACCCCTGCCTCGACAGCAGCAAGGGTGTTTGCAACTGCAAGCCCACAGTCGTTGTGGGTATGTATTCCCAAAGGCGTTCCTGATTCTTTGAATTTCTTCACAACATATGCGACAGTCTCTCTCATCGGAGTCAACATCGTTCCCCCGTCTGTATCGCAAAGCACCAAAGCGTTTGCCCCTGCAGATTCTGCCATCCTGAGACATTCCATTGCATAGTCACTATCGCGTCTGAACCCTTTGAAAAAGTGCTCAGCGTCAAAAATAACCTGTTTTATGTGCGGCTTCTTCTTCAGGTAGTTAATTGAGTCGTAAATCATATCCAAATTTTCTTCTGGGGTCGCGCCCAATTCTGCCGTGACATGCAAGGGGTCAGTCTTTCCGAAAAGTGTGATGACTTCCGCCTGAGTTTCAACAAGACATGCGAGGTTAGGATCCTTATCCACACTAATCCCCTTCTTCCTCGTCATACCGAACGCTGAGATCTTCGAATTCTTCAAGTCCAGATTTCTTACGTCCTTAAATGCCTTCATATCCTTCGAAGACCTGGAGGGAAAGCCAAGCTCGATTATTTGGACGCCAAGATCATCTAGCATCTTCACAAGTTCCATCATGTCTGGTTCTGAGATGGTCACTCTTATGTTCTGCCTTCCATCCCTAAGTGTTGTATCTAAAATCTCAATCTTTCTATCCATCGAAGCACCTTTTGGAAATGAACACACAGGAATAAGAATTCATGTGATCCAGCTTATTGTTTTTCATTAGCAATGGTATCATATAACATTGTTTGTTCATAACATTTTCGACGTCTAGGTTTGAGTTTATAAAATTAGTATTACTTGCGTACAATCCTCTGTATTATTTTGGCTGATAGATTTTAACTCAAGACTGTGTCGAGAGTTCACATTCAATTCTTCTTTTTCTATAGGCTGAATGCTTACTTGATTTTTGGACAGAATTTTGCGGAGCGCGCTAATACTTTATTAGAAACTCTGCTAACTCCTTGAACCATTCCAATCTGGTCTTTCCGCTCAATCGCCTATTAGGCATAACTTGGGGCGAAGGTGATGGGACAACGAAAATATGCGATTTCAAGTTGCCTCCAGTCGGTTGCGGTCCATATGACTTGGGCTCATTTCCAAAAAAAGCCTTGTAAGAATACTTGCTAGTGAAACACACAACTCGTGGACTGAACTTTTTAATCTTGGCTTCAAGCAACTTTCTGTCCTCTACAAGTGATTCTTTGGATAGTCTAGAGTCGGTGCCATGTTGAGATTTTGAAACATCTGTCAATCCGAAACCGTAGTTTACCAGCATAAAGTCATCCTTTGGCAGGAGTTGCCTGTCTGTCAAACCCGCTTCATAAAGCATTTTCCAAAAACTGTTCCGAGGATTGGCATAATAGTGCCCCTTAGAAGCAGATATGTCGGAGGCAGCTGAACCAACAAAGATTACGTTCAGACTTATTTTCAGGATGTCCTTAAGAACGTCTTTACTCAAAGAAAGTAGCCCTCTAAAATAGCAATTCTATTGCGAGTGATAAACTCTTCGACAAAATGCTCGTACACAATTTGAACCGAGTACAAGAGATGTCACCAGCACAACTCCTTTTTTCTATAATTCGGCGAAAAGGAATGACAAGGTTAAGTTGCATGAGCCTAAAAAATACTTTTAATGTTCTAGCTTTGAGAAGAGCTTATAAGTAATTCTGGTTTTGTTTTAGTCTGGAGACGAGAATCATGAAACGATTCATAGTTAATTCGAAGGCACCTCAAATCCAGCTTAATAGGCTTACCTGCATAATAGGAAAGGCTAACGTCTTTGAAAAAGCAGGCATTAAAGATATCTATTTGAAAACATGCTACTGTTGTTCTCCAGAATTGAACGCAGGAGTGGAAAAAGCCTTAATTGAGTTTGAGGCACCATCCAAAGAAGCTCTGGAATCAGCGCTTAGCAAAATTGACTTCCCCGTGGACTCGATAGAAGAAGTCAGCAAAGTAAAGCTCAGAAAAAAATGAATTCTTCTGCGTTAGTTTAGATGCGGGCTTCAAGCTTAGCCTCTGTTTGGCGTGGAACTATTCTTCAACAAGAAAACGCAATTAACAAAAAATGAGGTTAAGGGAAGCCTGTAATAAGGTCGTACAAATAGGCGTCCCATTCTTTAGATTCCTTCTCGAACATGCCCAGAAGCTGATGTAAAACTCTATGGTGTTTTTTCTCGTCCTCCAGGATGTTTTCCACAACTTGCTTAATGTTCTCGTCTTTCACGGCTTTGCTGATTTCCTTTGCTTGTTTTAGCATTAGTGCTTCTTCTCTTAAGTGGGTGGCGATTTCTGCTTTTCCGAGACCTTTGCTTTCTTTACCCATAACTACTTTTTCGTTCAAGTCCAGCAGCATTCTGTATGTTTCAGCATGTTTGGTAGTGTCAAGAACTATACTGTGAAGCAAGGCCTTAATCAGCTGATTCTGAGCTGCCTCAGACAAGGCAGTCAACTTCTTGGCGGTTTTTTCTTCAAACTCTAGCTGTTTCTTAATCTTATTCAGAGTATCTTCATCAAATTTTTCCCACGGCAATTAGCAAACCTCACTAATTTCCTCCAATCGTTTCCTATTAAATCTTTGGACTTAAAGCGATTTAAGGAACATAGAAATTCTTCCCCAAAAAAGAGCACATATCACCCACTTGCCGTGACAGTTAGGCGTGATACTGAAGTATTATCCACAACTTAATCAATAGTTGTTTTGACGTCCAGCTCTTGTTCGATTTCTATAAAACTGTTTTGGAGAGCTGATATCTCATCTTGTAGCTTTTTTATGTTTTTTCTTTTTCTGAAAATTTCTTGAATCAATCTATTTCGAAGATCCTGTTCCATTACAAGCAAACATTGGCGTTTATCGACAAGTTTTTGTTCATCATTTTCTAGTTCTTGATAGGATTTAATGAGCTCTGAAATATCAAGAGAATTAATTAATTGATTATCGATTTGCGATTCTATTTGGTCAGAGTCTACCTTATCTATTTGAGGCAATTCTGGTTTGTCTACTTCAAGAAAGTCATTGTGCATTGTTCTTATTTTTTCGACCAAAGTGGTGTTGTTTTGAAGCTCTGATAAAAGCATGGGTTTATCTGAGACATCCCAAGGTTTTGGTTTTTTCTTCTTTGCTTCATAATCTTCTCTTATTATGTGAGAATGTATGTTTATTTTTTCTTTTTTCATCTGTAGACTCCATATATAGTAAAGATTCGTTGAATTCAATGAATTATTCTTGGATCTATGTGCCTAGTGCTTGTTCGAGTTCGCGGCATTTGTTTTGTTGGAAGGCAATTTGTGTTATCAATTCTGCGATTGTTCTTTTCTTGTTTTCGATTTCTTCTGTAGCTTGGTTACGTTGGTCATTCTCTGTTTTTTCTAATTCTTTTTTTTGATTTAGTAATTTTTTCTCTTCATTCTTGACGTCTTTTAGTGTGGCTACCAGCTCTGTTATGCTAATTGTGTTTGATTTTGGTTCATTTTTTGTTTGATTTAGTCTGGTTGTTTCGTTTGATTCTGTTTCTTGGATTTCTCTTTCCAATCCAATATCTCCACATTTATTAATACTTAATATTTAATATATAAAGCCTTTTTATTAAAGGTTCAGTTTTGCGATGAAATGGGCGAAGAGAAACTAATTGATTGTGAGAGACTTTCAGGGTTGAGGTTTGCTAATAAGTTCTATTGTTGCATAGAGTTCGTTTAGAGTCTTCGAAATCTCATCAACAATCCCGTTTAAAACGTACGCGAAGTCTTCCCTGCTTCTTTTTATCACTTTGCTGATTAAGTACTTGTTTCCGTTAATTGGGTTCCTTCGAGCTGTTTTGTCTCTTCAATTGCATTTTCGATGTTTATCTTGGTACTGCCGTATAGAGTGAGACACCATTGAAGAGACTGCAAGTTTCTATTGTGGTAGTGCCAAAAAGTGTCACAGAGACAGTATCCCGTGTCTTTGCGGTTGAGAGATTCAAACTCGTTCATTAATTCTCCATTCAGAAGCATTTCATAGTATTTTATCCTATATTTGTGAGCTTGATTTCCGAAATTCAATCCTATCCTAATATCTACAGGTGTAAAGGTTACTCCAACACTTGCCCTATCAGTGAGTGTTCTATTATCATGTGTTTCAAGCGTCATAAAAGACAGCGAAATTCCGCCAGTATTGGGGGTGAAGCCTGATATTTGTGCTCCCTGCAGTGAGGGTCGTTAATCTTTTTTCAATTTCCAGCTGCAAAGCCGGGCATTTCTCATAGAGTTTATCGAAATTGTCAAAATCCGAATCAACAAGCTTCTCGTAATTCTCATCTGAAGTAGATTGTCTTGTTGTAAGAGTTGCTATGTCCTGGAATGTTCTTTTTTTGAGTTCCTGATCTTGGTCCAAACCTGCTTCAGTGCAAAGAAACCGCAAGATTTCTTGAGCTTTAGGATTAGTCTTTTTTGGGGTGGTTTGAGAGATGGTAATCATTTGGGAATCAAGAAAATCCAAGTATTCTCTTAGCTTTTGGGCAGTTGTGGGACTTATGTGGCTTTTCTGTTCTAAGAAACGAATGACTTCATAAACTCGTATATCTCTGGGATTTTCTTTTTGAAACTTTGGAAATTTTAGTGCTGTCTGGATTAGTGCTCTATTGAAAGACACTGCACAAAGATGCTCGTCTATGCCTTGAGGTCCAACTGAATACTCCTTAAAACGTTGGAGTGCGAGTATGTAACTAATCATACCTATTGTATCTGGGTCAAAAACAAAAACCGACAATCTGTCTAATCCTCAAAGCCGATATCGTTTCTATAAATATTAACATTTCAGAAGAAAACAACTTGAAAATACAATTTACCTTTTCTTGCGTAAAAAAGGAAGTTGAGGATTTGTAACCTGTTGTTTGTTTAGGTAAGTTTGGTGCCGCATTCGCCGCAGAAACCGGTGCCAGCGGGGTTTTTAGCTCCACATTTGGGGCAGACTTTCAATCCTAACGGTGCTCCGCAGTTATTGCAGAATTTGCCTGAACCGGCTGGTTTTCCACATACTGGACACATTGTTTGTCTTTGTGTTATTTCGCCTGTGTAGACTTAAGAAAAGATCGACTTTGTAGTCATAGTCTGATATTCCGACAATGTCCGTATAAGCGAATAGCATGGGTTCTCCGAACATGACGGTTAGAGTCAGATATTGGTCGTCGAATTTGGCTTTTGCTTCTCCTTCGGTTTTTATATTTGACTCGTCGGCGTAAAGTTTGTAGTTTACTGCAACTTCCATGTTTAGAACCTTCGTGATTGATTATGCGTTAGTGGCATATCTAATTTTGTAGTGTCTTAAGATGTGCATTACAATAAGGGAGGTAAAATAGAGAAGAACTCTGTTCTAACGTTTTGTGTTTCTGGAGATAAACAAATAAACAATCAATCACAATAACCGCGACTGCTGATGAAACTGCAGCAATAATTGATGTTGAAAAAGGTTTGAGTTGTAAAAGGCAGTTTCGTTTGGTTGGATCATAATTTCATATTTACCAAGCAGTTTAGGTTGCTTTAATTATTAGAATGATGATAGAGCAGTCTGGGTGTGAACAACATTAATAGCAATAAAAAGGAGTTGTCACCAGAACAACGTGAAGAACTACTTAGCGTGTTGAAAGCCCGTTTTGAGAAAAACATGAACCGCCATAAAGGTCTTGAATGGGCTAAAGTACAAGCAAAGCTGGAAGCCAATCCTGAAAAACTGTGGTCACTCAATGAAATGGAAAGAACTGGCGGTGAACCGGATGTTGTTGGTCATGATAAAAAGACGGGCGAATACATTTTTTATGATTGTTCAGCGGAAAGTCCTAAAGGCCGCAGAAATGTTTGTTACGACCGTGAAGGGCAGGAGGCAAGGAAAACATATAAACCAGAAAATAACGCTATTGATATGGCAGCTGCCATGGGCATTGAGCTTTTAACGGAAGAACAATATCGAGAGTTGCAGAAACTTGGAAATTTCGATACGAAGACGTCGAGCTGGGTGAAAACACCTTCTGATATTAGAAAACTCGGCGGCGCCCTCTTTGCTGATCGCCGCTACGACAATGTCTTCGTGTATCACAACAGTGCGCCCTCTTACTATGGCGTTAGGGCGTTCCGTGGCTCGCTAAGGGTCTAAATTTTGCACAGACAGAAAACTGATCAACTAAATCTGAAGCAACTTCAATCTGTATTGAGAGTGGCAAACGCAACCATGCAAATCAAGTTCGACTATGAGTTGTAGAGCAACAATTGAAAAATCTTTTTTTTATTATTGTTCTACCGATTGCAATGCAATGTTGCAGCATGAAACAGCCGGTTAACGGGTAGAAGAAGAAGCGCAAATTTTTCAATATTCTTCTTCTTTTGACGTCTAATCTTTTGACGATAGCTTATTTTTGGCAAAGTTAAGGAGAAGTAGTGTTTAGCGCCTTCAACCTAACTTGACCCTTTACTCGTTAAAACCACAAGCAAATAATAGAAACGCTAAGTATTTCTGGTTGGAATGCTATCGCCTAAGAAGTAGAGGTTAACTTCGTACTTGTTAATGTTGGTTTGAGATGTTGCCATGTAAATATTGACTATTCCTGTTTGTCCGCTTGATAGAACGAGCCCAGTTCCAGATGTTGCAGTTAATGAAAAGTCTGATACAGTCACATTTGTTGCGTTTAATTGGCCGTTTTTGTCAAAAAGCTGGGCGGTGAAGTATAGATAAGCGGTGCCGTCTGCTGGCGAGGTTTGTTCTTGGTTGTGCAGAGGTGGAGCTGGAGTGTCAGAGGTATAATCGTTTCTTAAAGTCATTGTAATTACAAACAACGAAGTGCCTTTTTCAACAATTTTCCCATCAGCAGTAGTATATGTTTCGTTGGCGGTGGTGTAAGAAGTGAATGAGTCAATAAGGTAGATTTTGCTTGTTTTGTCGTTGTAGCCTAAGTAACGTGGAATAGCGGAAGAGTTCTCTGGGGTAGTTAGGTTTCTTGACAGATAGATTGTGAATCCAGCCGCCGCTATTATTACTAAGACAAGTAGTGTGATTGCTAAACGTTTTTTCATGGAGTCACTTTTTTAGCTTTCAGCTTCGCTATTTTTCGGTTTTACCTTTCTTTTACGTAGACTGCAGTTGTTCCCCTTAGAACTACCCTGGCAAAGGAGTGATATATTGTACCATCCGGTGTGTTCTCTTCTGAGAAAAATGATAAATGCACTATTTTTCCGATTTGTGCTTGGCCATTTGCGTAGTAAATTATGTCGTATGTTTGAATTTTGCTAGCCATAGCTTGGGGATTAAAGTAGTAGGTGAAAGTGCCATTGTTCACTGGCAGAACACCCTCCTCAAGAACTGCACCTGGAATAATAATAGCGTAAAATACCTTTGAAGCTGTAGTTTGCCCAGTTATATTCAAGCCGGCTGTTGGAGAGAAAGTTTGTTGCATGGGCATTTTCATAGTTATCCCTGGACCTGGTGGTGTACCATTTTCAATTACGTATATCCAACCACCTGCCTCAGGTAATCCTGGAACATATCCCTTAAAGCCATTCCAAGTGGCGTTAACCAAGTAAGTCCACACTCCAGTCTGGTTCAAAGCAAATCCTTTGGAACCTGCAAAGTATCCATATTGGTCTCCTTGACCTGTTGAGATGTATGTTGTATTGTCAGGTGCAATTAGGGTGAATGTAACGTTGCATGGTAGTATTGGGTCAATTTGGAGAACAGGTGTGAAAGTTGCTCCTATTGGATAGGTTGAGCCAGGTCTTATAGGGACAAGGAAGAAACGAGCTAATGTGTTGTCTGGAGAGGGCAAGTTTTCATCGCCTGGACCTATTATGCGGTTATTGTTTGTTCCTTTGGGTAGTACGAAGGCTGTTGCCTGGTAACCAGCATAGTTGGGAGTTTGACCTTTATTCCTTAGGACCACGCCGCCCAAGAGGCGATAGATTGTTCCAGGCATGTCTCCGTTGTTCGATGCGCCATATTGGCCGCCAAAGTTGGTGTTGCTTGTTGGCCAGTATGGTGCTCTGGTATAGTCATATGCTACAATAAACCTTGCATTAAATCCTGGTTGTGCACCCGCACCGTAAAAGTATTGCAAGTCAGTGATGAATTCTGGGAACATTTCTGTAGATAAATTGTTGCTTGTTTTCGTAACAATGTTGGTGCGACCAATACCTTGTATGTTTGGATCGTATGCTGTGGGGTTTGTTGCATTGTTGTATGATAATACTGGTTCAATCTTGTTGGAGCCTTGGAATTCGCTTGCGATTTCTAAGACGTCGCTGAAGTTGTAGGGGAAATTAATATGCTGTAAGTAAGTTGTTCCATTAGGAGCAGTGTACCCCTCTATCTTTGTCTGTCCTCGATCAACTAAAGTGCCGTTGGTAAGTTGGAGTTTCTTTCCATGTGCTACAATTGAAGAATTCGTTGGATAAACAACGCCTGCGTGAGTCATCGCAGCAACCCAGAGAACTCCACCAGGATCAACGTAAGTTGCTGTTACTGTTCCGAAGTATTCCCCTGGTGCTGGGAATTGCAATGGAATCATACCTTGAGCGGCTCCCCAAATACCTCCCATTGTGGCTACGCCGCTGGAAACAACTGTAGTTACGTTGTTAGGGTCAGAGTTTAAGAAAAGTTGTGCCTTCATAGTCACGTTTGCAGGTACAGGTGGGTTAAAAGCTAAATCTCTGCCATAGCGATTGCCTACATTGTAGGGCATCCCTTGAAATGTAGCCGTTGCGACCGTAAGCCTGTTGCCAATCCAGAAGGTATAGTTGCCGCCTCCCTGATACCGGTTACCCCAGGCATCCAAAATCCAACCTGAGGCTTCAATAGAATAGTTGCCGTACATTGGAGGTTTCCATGCAGTGAAAGTGCTGTTTTGTGTTGTCACGCCGTTTCCTCTTTGAGCGGCAAAGTTGGCAGTACCAAGGTTCAAAACAGTGCCATTTGGAAGCGTAACCTTTGCAGTCCATTGCCCAGAACGGTAATTCATCGGGAGGCTTCGTTGAGTATTATCATTATCTAATAGAAAATTAGGTTCAATATTGTAAGAAATCAGATTCCCATTTAAATCTACTTTTGGCAGGATAACAGCATCATGAATTATGCTCCGAGGCGAGATTGCTACCAACTTCTGATTTTCAGAGGCTACAACTCCGCGATATCCATTTGAATTATAATCCCAAAGTAGGTCCCAGTAGGGCTTTCGAATTATTTGTGAGGCATCAACCCAAGTGCCGTTCACATCCCATCCACTGGCAAGAATAGGCGGTGAGTACACGCAAGAAATACTATTGAGGTAAGTAGGCCTTGTGCCAATGGTGGCGTTATTGAAGTCAATGTATTTTGTTCCAGATCTAAATCCGAAATCCAGTCTCAATCTGTAGATTCCAGGGGGCAAGTTATTGGGCAAAGTGAAACTGCCATAAAGCGAGCCAGAAGCCCATCCAGCACTATTCGAAACGTCAAAAGAAGAGTAGGGGACTTCAATCATAACATCAACAGGCAACCTGCGAGTGTAGCTGTTATAACGACTAATGGCTGCACTTCCTCCCCCTTCGATGGGCAGACCCGAGGGTGTTAAAATCGTGGAAAAAGTATTATCCCAAGGCGTATGCTGAATTCCTTGAGAATCATAATCCCGTTCAGCAGTCACCAGAACACAAGAATTGTCTATTCTTTTGTTGATAGCTAAAAACCTTGTAAGAACTTCTTTTGAAATATTAACAGAAATACCCAAGCTTACTTTAGAGTTTGCCATCCATGATAAAGGAGAATAAACAATGTTTCCAGTCCAATTCCCAAGGGTAGCATTAGCTTTCGTTGCGAATGTTGATTTTTGATCAGAACTTAAGCCACTTAGAAGGTTTTGAACTGCGGCTGGGGTTTCATTGACTATGGCTTCAGTGGTGCTTGGTCCAGTTCCAAGGGGTGGGTAAGTAGGTGTGGGAGTTGTGGAAGGATACGGCGTTGAGATGGGCTGATAAGTTGGGCGTGGTGTTGCTGTTGGCATTGCAGTTGCTTTTGGTGTTGCTGTTGGTTGAGTAGAAGGTGTTGGGGTGAGCGAAATTGTTGAGGGGGCAGGGGTTGGCGAAGGTGTTGCATTTGTATTTGCCAAATCCTGCGACAACGAAGAGTACCACAAATCAATCGGAATTAAAGCCGCAACAAATGCAGCTACTATCAAGAGGGACGCTACAGTTTTAGTAATAGCCCTTCTTGATGCCAAAACCTTCAGAATAGTCACCAAAAACATTCTTTAATTTTACCATTTAAGCTTTTGCTGAAGTTAGAGTTCAAACCCGACTTTAACGTTAAGGTCTTTTGAAAACGGAAGTAAGTTAAATATCATCAGCTTCTTTAAAGTAAGAGAAATAGAATTTTGGAAGATTTGTTATAGTGCTCGCATTCTGTTGTTTCTTGGGTTATGTTCAACCTCAGCTAGCCCCAAAGCCTCCATTATGGGCGGGACATAGTTTGCAAATCTGCCCCGTAAACCTTTCTTGATTCCGTACCAACCGCCAACTGGGTTTTTAGGTGACCTGCCCCAGGCTTCAACAGTTCCTTCTTCTGCGGGTTTCTGCTCATCAGCACTACCCAGCGGCATCCATTCCCCTTTTGCCTTTAGCATCTTATGCAAATCATCCAGGGCTCGAAGTTGATACTTAACCTCAGTTTTACCCACCCAAACAACTATTGCTGGCGGATCAGTTTTTTCATCTTTGTATGCTTTAAATTCAGAAGTTCCAGGCGGAGTTTTGAGGATCCAAGGATCATCCTTTGTTCCTTTCTGTTTAACTGTCAAAAAATTCACCTAATATCAAGATTTGTTAGAACCAATTTCAACTTTTCGGCTTCTTAAAGCTTAAGGTTAGAAAAGAAAAAAATGTTGCCCGTAGAATTCCAACTCTTTTTCTTCCACCAAGAAACTAGAATTATCAACCCTTTTAAGAGAAGAAAAAAAATTGTGTTTTCCACGGGAACACGCTTTTTTCTTTCAAACTTGGTTGATTTGCTGTGTTTTCTTTAATCATTTTTATAAGCAATGTTGTATTCTATAAGGCGTAACGTTTAGATAAAATGGTGTTTGAAATGACTGAAAAATCAGGAATTGTATTCATTGGAAATAAAATGCCCATGGACTATGTTCTAGCGATAATTACCGGAATGTCGTCGAACAATGCAAAAGAAATAACTTTGAAGGCCAGAGGACAAGCAATAACTACAGCGGTTGACGCAGCTGAAATAACGAGAAATCGCTTCTTAAAAGACTTAAAAGTAAGCAAAATCTCAATAGGAACAGAAGAGATGCCTGCAAGAGAAGGCGAAAATAGGTCCAGAATGGTTTCAACAATTGAAATTGTTCTAACGAAAAAATAGAAAACCTACCTTTCTATATTTTTAATTTTTTAAAGATCAAAGAAATATATTAGATAAATATTGGAAATTATTTTTTTCGAGCAGCCTATTGACTAAAAAGGCAAGTTGAGCTATTTTTGATAAGGAAGTTATTAGCTTAGGACATAACCTTGTTTGCTTTAAGGACTTCAAAGTTACAAAAGCAATGTTAGACCAATCTAAGCGGTGCCGTCGCAACTTATTTCCAAATTTGATTGGATCAGTGGTTTGGAGAGTCAAGGGAGAAAAATGTACACTCATTTCAGATGACATACATTTCAAAGGAATCCTAAACCTCAAGATTAAATGGTGTAGTTAATTCCGGTTCCATCTCTCCTGTAAGGTTTGTTCCCGAGTTCCCAAGTTATATGATTTTTAAGGGTGCATCCAGTCTCTTTCTGTATTATTGGGTTTATTTTTTCTCGAGTTTTTGTCCGTATGGGCCTCAAAGGAGTGAGTTTGTTAAAACGCTCAATCGATATTTGGACATGTTTACTATTTTGAAGGTTTAAATCACAAATTTTTTCCAAATGTGTGTGAATACAATATTAATGGAAGTTGAAGAGCTTAAAGCCATCATCAATTCGCAACATGAAGATGTAGAAGAGTTATTTCCATCGTTTGACAGTTAGCCATATTCTGTAATTCTTTCATCGACTCTGTTTTACATGGTTTCTAGCTCTTTTGACAGGTCAGGTTTTTCAAGCTTCTTTAAACAACTTCATCTTTTTCACTTGGAATCGTAAGATCGGCTGTTCTCAGATTTTAACGCATGAATTTGGACTTTGTCGTAACTTTTTAAGGTCAATCCTAGTTTTATTGCCAGAGAAATGAAAACTGCGTCGTATAATGTAATTCCTTGTCTTTTTGCGATTGAAAATGATTCCTGCATTAGCTCTTCGTTTGGGGTTAGGATCTTTATTTTTCCAGCATCCATTAGACCGTAGAAAATTGATAAATACTGTTTACCGCTATCTATGTCTTTTAAAAGATGTTCATGCTTCCAAATGGCGTTTGTAACTTCGTAGGCAACTAAATCTGGAGCCACAATCTGTTCAACTGCAAGTAGTTCCTTATTCTTAAGGAGACCTTCAACTAGGAAACTACTGTCGGCAACTATCAGCGTTCTCTGTCCTCTCGAATTAGTTTTACTTCTTCCTCAATTGAGGTTTTTATTTGACTTTCGGATTGTAGTTTTTCCAGTTTGCATAGCAACTCATCAGATTTTTTTTTGTTTAGGTAGAGTTTCATGCCTTCTCTTAGTGTATCAGATAGTTTGCCATACTTCTTTAGTTGGTGCTTTTCTTCTTCGGATATTCTTACACTTACTGTCTTCATTGTCATACGTTACGTAAGACATGATGTAAGATTTAAGGTTTCACGAATTTGACATTCAATAATAAGTAACGGGGGAACTTTGGAGTTACTGGTTTTTGTTTAGTTTTTCTGAGAGTTTTATTCCGCATGGACCGCAAAGTAAGCCCCATGAGTCGTTGAATTCTGTGATTTGCCAGTCTGATTTGTCTTGGACTTTGCAGATTATACAGGTGTTTATGCCAAAATCAAACTCGAGTCTGTATAGAGATTTGGTTTTTAATGCTAATTCTTCAAGTGTGTGGTTTGTTCCCGAGTTCCCAAGTTGCCCAACATTAGGTAAATTTTCCCCCCCTTCTTGTGTTTTTTGTGTCTCTTGAATAGGCGTATTTTTAGAAAAGGAGTTATTTTCTTCGACTTCACTTTCAGGTTTAGTTGTTGAGCACTCTTCTAAACTTGTGTTTGTTGGGAACTTGGGAACAAGGTTGCAACCGTATTTTTTAGCTATCCGCTTGAGCTTTTCAAAGTCAAAGGCGTAAACGCGTTCGGTTCCATCTTGTCCTCTTGCCTTGATTTTCTTTCCTCCTAAAACCTCCCTTAGCCTATAACCAATCTTCTGCTTGGTAACTTCTCCAAATTCTGGGGTATCCACCTTGTTTGGTTTTTTGTCATCGAACTTTGCCCCTAAATCAGTTACTAAATTTGTCCAAAGGTCTGCAAAAGAAATGGGTTCGCCTGGAGTAATTAGTTCACAGATCACTTTGACTATGTGTCCTTCTAAAGTGTTGATTCTCTCGTTGAGCCTCTCTTTTTGCAGAAGTTCAAGTTGTGTTCTGAGTTCTTTTTCAACTGTTAATCCTGATATTATTTGGATGACGGGTTTCCAGAGTTCTTTTAGTCTTCCTTTTACTGGCAATTCTATGTCTGGAATTTTCCATTCCATATTAGCTAAGCGCCATTTTAGGAGTATGTTGCGCAGTTCGCGGAGTCGTTGTTCGTCTGTTTCGTTTAGGTCTGCCCAGTCTTTGTTTGGGATGCCCTCCGTCATGGGTATGAAGATGAAGCGTTCAAGTAGGCCTTTGACTCTGGGGAGTTCTTCGGCTGCGCAGGCTTTGAAGCCAAAGACTCGGAAGTATTTTATGAAGCGTTTGTTTTGCATCATGATGGTTCGGGGGACGACGGCGCCTTTTTTGTAGCCTGCTTTGTAGATTTTGGCTTTATCACTATCTTTTTGCAATCCTTGGGCTTCATCTTCAAGTATGGTGCCTGGTGCGTCTGAGTCGTCGAGGTAGCCGTAGACGTCTGCTGACGGAATAGTAACGCCCAACATGGGTCGGTAGCATAGCCAGTTTAGCAGGTTTAATGCGACGGTTTTGCCGCTCTCATTATCACCCACAAAGTAGGGGTAGGGAACTGTGCGCAGTTTCTCTTGTTGGTAGCTTAATAGAACGCATGCTGCCAGGTAATCTTTCCAAATTGATTCCACATCTAAGAAGAGGTTGAATTCGTCTCGGATTTTCCAGAAAAGTTTTTCGAGGCTGAGTACTTCGCCTTCAAAATAGCCGTAGGCTTCGTAGGGGAATTCGCTTGGAAACTCTTTTGGCTCGAAGATCTCGCCTTCTGCGGTGACTTGGGGGTAGATTCTAAATTGATTTTTGTTTATGGTGAGGAAGGCGGGTTTTTGTTTGTGGTAGATTGCCTCAAAATATCCTTGCTCAGCTATGCCGCTTGATTTGTGAATTTTTGATTTCTGTTTTTCTTTAGGGTAAAAATCGCTGCAGGCATCATCAGTTTTATGGATTATTCCATGTACGATGTCGTCGTAGTAGGTGCATTGGCTTTCTTTGATTTTCCAGTTGGCGCAGTCCGCACATTTCTTGTTTTTTCCTCGCTCAGCCATCAAAAACGCCTCAACTGGTTTTGGGTTTTAATTTTTGTCTGTAGATTTTGTTTCCTTCGTATAGCCAGTAGCTGTATTGGTAGCCTTCGTTGTGGTAGCGGTCTTTGATGGTTGCTTTGGAAGTTATTAGAATGTTGTAGGCTTGGGTCCATTTGTCTTGCGGGTTATCTGCTTTGTAGGCGGCC
Organism: Candidatus Bathyarchaeota archaeon; assembly: GCA_963708495.1. GTDB lineage: Archaea > Thermoproteota > Bathyarchaeia > Bathyarchaeales > Bathycorpusculaceae > Bathycorpusculum. The sequence continues at coordinate 103,229 of CAVPSS010000005.1, forward strand.
TCGAAGACGCCGATTTTTGGGCCTTCTTCGCGTTCAAAATTTAGTTCAGTGAAGGGTATCTCTTTGACTTCTGATTTTTCAATGTCTTCTTTGACTTCCGGTGGCGCTAAGGATTCTATGTATTCATTTGTGGCTTTTACAAAGGTTAAATGTGCGTCGCGGATCTTTACTAAAAATTCGACTTGCTGGTTCATGCGTTCACCTCCGTTAAAATTTGTTTGTCTGCGCTTTTGAAGGGGTTTATTGTTACGTGCCCGTTACTTACGATTTCTACTTGGTTGCCTGCTTGAAGCGAGTAGTATCGTAGCCAGGCTTTGGGCAATATGATGCCTAGACTTGTTTTGCCAATTCTGATGATTTTTCGATTGTATATTTGAGGGATTTTTATCACCTTTGTTTGAACAATACTTAAAAGTGGTGTTAGTCGGGATAGACTGGATGGTTACCATGGAGGGCGGTCGACCGTACGAAAGCAAATCTAAGGTTGATTACGACAAATCGGTTTTAGATTCGGTTAAAAATGGTCCAATGCGTAGGCAATGGCTCGTTAATCAATTATGTCCCTCAATTATGTCAGAAAAGAAACTCGATAAAACTTTAAAGGAGCTTGCTGATGATGGAAAGCTCTTCAAGAAATCCAGAGCTCTTGAATCGAGAGGCGGTTGGGAAACGTGGTATATGCTGCCAAAACATAAGCTCCCTTTTGAAGTCGATGATTCCAGAATCGCTACAGCTATCGAGCGTTTAAAACCCTTACTCTTACGAGTACCCACGATTGTTGAGCTTGCTGTTGAAGTTGGAATTACACCAGCGGAAGCTGAGAATCTAGCATACAAGTTGGCTTCTAAAACAGGTTGGTACAACCCTTCTGAGAAATTAATTGAGAATTCAAAAGTTAAGTTGGGTGAGGTTATGGTTTGTGCTGCAAGAATTAGAGATAAACAAGTAGACGAGAATGGCAGCTCAAAGTCTTTCGATTATGAAGAAGACATCCGTATTGTTGAAGAAGCCAAACGATTTCTAAAGGATCATCCAAAACTACTTCCAACTCTATCAAACGATGGAGAAAATGTTATCGAATGGCCTTCCGAATCATTGCGATATCTCGGAGACAACTACACTCCAAAAGATAGACCGATTAAATTTGTCATAGCAATTAATCGGGGTGCAGGCGAGAGGATATTGTAAGAAGAGATTGTGTTCTGGCAGTAGTCGACGTTGCTGAAAAATTCACTTCGACTACTACTTCTTTTGAGCAAAGATGCTCATTTATCCAAACGATTAATCTTGTAATTTCTTAAAACGAGATTGAAGGAGAAAAAAATTGTGTTTTTTCCAAAGGAACCCACGGTTTTTTTTTTCAAACCTTGTTCAGCATTACATCAAGCTCAAGAGAAGAACAACAGTTGAAATAACAAATGTTGTTGTTTTTTCAGCACTGTCATTGAGCTTTGGAAATAGTAGCCGTGCTGCAAATTTCAACTAAGGCTACTACTTCTATTGATTGAATAACTTTTTTACCGATTACTTTGCAATGCGATTCAAAATGTATAGTTAACAAAGTAGTAGAAGAAGTGCAATTTTTTTTAATCTTCTTCTTTTAGTCTGGTCAGTTTTAAAGAACAGTAATATGCAAATAGAAAATTGTTAAATAAAAATTAAGTGCTCATATTATATATTGTATTTGGTGAAGCGTTTGGGTCTGTCTAATCCAGTCTTAGTCGGAAGAAGCAATGAACCGGCGCTTTATGCAAGAACTTAGAAGCTGTTCTGAATGCTAATGGACAAACAATCTTTATTTCTGGAGAAGCTGGAAGTGGAAAAACCAGACTGGTTAACGAATTTATCGAGATAGCTCGCAAGAAAGAAATCAACATTTTATATGGTTGGTGTTTGAGCAATGCAGGTGTTCCCTATTTTCCTTTTATCGAGGCATTTAGTGCAGTTTTTTCGAGTATGGATGGACTAGTTTCTCCGATCCCCACAATCTCTGGCCAAACCGATGGTCTAATGCCTTTTCAAAGTAGCGGATATGGAAACGAGCAGAGATCACCGCAAGTTTGGATGGATTTCACCTTTTCATCGGTCACTAAAGAATTACTAAGCTTGTCGACAAAAAAGCCAGTTATTTTGGTACTTGAAGATATTCATTGGGCTGATTCTACTTCGCTGGCTTTGCTTCATTACATTTCCCGATTTGTCAATTCTGAAAGAATTCTTGTCATAGCGACTTTTAGGAGTGAAGGTTTAAGCTTTGATTTAGAGGGACATCCCTCATCGCTTGTTGAAACACTTCGAGTGATGGGAAGGGAAGATCTATATCGGGAAATTAAATTGCCCAGCCTTAATCCCTATGAGGTTGGATTGTTGGCATCCAGTATGTTGGGTGGTCAAATTCAACCTTCTTTTTTGGATAATTTGGTAACTGAGAGTCATGGAAATGCTTTTTTTGTTGTTGAGTCGTTGAGAACTTTGATGGGTGAAGGCTGCCTTATTCAAGAAAATGGTGAATGGCATCCCTCCATCGACAGATTAAAAATTCCTTCAAAAGTCAAAGACTTAATTTTGCAAAGAGTTAGTGGTTTAAAACTTAAGCAAAGAAAAATCCTCGACGTTGCTTCTGTTTTAGGAGAGAAGTTTGATTATAAGTTGATAGCCTCAGTTTTAAGTCAAGAGCAGATTCAGATACTAGAAAAATTGAACTCCATCGCTCAAACAACTTCGTTGATAAAGTTTGAAGATAGTTCTTATTTGTTTGATCATGCGAAGTCTCGGGATATAATCTATGATGAATTGCCCCTGCCTTTGAAGGTGGGTTACCACCTGATGATTGCGGAGAGATTAGAGACTCTAAGTAGGATAGATAAGAAAAGTGTAGTTAGTGACTTAGCTTATCATTATGAAAAAGCTGGGAACTCGCCTAAAACATTGGTCTATTCGTTACTGGCGGGCAAGGAGGCCTTAGCTAAGTTTAGTAATTTGGAAGCGAAGAAATACTTTTTACATGTTATAGATATTGCTGGTGAAAAAGAAGAATATGGTGCTGATCGTATTTCTGCTATTGAAGGTCTTGGGAATGCTTTTCTTGCAACTGGGGAGTTTAGTGAAGCACTGAATAGGTTTCAACAGCTTATGGACAGTGCGAATGTTGAAGTTGTAAAGTTGCGTGCCCTTAGAAAAGCAATGGTGTCCGCTCGTTTTCTGGGCAATTTTGATCTTTCATTAGAATTGTCCAAAGAGGCGGAAAACCTGAAGGGTGCTAATCGCTTGGAATATGCGAGGGTTCTTCTAAACAAAGGAGCAGCTATGGGCTCTTTTGGAAACACTAAAGAAGCGTTGGTGTGCTTGCAAAAAGCTATCATTGAATTCGAAGAAGTAAATTCTTTGGTAGATTTGGCTCAAGCCCTAAATGAAAGTGCTAGTTTATACCAAACTGAAGGCTACCCTGAAAAAGCTGTTGCAACTGCAAAGCGTGCTGTTGCTTTGAATGAAGAAATTGGAGATTTGCGGGGGCAAGTCGATGCTTACTTCTATGCTGGCCAGGTATTTTTTAATTACCGATTGTTTGAAGAAGCTTTTGCCTGCTTCGATAAGTCGTTTGAGATTGGGGAGAAGATATCTTATAATAATAGGGCTTCTTGGGCTGCGCTCTATTCGGCTATAGCTCTGATGTCTTAGGTGAATTAAAATCTGCAATTTCCAAGAACTTGTTAGCGGTCAAATATGCCGAGAAAACTGATTCTCACTATTCTCAAAGCCAGAGTTGGGCAACTCTTTTGGCGTTGTATTCAAAAATTGGCGATATAAAACGCTGAGAGGTGTTACGCTAAGATTAAGCAGTTGTTCCCGGATGAGTCTAAGGCAGGTAGTAAACTTGGCTATGCTGCTATGATTAAAGCTGAGGCATTGTTTTTTGCCGCAAAGAAAGATTGGGCAAAAAGTAACGAGCTTTTTGACTTGAGTCTTGAGCTCTTGAAAGGCGCGCTTTTCGCAAAACCCTTTGAAGCAATAATGAGGATGGATTACGCTCTAACCTTGGATAATCAAGGACACTCCGAGGATGCCCATATTCAAAGAGCAAAAGCTATGACGCTTACTGAGAAAATTGATAGCCAATTTAGAGATTTTGGGATTGAAACAGCCTTACTTGTCAAAAAAGATAACGTCGTAGGAGAAGAATTAGTTTTTAGGCTTGATTTTGTTAACGTTTCCAGAATTAATGGATTGCTTGTAAGAGTGGAAAATGTTATTCCTCCCAACTTTAACTTTTGTAATCTGCAAACTGCGCACGTTCTAACCAAAGGTTCTTTAGACCTCAAAAAACAGCCCATTGAACCTTTTGAAATGGTAACTATCAAATTTACACTTCAAGCGACTAAAGAAGGTAATTACATCTTTTCACCGGAGCTTGTCTATGAAGATAAAATGAAAAATATTAAAGTGCACAAATTCACCCCCGTCAAGATAAAGATAAATCCTGCACTTCAATCAAAGCAGAATCAAAGTGAAACATCGTTTCAAGTTGTTTCTACAGAAAAGCAATTTGTGTCTTCATCAGATTTAGTCGTAGAATTTGAATTTAAAGGTGAACATTCTGGCAAGGTTTTTGATTTCTTGGTTGGATCTTTTGTTGAAGATTATATGCGATTGAGATTACCTCTCGAGAAGTCGGGATGGAGAACCTTGATGAATGCAGTTAAGCACACCAAAGTACCGTCTTCAGCTGTTTATGGAAGAAAAGGTCGATTGGGAAAAATAATCGGGGAGTTACAACATAGAGGCTTGGTTGAAACGCGATTCTTCCCTGGTGAACGAGGAAGGGGTGGTAATATTATGAAGCTCCGGATTTGCTACGAAAAGGAACCAGTGAAGAGGCAGATTGATCTTAAGGTAGCAAGAAACAAAAAATAAACACTCGCAATCAAGGTTTATTTAGTCATTCTGAGTTTATTTTTACCTTTATTTTCACTTAAATGATTAATTTTATTGTAATTATTTGAATTAAGCAGTTTTTTATCTCAAATGAGCTTTTGGGGTATAAATAGAGGCTTTTTTAATAGTAAAAATAACTAAGTATTTTTTGCATCCTAAAGGTCCATAGCGAGAAAAATTGGTGAAAAAAATGAATAAAAAAGGATTAACAAAAACAATATTTGCAGTTGGACTAATAGCAGCAATTTTAGTTGCAGGTCTTCTATCGTATGGAATCACATCAAGTCAACTCACAGTAGGAAAACAAGAATTACGTGGTGACACAGGTGCTCAAGGACCTAAAGGCGATACTGGTGAGACTGGAGCGACGGGAGATACAGGGGCTACAGGTTCAAGAGGACCTTCTGGAGCTACAGGAGCAGCTGACGACGGGAGCAACTGGTGCAACAGGGGCTACTGGAGCCCAAGGTTTACAAGGACTACAAGGAGCCGCAGGACTCTCTACACCAGACTATGATAGCGGTTGGATAAACATCACGTCCAAAGCAGGACAAACCATAACTGTTAACCACAACCTAAACAGCGTTGACACAATGTCCAGATAACTGGAAAGACAATAGTTGATCAACAGCCTCACGAAAAATCCTATGGCTTGACAAACTACATTTCTCGATGCATAAGACTTTCGGAGGAGCAATTAAGGATCAAGCCTACAGCTTAGTTCAATCAAGCGATGGAGGATTTGCTATAGCAGTCGAAACGACGTCTTTTGGTGCAGGCGGTTGGGATGTAATGCTGGTAAGGACTGATGTAAATGGTAACATGCAATGGTACAAGACCTACGGAGAGCAGGGACAGACTACGTTAATTCTATAATTTTGACAACTGACGGCGGATACTTGTTACTGGCCATACTAACTCATGGGGTGCAGGCGGATACGATGTAAACGTGATAAAGACTGATAGCTAGGAAATCTTCAGTGGAATAAGACTTATGGCGGTGCAGGCCAAGACAGGGCATACGGCGCCATAGATAGTCAAGGCGGATATGCAATTGCAGGTTATACAGATTCTTACGGTGCTGGACTAACAGACTATTATCTCATCAAGATAGATTTTGCTGGTAACATGCAATGGAATAAGACATTTGGTGGAACAAACGGTGACTCTGCATTGGATGTGTTACAGACTTCAGATGGCGGTTACGCATTACAGGAGGACAAATGTCCTTTGGCGCTGGAAATCATGACTATTGGTGAGTAAAGACAGACTATACTGGTAACATGCAATGGAACAAAACTTATGGCGGACCAGAAACGGATATTTGTCGCTCTTTAATTAGGCTTAGATGGCGGTTATGCACTAGCAGGCTTTACTAATTCTTCGGGGAACGGCGGCTTTGACGTGTGGTTAGTAAAGACTGATGTTAACGGTGACATGCAATGGAACAATACATACGGCGGAACAAACGATGATTACCTCTATGCCTATACTGGACTTATCTCAACAACTGACGGCGGGTACGCAATGGCTGCTTTCACTACTTCCTACGGGTCAGGTGCTTCAACCGCATCAGCAATTATGCCGGGATAAGCTCGCTCGATGTCTGGGTTATCAAAACAGATTCGTTTGGTAACACCCAGTGGACTAAGACCTATGGAGGGCAAGGTGACGACATCCCGTATTCTATAGTTCAAACAATGGATGGTGCTTTCGCAATTGCTGGATTTACAAACTCTTTTGGCGCAGGAAATGACGATGTATACTTAGTTAAAACCAGTACTGAAGGCGAAATCAGGTTTGCTTGGACAGACTCAACAGCAAACTCAGTAATGCTCTACCGTGGGGCAAACGACGTCTTTAGAATATCGGAGAGTTGAAACATGGAAAATAAAATAGTCAACTATTCTCTTTTTCTTTTTTTTGATTCACCAAATTTATTGCTAAGAATGCGACTTCTTGGATGTAGTGTAAGCTCTTTTTTAGAAATAGTCTTTTTCATGGTTGGAAAGGGTTAATTGCATTTATCGGCTTTTAAATTCTCAACAAATTTGTTTGCAAAGTCTTCCATCGAAGTTAATTCAACTCTGTATAGTTTGGAGAGTTCGTTCATTTCGATTGGTGAGTCAAAAAAATTGAGGCCCCTGCCAACATTTCGGATATCATGCTTGGCAATCCGGGTATAGGTTCACCTGGAGCAACATGGTTTATTGGTATTTGACGGTTTAATACTTTTTCAAAAACTGCGACTGAGTCAAGCATTGAATAAGGTTTTGGGCCACCGATGACTATTCGTTGATTAATTGATTTTGGGTTGTTGAGTGAGGCGACCATCAAGTTTGCCACGTCGTTTAGCGAGATGAAGGAGTGTTTTCTTTTTCCTTCGCCAACTATTGTTACATTTTGACCTGTGATTGCTGGGATACCGACTGGTAGGGCTATCCATGTTTCCATAAAGGCGTTTGGAGCAACAATAGTGTAGGGAATATTGCTTGATCGAAGATAATCTTCGTTTTTGCTTTTGCCTGAACAAATGGAACTGGACTGTTTGGATCTGCAATGCTTAATGACGTGAATATGAATTGTTTCACTCCGGCTCCCTTTGCTGCATCTATTAGGTTATGGTTGCCTTCAAGATCCACTGTTGTTGCAGTGTTGGGGCCCTCCGCGTTTTGTGGCAGTGG